>JAITIG010000042.1 GCA_031279575.1 Bifidobacteriaceae bacterium
CGAGGCCGCCGCCCGCGTCTACGCCGAGCTGGCCTGGGACTTCGCCACCGCCGCCGCCTGACCCGGCCGGCCGCCACCGCCCGCCGGCCCGAAAAATGGCAAACGAAACCGCCAAATCGTTCGCCCCGACGCAAAATGGCGCATAGAATTGCCAAATGGAAACCCAGGCTGATGCAAGCCGCTTGATCGAGCGGCCCGGGCCGCTGTCCTGGTTGCGGCAATGGGCCGGCCGCGACGTCATCAAAGTGGTCACCGGGGTGCGCCGCTGCGGCAAATCGACCTTGCTGAACATGTTTCAGGCCGACCTGGCGGCCTCCGGGGTCGAGCCGCGCGCCATCGTGTCGCTGAACCTTGAAGATCCGGACCACGCCGACCTGCTGGGCGACTACCGCCTGCTCTACAACCACATCAAAGGGCGCCTCCGCCCGGACGGGCCGACATACGTCTTTGTCGACGAGATCCAAAACGCCGACCAGTTCGAGCGAGTCGTGGACGGGCTGTTCATCCTCAAGGGCGTCGACCTGTATCTGACCGGCTCGAACTCGCAGCTGCTGGCGGGCCCGCTGGCCCGGCTGCTGACCGGGCGGTACGTCGAACTGCGCCTGCTGCCGCTCTCGTTCTCAGAGTTCGCGGCGCGCCTGGGAGGCGGCTCGCCGAAGGCGGCCGATCCCCTGCGCGATTGGTATGACACCTACACCCGGACCGGCGGCTTCCCCTTCGCCGCCAGCCTGGAGGACCTGGGGCAAGTCCGCCAATACCTCGAAGGGGTTCTGGACACCGTCCTGATGCGCGATGCCGCCGGGCTGGCCGGCGCCCCCGATCCGCTCAGATTGCGCGCCGTGACCGAGTTCGTCTTCTCCAGCATCGGATCCTTGGCCTCGCCCAGGCGCATCGCGGACGCTATGACCTCGGCCGGGCGGGCCATCTCCCGCACCACCATCGAACGCTGCTTGGCGGCCTTGGCCGCGGCTTTCCTGACCTACCCGGCGGCCCGCTGGGACGTGCGCGGCAAACGCCTCCTGGAGTCCGGCCAGAAGCACTACGTGGTCGACACCGGGCTGCGCCGGGCGCTGTTGGGAGACCGGCCGGCCGACCGCGGCCACGTGCTGGAAAACCTGGTCTACCTCGAGCTGCTGCGCCGGGGCGGCAAGGTCATGGTCGGCAAGATCGGCGCGGGCGAGGTCGACTTCGTGGTTGAGGACTCCAGCGGGAGCACCTTCATCCAAGTGGCGGCCGAGGCCGACGCCCCCGGCGTGCTGGAGCGCGAACTCGCCCCCCTGCGCGCCGCCCCGGGCTACCAGCCGCGCCTGCTGCTGACCCTAGACCGGGAGCCGCCCCAGTCCTACGACGGCATCCGCCGCCTCAGCGCCCTCGAATGGCTGGCCGGCCTGGCCTGAAGGCGACCCCGAGCCGGCGCCGCCACCGGCCCCCGCGCCGGTCCCGGCTTGGGAAGGCGAGACGGCGTAGGCGGCTTTGAAGCAGCGGGAGAAATGGGCCACGTCGCAAAAGCCAAGCGCCTCGGCCACCTCGGTCACAGTAGCGCTGCTCAGCAAACACCGGGCTTCCTCAAGTTTTCGCCGCCGGATGTACTGGCTGGGCGGCAATCCCACTTGCAGGGAGAACAGCTTGGAAAAATAATGCGGCTCCAGCCCCACGTAGTTCGCCACCGCCGCCACCCGGCAGGGTCCGTACAAGTTCTTGTCGATATAATTGATGGCAAGGGCGATGGGCTTTGAATACTGCGTCGGCAGCGCCTCCTGGATGAGGTCAAAATAGTGGACCAGCACCTGGCGGGCCAAGGCGGCTACGCCCTCCTCGGTGGTTTTGGCCTCCAGCGAGTTGATGTAATAGTCGCTCAGCGTGTAGCTGAGCTCAGAGTTCACGCCCAGTTCGATGGCGATGCGGCAGACGGGGGTGATCAAACAGATAAGAGCGTTTTTCGCGCCGCGCAGCCGATTAGGGCCGAGCACTTCCGCGTAACCGAGCAAGACAGTTTGCAGGCCGGGCGAGTCGATGATTCTCGTGAACTCGGCCCGCTCCAAATGGAACAGGGCGTTGTAGGCCTTGCGCTCGTCCTGGTAGGACTGGTGCTGGTGCCCGCGCGTCAGCATGTGCTCAACGGTCACCTCGGCTTGCAGGCGCGAGATGGTGGCCTGGTCCGGCATGTGTCGCACATCCTTTCAACCGGTCTTACATCCATCCAAATTCCGCGCGTCCGGCGGCGCTAATGTTCGATCATGGACTTGGGGGCACAGTTTAGGGCAAGCTCGTAGGAGGGCCAAGTGGAGCGCGTCGACCTGGCGGGGAACTGGCAGCTGGCCCGGGACGGCGGCGAGCCCATCGCCGGGCGCCTGCCGGGCTGCACCTACCTGGATTACATGGCCCAGGGCATGGCAGACCCGTTCCAAGGCTTGAACGAGGCCGAGGCCAGCCAACTGGCGCACCACCGCTACCGCTACAGCCGCCGCTTCGACCTGCCTGAACGCATGCTCCAGCCCGAGCGATTGGAGCTGGTGCTAGACGGAGTCGACACCCTGTGCGCCATCAGTCTGAACGGGCAGGTGGCAGGCCGGACCGACAACATCAACCGGGTCTGGCGCCTGGACGTCAAGCGCCTGTGCCGCCCCGGGGAAAACTTGATCGAACTCGACTTCGAGGACCCCTACGCCGCCGTGGCGCGACTGCAGCGCGGCGACCGGCTGCCGCAGCCGATGATGCCGCTGGCTGGCAGCGGGCACCTGCGCAAAACACCGTCTCACTTCGGCTGGGACTGGGGTCCCCAACTGGCCCCGGCGGGGGTGGCCCGAGGCATCGGCCTGGAAGCTTTTGACCTGCGGGTCGCCGACGTGCGGGTGCGCCAGTCGCACCACGGCGGGCAAGTCGACCTGTCGGTCACAGCCAAGTGCGCCGGGCTGGCCGCCGATGCCGCCGCCGTCCCGCCGGCCCTGACCGGCGCCCTGGCTTTGACCAGCCCGGACGGCCAAACGATGACGCTGGCCGCAACCGCCCGGGGCGACCGCCTCAGGTGGGACTTCCCGGTGGCCAACCCGCAGCTGTGGTGGTGCCACGGCCTGGGGGGCCAGCCGCTCTACCAACTGGAGATCGCAGTCTGGCTGGACGGGGCCGAGGCGGACCGCCTGGGCCGGCAAATCGGCTTGCGCACCATAGAATTAGACACCGCCCCAGACGCC
This sequence comes from Bifidobacteriaceae bacterium, assembly GCA_031279575.1. Next base: position 3,192 of record JAITIG010000042.1, read on the forward strand.
CACGGCGACCAGTTCCGCTTCATTGTCAACGGTGTGCCCATATTCGCGAAAGGCGCCAATTGGATACCGCCCGACTCGTTTATCACCCGGGCGGACCGAGACACCATGTTCTTCTATGCGAGGGCGGCCAAACGCGCCAATATGAATATGCTGCGAGTGTGGGGCGGCGGCTGGTATGAAAACGACGATTTTTACGACGCCTGCGATGAGAACGGCATTCTGGTTTGGCAGGACTTCATCTTCGCCTGCAATCCTTACCCGTTCTACAACGAGGATTTCTTGGCCAATGTCCGGGCCGAGGTGGAGGACAACGTGCGGCGCCTGCGCCACCGCGCCAGTTTGGCGCTGTGGTGCGGCAACAATGAGACCGAGGTGTTCGTCAAAATGTGGCGGTTCGCCCCCAAGGTGAAGCAATCCAACCCGGCTTTCTACCACCGCACCTTGCGCGCCTGGGTCGATGAGTTGGACGGCGTGACACCTTATTGGCCGGGCTCCCCCTCGGCTGGCCGCAGCGACCAGCGCCCGCACGTCATGAAGGAGGGGCAGGTCAGAGGGGACACGCACCTGTGGCAGATCTGGCACGGCATGCGCCCCGTCGAAGCCTTCCGGGCCTACCCCACCCGCTTCTGCTCCGAGTACGGGATCGAGTCGATGCCGTCCCTGCTGACGGTGCGCGGCTTGGCCGGCCAGCCCGCGCCCGCCCTGGCCGGCCCGGTGCTCCGCCTGCACCAGAAGTGCCGCGGCGGCACTGAGAAGATGCTGTTCTACCTGCTGGCCAAACACCGCAACCCGGCCAGTCTGGAGGATTTCGTCTACCTCACCCAACTGGCCCAGGCGCAGGCGGTGGGGTTCGCCGCCGAATGCTGGCGGCGCGGCATCGGGCGGCACAACGGCGCCCTGTTTTGGCAGTTGAACGACTGCTGGCCGGCCATCTCCTGGGCGGGCATCGACTACGGCCGGCAGTTGAAGGCTGTCATGTACCAGGCCCGGCATTTCAACAAGATGCTCTGCCTGTCAAACGACTGCTACGCCGACAGGGCCGAGTTGCACCTGGTCAACGAGTGCCCCAGGCCCGTGGCCGGCCGCCTGGAGTGGGAGGTGAGGGACTTCTACGGCGCAGCGGTCAGCCGCGGCGCCTTGGACGCCAAGGTGGGCGCCGTCGCCGCCCTCAGATTGGCCCGGCTCCGCTTCGCCGACATTCTGCGCGGCCGGAGCCCCGCCGAGGTGGTGCTCCAAGCCCGCTTTGTCGAAGGCGAGGCCGTGCGCGACCAGAAAAGCTGGCTGCTGGTGGCGGACCGGGACGCCGCCCTGCCGCCGGCCCAGATCTCCTTCACTTGCGCCACTGAAGCCGGCCCGGCCGCCGGGGCCCAAGGTGGCGCGCTCGGCATCGTCCAGCTCTCAAGCCAGCGCTACGCCCGCCGCGTCTACTTGGAGGCCGATGGCGTCACCGCGCCTTGGAGCGACAACTTCTTCGACATCCCGGCTGGCGGCGCCGCCTGCGCGCGGGTGGAGCTGCCAGCCGGCATGGACGCCGCCGAACTGTCCCGGCGGCTCAAAGTCAAGAGCCTGGCCGATGTGCGGCCCAAAAACAGCCGCCGGGCCGACAAATGGCTGCGCGCCAAGATCTTCTGGGGCCACCAGAACTACCTCGCCTGGTTCCTATTCAAAGTGGTCTTCGGATGAGCCGGAAAGGGGGGCGGGCGCCAGCGGGCGGCGAATCCGCCCCGGCCGGCAAGCCCCGCTACCAGACCGGTCGCGCCGAACGCTTGTCCTACGGCGTCTACGCCTTCGGCCAAATGATGTTTTTCATGGTCATCTCGAATTTCCTGCAGCTGTACATGACCGATTCCGGCATCCCGGTTATGGTGGTGGGCAGCGTCTTCATCGTGGCCAAAGTGTGGGATGCGGTCAACGACCCGCTGTTCGGCGTCATCGTCGACAAGACCCATTTCAAGTCCGGCAAGTTCATCCCCTGGCTCCGAGTCTCCACCTTCCTGATCCCGGCCGCCACCATTGTGCTGTTCGCCATGCCGAGCGGGGCCAGCCTGCAGGTCAAAACCATTTGGGCGGCTGTCGCCTACATGCTTTGGGACACCAGCTACACCATCTGCGACGTGCCCATCTTCGCCCTGGCCACCTCCATGACGGACAACCAGAAAGAGCGCGATTGGCTCTACCTGCTGAACCGGCTGTTCATGTTCATCGGCGGCATCTTGGTGGCGGCGCTGGTCCCGGCGCTCTACCCCGCCATCGGCTGGACGGCGACGGCTGCGATCATCTCGGTGGTGGCGATGGCCACCATGGCGCCGGTGGGGTTCCGGGCCAAAGAGCGTTTCTTCGCCCGCGGCGAGCGCAGCCCCAAGGTTCGCGAGTTGGCCCGCTACCTGTTCAAGAACCGTCCGCTGCTGGTGTTCAACGCGGTGATCATCATCGCCTCGCTGACCAACACCAGCGCCGCCGTGGTCAACTATGTGGCCATCTACTGCCTCGGCGGCACCCAATGGATCTCGGTCCTCGCCCTGGTTATGACCGCGCCGATGCTGGTGTCGATAGTCTTGGCCAAGCAGCTCATCAAACGGTTCGACAAGATGGCGGTGTGCCTGGCCTGCATGGGCGTCAATTTGTTCTTGGGCGTGGGCATGTTCTTCGCCGGATACCAAAACACCGCGCTCTTCTTGTCCATCATCGCCGCCCGCGCCTTGCTGGTCTCCACCGCCGGGGTGTTGGTGGCCATGTTCACCGCCGACTGCGTGGAGTACGGGCATTTCACCAGCGGCGAGCGGTCGCAGGGGGTGGCGTTTTCGATTCAGACCTTCACCGCCAAGCTGTCGGGCGCCTTGTCCTCGGCCATCGCCATGTTCGCCTTGGGCGCGGCGGGCTTCGTGTCCGGCGAGGGCGCGCCGCAGACGGCGCAGACAATCAGTTGGATTTGGCGGCTGTACACCGTCATCCCGGTCATAGCCGGCCTGGCCGCCTTCTTGGTGCTGCTGGTGGGATACAAGCTGCGGGACCGCGACGTGGTTTTGATGATGCGGGCCAACGCCGGGGAGCTAACCCGGGCCGAGGCCGAGGCTGGCTTTTCCAAGGCCCTGGGCGGGGCGCCCATTCGGTGAGAGGGGTCAGGCGATGAGCCAGTTCAAGGCGGCCTGGGCGGCCCGGCCGCGGGCGGTGGGCGCCGCCACCGCCGCCTTCGCGGCGCGGGACCCCGCCCAGGTCCGCCGGCGGGGCCTCGGGGCCGGCTAGGCCGGGCGGGCGAAGGGGAAGGTGAGGGTTTCGCGGATGGTCGCGCCGGTCAGGGTCATCACCACCCGGTCCACGCCCAGGCCCAGGCCGCCCATCGGGACCAGGCCAAAGTCCAGCGCGCCGAGGAAGTCCTCGTCGATCTCCATCGCCTCCGGGTCGCCGGCCGCCGCTTTGACCGATTGGGCGGTCAGGCGCGCCCGCTCGTCGACCGGGTCGGTCAGCTCCGAGTAGGCGGTGCCCACCTCGGCCCCGAACGCCACCAGGTCCCAGCGCTCGGCCAGGCCCGGGATGGAGCGGTGCGCCCGGGTCAGCGGCGAGGTCTCGACCGGGAAGTCCTTGTAGAAGGTCGGTTCGAAGGTTTGACCCTCCACCAGGGCGTCATACATTTCGGAGACCACCTCGCCCGCCGTCCACTCCTCCAACCAGCCGACGCCCGCCGCGTCCGCCGCCGCCCGCACCGCCTCCAAGCTGGACGATGCCGTCAGCTCCACCCCCGCCGCCCGCGAGACCGCCTGGTGGACGCTGACCACCGGCCAGTCCCCCGCCAAGCCCACCTTGCGGCCGTCCGGGGAGACGGCCACCGCCTCGCCGTGGACGGCCAGCGCGGCCGCCCGGATCAAATCCTGGGTCAGCAGACGCATGCCGTCGTAGTCGGAGAACGCCTGGTAGGCCTCCAGCGAGGTGAACTCCGGGTTGTGCTTGCGGTCGACGCCCTCGTTGCGGAAGTTCTTGCCCAGCTCGAAGACCCGCTCAACCCCGCCCACGGCCAGGCGTTTGAGGTAGAGCTCCGGCGCGATCCTAAGGTAGAGGTCCATGTCGTAGGCGTTGATGTGGGTCCTGAAGGGGCGCGCGTTGGCGCCGCCGTGGATCGGTTGGAGCACCGGGGTCTCGACTTCGATGAAGCGCCGCTCCTGCAAGGCGGCGCGCAGCGCGGCGGTGGCCGCGGCGCGGGCGTAGACCATGTCCATGGCCCGGTTGTTGGTGGCCAGCAAAATGTGCGGCGCCCGCGCCATGGCCGGGGTCAGCCGCGCCGGCTGGTCCGCCAGGCGGCGCTTGGGCGGCGTCGGCGCGATCGACTTGGCGGCCATGGCCCAACTGGCCGCGTCCAGGGCCAGCGCCCCGCTCCGGGTCAAAGCCAGCCGCCCCGTCACCGACACCAAGTCGCCCAGCTGGGCGTGGTGTTTGAACAGGTCGAACCGCTCCAAGGCCTCGCGCCGGGCCATCACCTGGATCTCCGAGACCCGCTCGCGCAGCTCGGCGAACACCACCCCGCCGTGGTCGCGTTTGCGCAAAATGCGCCCCACCAGCGAGATCTCCCCCGCTCCGGCCAGGTCCGGGCTGTGCTCGGCCGCCAGGCGCAGGGCCTGGCGGATCGAGCCGGTGCGCGGCACGGCCACCGGGTTGGGGGCCAGGCCCGCCGCCGCCAGGGCGTCGCGGTGGACCAGGCGGGCCGCCTGCCGCGCCCCCGGGCGCTGGGCCGGCGCCGCCACCGCCAGCGCCGCCGCCTCCTGGGCCCGCACCGCCTCGGCGAAGGCCGCCTGGCGGGCCGCCTCGTCGCGCCCGCCGGTGCCGCTGAGCACGTCCGCGGCCGAGCGCTCCGGCAGGAAGCCCTCCGCCCGGGCCACCGCCGCAATCACCTCGGTCAAACTCGCCCCCCGGTCGAAGCACACCACCCGGGGCTGCCAGTCCGGCGCGTACTTCTGGTTCGAGCGGTACAAGCCGTCCAGCTGCCACCATTTCGAGGCCAGCATCATGACCCGGCGCAGCAACCGCGCCACCGGGTAGGCGCCCACCGCCGCGCCCTCGGTCAAGAAGCGCCGCAGCACCGCGAAGTTCAACGAGATCCGCTCAATCCCCATATCGCGCGCCGCCTCGACCAGGCTGGCCACCATGAACTCGGTGGTCCCGCCGTGCGCCTGCGGGCTGTGGCGCATCACGTCCAGCGAGATGCCGCGCCGCCCCCACGGCGCGAAGGTGAGCAGGGCGCGGACCTCGCCCGCGGCATCGTGCGCTGTCACCACCACGTCTTGGCCGTCCGCTGGGTCGCCCACCCGGCCGGAGGTCATCGAGAAGCCGCGCTCCTCGCCGCCGCGCCGCCACTGGTCCGCCAGCCCCGCCAAGGCGGCCAGCTCGTCTGGCGGCACGTCTTGGAGGCGGCGCACCCGGGCCGTGTAGCCGGCTTTGCGCACCCGCCGGGCGGCATCCGCCACCTCCCGCAGGCGGTGGTCGCGCAGCGAGAAATCGTCCACCCGGATAACGGCCTCATCGCCCAGCTCGAGCGCTCTGAGGCCCGCCGCCTCCCAGGCCCGCCCGCCGCGCGGGGTGGCCGAGGCCACCGCCGGGGTCCAGCCGTGGCGGCGCGCCAAGGCCATCCACTGGCCGATGGCGTCGCCCCAAGCCGCCCGCTCCCCCACCGGGTCGGCCGAGGCCAGCAAGGTGCCCCCCACCAGCCGGCCGGCCACGGCGGCGCGGCCGTCGGACGAGAACACCACCGCCTTGTCGCGCCGGGTGTTGAAGTAGCCCAGCGAGTCCGCCTCGCCGTGGCGCAGCAGCAGGGCCCGCAGCGCCAACTCCTGGTCCGCTGTGGCGCCCGGCAGGTGGCGGTCGGAGCGGGTGAACACAACCAGCGCCGCCAGCAGCCCCAAGGTGGCGATCAGCGTGGTGGTGCGGCCCACCCAATGCGGCGCCACAGCCACCGCGGCGGCCGCGGCCGAGCCGGTCGCGGCCGGCCGGCCGGCCACCCCGGCGCCGAGCACAATCTCCTCCCAGCCTTGGCCGAGGGCCGTGTTGGCCGCCCACCAGACCTTCAGGCCCCACCCGACAGCCTTCTCCCCCACCGCCACAGCCCAGCTGAAAGCCCAGGCCCAAGCGATGGCCAAGCCCGCCACCAGGGCCAGGACGGCGCGCCAGGCGACCCCTTTGGCGACGGGCGCCGCAAACTCGCGCCGGTGCGCCCACAGCCACCAGGAGATGGCGATGCCCACCAGCGCCGCCACCGCCACCCGCACCGGCGCCGAATCGTCGCTGGAGTGCACCAGCAGGCCGGGGTAGAGCCATTCGCGCCACTTCAGCCCGCTCAACCAGACCCCGCTCAACCAGGCCCCGTAAACCACCGCCGGGGCCTCCAGCAAAATGATCACCGCCCACAGCGCCACCCGCTTGCGGTGGCGGATGGCCGAGGCGATCACCAGCAGCGCGGCGCAGTTGAACAAAGACGGGCTGGCCGGGAGGTTGAGGGCGTCAAGCACCGCCCACGCCACCCGGTAGACCTGCGGCGCCAAGCGGTGCACCGGGTAGGCCAGCAGCGCCCACAGTCCCGCGAAGGCGAACAGCCGCCCCGCCCACAAGGCGGTGCGCGAGGACCCAGGCGCCGCGCCGCCCGCCCCCCGGCCGCCGCCGGCGCCTGCCCGCGCCTCCTGCTCAGACTTCATGTCCCAGTCCTCTTGCCGTTTGACCGCCATCGTCCTAAGCCCCTATCCTCCCACAGCCCAAACCCCCGGCTGTGCCCGCCAAAGGGCGGCCGCGCTCACGGCGCCGCCACCCGCCAAAGGCCCGCCGCCAGCAGCGCCAGCGGGTAGAGGGCGTAGAAGGCGCGCCGGTCCCACCGATGGCGCATACCCTCCCGGCCGCTGCGGAAGTGGAGGAACACCAAACCGAAGGCCGGGGCGATCCCCCCCAGCACCCCGATCGCCGAGCCGACCAGCATCATGGTGTTGGGCCGCTCCTGGCCAAAGTAGAACACCAGCGCGAAGGCCAGCAGCAGCAGACCGGTCGGCACCACGCCGAGCCGCAAGCCGACATTGAAAAAGGCCAGCCAAACCGCGCCCGCCAGAGCCAGCATGGCCCAAAACGCCGCCTTGGAGGCGCGCGAGCCGGTCTGCGACAGTTTGGCGCCCCGGCCCAGCGCCAGCACCGCCAAGCTGGCCAGGACGGCGAAAACCGGGTTCTGCGACGCCATGTCCCAGACTTGGCCGCTGCTGGCGAGGTCGTAAGGCACTTCGCTGGCCAGCGCCAACACCGCCACCCGGGCCGCGTAGCGGCCCACCGAGCCGGTCCGGGCAACCCCTTGGCAAACCAGCCAGGCGTAAATCGGCGCCGCCGCCCAGGAGGCCGCCTCCAGCAGCATCACCGCCGTCAGGCGCCCCAGGCCAACCTGCTCCAAATCGGCCGGCATGCCCCGCTGGAGCACGCCGCTGCCAAACATGCCCGCCGCCAGCAGCGCCAAGCCAATCGCCTTCAACCACCAATCAGACAGCCCGCGCGCCCGGCGGCGCTTGGCTGGCGGTGCCACCCGGTCCCCGCTCAGCCCTTGACAGCCCCGCTCATCGAACTTTGGTAGAACCGCTGCATCAGCACAAACAGGATGGCGATCGGCACTGAGACGCAAACCGCCCCGGCGGCGAAGCGGGCAAACCAGTTGGAGATGTACTCCCGCTGCAGCATCTGCCACAGGCCCAGCGACACGGTGTAGTTCTCCTGCGTCCGGCAAATCGCCTTGGCCAGCACAAAGTCAAGCCAGGGGATCATGAAGCCGACAATCGCCTGGTAGACGATCATCGGCTTGGTGATCGGCAGGATGACGCGGGTGAAAACCTGCCAGCGGGTGCAGCCGTCCAGGATGGCGGCCTCGTCCAAGGAGAAGGGGATGGTGTCCATGAACCCCTTCATGACATAGAAGGCCGCCCCCGAGCCGCCCGCGTAGACAATGATCAGCGCCGCCACCGTGCCGGTAGAACTGCTGGTCAGGCCCATCGCTTTGAGGATGAAGTAGATCGCCACCACGGACATGATGCCGGGGAACATGCCCAGGATCAGCGCGCCGTTCATAAACGGCTTGCGCATGCGGAAGCGCAGCCGGCTCATGCAGAAAGCCACCGACAGCACAAAGAACACGCTGATCAGGCAGACCACGATGGCGATGAACAGCGTCCGGGTGAACATCTGGCCGAAGTTCATCACCTCGGTCTCGGTGAACAACTTGATGTAGTTGTCGATGGTGTACTCGGTGGGGAAGAAGGTGGTGGTGTAGGGCTTGGTGTTGACGTTGAAGCTCTCCAACGCCACCCACGCCACCGGCACCAGCCAGGCCACCGCCATCACGGCCAAGAACAGGTGGCTGGCCACGTCCCCGAGGATGCGCCGGGCCCGCATGCCCCCGCGGGGCGCCTGGCCCAGGCCGGCCGTCTTCGGCTCTAGAACTGCCGCGCTCATCAGCGGAATCCCTCCTCGTTCTTGTACGACCCACTGCTGCGGTAGGTGATCAGCGAGACCAGCGCCAGCACTATGAAGGTGAAGATGCCGATCACCGCGCCGACGTTGTAGTTCCCCTTGTCCACCGTCAGCTTGTAAAGCCAGGTGATCAGCAGGTCGGTTTTGCCGGCCGAGTCGCCCACCGGCGTGGGCGCCCCGTTCGACAGCAGGTAGATGACGTTGAAGTTGTTCACGTTGGCCGTGAACGTGGTGATCAGGTAGGGCGTCATGACAAAGAAGATGTACGGCATCGTGACGTAGATGTAGCGCTCCCACCAGCTTGCGCCGTCGATCTTGGCGGCCTCGTGGGTCTCGGCCGGGATGTTCTGCAAAATGCCGGTGACCTGCATGATTGTGTACGGGATGCCGATCCACAAGTTCACCACGATGACGGTGACCCGGGCCCAGGTGGCGTTGGTGAAGAACGGCAGCGCCTCATCGATCCAACCCCAGTTGGCCAGCATCTGGTTGACGATGCCCTGCTGCTGGAGCATCTGGTTGACCGCCAGCAGCGAGACGAACTGCGGCACGGCGATCGACATCGAGAAGCAGACCCGCCAGAAGCTCTTGAACCGGGTGCCGGCCCGCAGAATGATCATGGCCATAAACATGCCGAGGAAGAAATTCAAGAAGGTGGCGAAAAACGCCCACACCAGCGTCCAGGCCAAAACCGAGAAGAACAGCCGGGCGTTGACGCCGATGTCGCCGGAGCCAGACGAGGACAGCACCACGCCGAAGTTTTTCAGACCGACCCAGTTGAAAGCCGGCGTGTGGTCGTCGTCGAAGCTGGTGAACGCCATCGAGATCATGAAAACCAGCGGCAGCACGGTGAAGACCAGCAGCCCCAAGGTCGGCAGGGTCATCAAGGTGCCATACAGCCGCGTGTCCGCCAAGCTCCTCAAGTCCTGGCCGAAGGAGGGGGCTTTGCCCTTGGCGCGGCTTAGGACCTCGGCTTTGTAGGCGCTGCGCACCGCGAACGTCCAAAACACCGCGAACAGCAAAATGATCAGCGCCCAGGCGATGCCGTAGAGCAGCACCTCGACCGAGTTGGTGGGGCTGACCATGACGTAATTGCCTTGGTCGTCCCACTCTTGGCTGCCTTTGGTGACAGGCCCCAGCTCGCCCAGGCCTTTCAGCGAGGGCAGGCCGGAAACCACCAGCAGGTAGACAAACCCCGCCTCGGCGGCCAAGAACATCAAGCCCTTGACTACCTGGCCGCGCGCCATATTGCCCAGGCCCATCACCGCGGCGCTGGCCTTGGTGCAAACGTCGCCCTGCCTTAGGGCGGCGCCAAGCCCATATGGCGACTGCGCCGGCGCGGGCGCGGGCCGGCGCCCGGGCTTGCCCGGCGGGCGCTTCTTCGCGCCGGCCGGGGCTGCTGTTTGTGTCACTAGTTATCCACCTTCTTCGCCGAGATAGAAACACGGGGGCAACCAAAGGCCGGGCCATTCGGGCCGCGCCTGCCGCGGCCATCCCCGCCGCCAACTTCAGCCAACCTCAAAGCTCCACCCTACCGCTTCCCGGCCGCGCCGGGCGGGCAGCGGCGCGCCGCCGGCCGCATCTGACGCAAGCGGGCCTGAACCGGCCGCCAAACCGCCGGTTCAGGCCCGCGCGCGATAAGCGCTTGGGGGCGGAGGCCGGCTCCGCCCCCACCTGGCTAGCCGCCAGCGTTCATCGAGGTGTTCCAGGATTCGGTCTGCTCGGCCGCGTTGGCGGCCGTGACCTCCTTGGCCACCAGGGCTTTGCCGAAGTTCTCCGTCGGCGTCCAGAAGTTGTTCATGGCCGGCACCGTCGGCTGCAGCACCGAGGTGTTGGCCACGGTGTTGATCTGGGCGATAGCCACCGGGTCGGCCGCCACCGCGGCATCGGAGGCCAGCGAGTTGTCGGTCGGGATGATCCCGCGCATCTCGTAGTGCGACTTCTGGGCCTCAGTCGAGCCGAGGAAGGCGGCGAAGGCGGACGCCGCCTGGGCGTTGGAGGCGTTCGGGTTGAAGGCGATGGCCTTGGACCCGGCGAAGGACTTCATCTGGACCTCCTTGCCCGCCAGGGTGAAGGCTGGGAGCTGGGCGGCGCCGAAGTTGTCCCCCAGGGCCTCTTGGACGGCGGCGGCGTCCCACGAGCCGGAGAAGTAGGCGCTGACGGTCTTGTTCTGCAAGCCGGCCAGGCCGGCGCCGTTGGAGTCGACCACGAAGTTCGGGTTGGCCACCAGCCCCGCCAGGTAGGCGGTCACGTCGCCGGCCTTGGCGCCGGAGAAGTCGACCCCGGCGGCCTCGTCCGCGCCCTCAGGCCCGTACAAGGTGCAGCCGTTGCCGATGTAGAAGGACGGCAGGTACCAGGCGGTGTCGAGGGGGAAGGCGACTTTGCCCTTGGCCAGCATGGCGTCCAGGCTCTTGGCCTCGTCTTCGGTGAAGACGGACTTGTCGTAGTACATGAACCAGGTGTTGGCCGTGAACGGGACGCCGTAGATGTTGCCATCGGACCCGGTCACGGAGTTGATCATGACGTCGCTGTTCTGGGACTGCACCTGGGACAGGACGTCGGCCGGGACCACGCCGATGGCGCTGGCCTCGACCAGGGTGCCGAGTTGGTCGTTGGCGAACATGTAGACGTCGGCGGCGGCCGAGGCGTCCTGTTTGACCGTGGTGGCGGCGTCGCCCTCGGAGACCACCGAGTTCTTCCAGGTGATCTTCCACTCCGGGTGCGCCTGCTCGAACGCGGCCTCCTGGGTCTGCAGCCACGATGAAGCGTCAGCTTGGTCCTCTTGGGGACCCCACACGCTCAGGGTCACTTCGCCGGACCCTGAGCTGGTGTTTCCTTTGGTGGAGCTGTCGCCGCAGGCCGCCAGGCCCGCGGTGAGCCCCAGACTCGCAAGTGCTAGCGCTGCCAAACGTCTCATTTCTTTGCCTCCATATCCTTTGACGCCTGCGGGCGCCCAGCACGCCAGCGGCAACAGGTGTCAAGAGCAACCATAGCCCCGCAGATCCCGGGGAAAGCACTGACCAGCGGCCTGCCCCGGGGCCGGGGCCCGGGCCGGGCGCCCGCCCGGCCGCCCCGCCCGGGGGCCGCGGCCAGCGGCGCTGCCAGCAGGCCCGCCGCCTGGGCTGGGAGCGGGCGCTGAGGGGGCTGGCGAAATCCGTTACCGAGTTGCAACCCTTGGCCGCGGCGCCGGCGGCTGGCGCGGCGGCGGGGGAAGTGGCGCCCGGCGCCGCAGTATCCCCAGTCTGCGGCGCCGGGCGCCGGCCTTTGCGGCCGGCCGCGGCCGACTAGCCCGGTGGCTCAGGGCCAGACCGCGCCGGCCGCCTCGCCCACCGCCTCGCGGATGCGGGCCGGCTTGAGCGCGGCCGGGGCGGCCAGGACGGCCTCGGCCCAGACGCGTTCCAGCGCCAAGCCGAAGGCCACCGGCTTGCCCAGCCGCCGCTGCCAGGCCACCAGCCGGCCCAGCACCTCGGCGGGCGACCCGGCCAGGTCCACCTCGCGCGCGTCGGCGGTGGCGATTCCCGCCACCTGCCCCGCCGCGCCCACATCCAGCACCAGCGAGGCCCACAGGCGGCCTTTCCAGGTGGCGCCCAGCAGCACCGTCTCGCCGCGCCGGGCGACCTGGGCCAGGGCGGCGGCGACCCGCTCGTGGGAGGCGTTGAGCCGCCATTGCAAGCCCAGCACCTGGCTGGGCCGGCCGGGGTAGACGGCGATGCCGTCGCCGCAGCGGTCCAGCTCGCGGTGGGCCCGGGCCACGAACACGTCCACATCCTCATCCGGCCGCCAGGAATCCTGCACCCGGCCGTGGTAGGCGCTGACGGCGTCGCGCTCCATCACCTGGACCCAATCGGCCACCTCGCAGTTGGCTTCGAACACGGCCCGGGCCAACTGGGCGGGGCGGTCCGCCCGGGGCCAGCGGCCGGCCACCTCCAGCCCTGCGGAGTGGCGGACTTGCAGCACCCGGCCGGCCTGGTGGACCACCGCGATGCGCGGCGCCGCCTGGGCCGAGCGCAGCAGCAGCTGTTGCGCCGCCCGCCACTGGCCGAGGTCGATTCCGCTCAGCTCCACCCGCGGGTCAAGCATGCTTGGGGCTCCTTTCCGCCACGTCGCCGCCTGTCAGCCGGCCAGGCGGCAGTCGTAGACGCGGATGGCGCGCGGTTCGAGCCGCTCGGCCACAACCGAGCCGTCGAAGGCCGCGGCCCGGTCTTCCCAGGCCTCGACCACCTGCCGCAGGTCTGCCCCCAGGTCGAGCGCCGCGTCGATGGCGCAGGCCGCCGGGTTGGCCACGAAGACGACCCGCCGCGCCGGGTCCTCGGGGTCCCGGTGGACGGCCGCGTCGAGCCGCCCATCGTTCAGGCCCAGGGCTGGCGCGCCGCGCCAGTCCAGGGCTTGGCGGATGGCGGCGGGCGCCTCGGCCAGGCTCGGCGCCACCCAGATGCGGCCGGCCCCGACCGGCCCGCCAAGCCCGCCGGCCTGCCCGGCGGCATCGGCCTGCCCGGCTCGGGCGGCCGGCTCCCCGGCGGCGGCGGCGCGGGCGGCTTGGACGGCATCGCGCAGCACGTCGCACGGGGCCATGGCGGAGTCCAAGCGCGGCACCTTGGGCCCGATCACCAGCCCTCCCCCGCCCCAGGCGTAGGCCACCAGCTTGGCTTGGGTGGCGCGGTCCAAATAGTCGAAGGTCGCCACCGCCACCACCTCGCGCGCCGCCAGGCGCTCCAGCGGCGCGGCCGTGTCAGACAGCAGCCAGCCCGCCCCGCTGGCGGCGGCGGCCTGGGCGAAGGCCTCGAACCAGGTGTTCTTGGCCACCTGGACCGCTTGGTCAAAGCCCAGCCGGTCGGTTGAGGCGGCGGGACCGCCCGGCTGGGCGGCCAGGCCGGAGGGGGTCTCCAGCAAGTCGCCGGGGAAGGACACCAGGGCGCAGGCCGCCTCCAGGCGGTCGTATTCGCGGTTGGCCAGCAGCAGCACCGGGGCGACGCGCTCCAGGCGCGCCCAGCCCAGGCGCTCTAGCATCTGGTTGGCCCGGGCGTGCATCGCCAGGGAGTCTTCCCGGGGCGCCCGGCGGGGCCGGATCGGGGCCTCCAGCCAGCCGCTGCGCTCCACCACCGGGTGGCGCGAAAACCCGCGCAGGCCGCACATCAGGGCGGCTTTGACGGCGAACTCCTCATCGCGCAGGTCGCCTGGGCCCACCCGCCAGGCCGCCACGCCGGTCTCCAGCTCGGGGCTGAAGGGGGAGCGCGAGGTCCCCGCCAGGTAGGAGGCCGCCGCTTTGACCTGCGCGTATTCCGCCTGGCGGGAGTCGATGCCGCAGCCGGCGAAGTCGACCGCCGCCTCCAGGGCGCAAAGGTCGAACAGCGCCGCCGGGTTCGCCCCTGGCGGCGGGGCGCAGTGGAACAGGGCGACGCCCCCCAGCCCGCGCGCCCGCAGCATGCCCGCCAGTTGCCCGATGCCGTCTACCAGGTAGCGCTCGCGGTACTCGGCCCAGTCGGCGTGGTAGGGGATGTCCTTGGCGCCCAGGGCGGCGAAGCGGCGCGGCGGGTCGAGTTCCGCCAGGTCCGCCAGCTGGCGGCCGTAGGCCCGGCCCAGGCCGGCCAGGCCGCCGTGTTTGGCGGCCGCGAATTCCCGGTAGCGGGCCAGCGAGGCCTGCGAGTAGTCGCAGGCGTACAGGTTGGCGTGGGACTGGTAGGCCAGCCCGTGGTCGACTTGGGCGGCCACCACGGCGCCGCGGGGGTGGGCGTGGGCGGCCAGGATGGGGCAGATCGCGTCATACCAGGTGGCGACTTCGGCGTAGAACTCCGGCGCCGCGTAGCTGACCAGCGGGACCGGCCTGGGCGCCCGGGTCAGGACCACCAGCGAGCCTTGGGCGCTGCGCGCCAGCAGCTCGCGCCGCTCCAGCAGGCGCCCGGGGTAGCCCAGGGTGGTCAGCCCCGAGCCCACTTGCGGGCCCACCTGGGCCACGACTTGGAGCCCTTGGCGCTGGCACAGGCTGAGGAAGACCCCGATGTCTTTGCGCGGGTCGAGCCGGCCGAAGTCAAACCGGCCCGGCTTTATCTCGTGGACTTCCCACGGGATGGCGAGGCAGACGGCGTTGAAGCCCGCGTCGGCCACTGCCTCCAGCGCGGCCGCCCACTGGTCCCGCCCCAGGCGCCAGTAGTCCACGGCGCCGGCGCGCAGGGCGGCTGGCTCGACCACGTTGCCCCCCTTCGTGTCTGCCTTGCGGCTGGTCCCCGGCCGGTTTGCCCCGCTCCACCACGCCAGCGGCGCCCGGCGGGAATTGGCCAGAGCCCTAGTGTGAACGTTCGCCCAAGCCGGTGTCAAATCCGCCGCTGTCTTAGGCGAACGTTCGCCCTAGCGGCCGCCCCCAGCCGGGCGGCGGCGGGGCGGGGCGCAAGAGGCGCGCGGCGCCAGGGCCCAGCTGGGCGCGGCGGTGTCGGGCTGCTCGCCCCGCATCAGGGCGGTCAGGATCTCGACGCACCGCCGCCCCACCAACTCCAAGTCCCGGCCCACCGTGGTCAAGGGCGGGCAGGCCTGGGCGGCGAAGGCGGCATCGTCGAAGCCAACCACGGAGATGTCTTCCGGGACCCGCCACCCGGCCTCGCAAAAGGCCCGGATCAAGCCCAGCGCCATCAGGTCGGAGGCGGCGAACACGGCCGTCGGCGGGGCGCCCTCGAGCAGCCGGCGGCCCGCCTGGTAGCCGCTCTCGCCGGACCAGTCGCCGTAAACCGGCGGCCGCCAGGCAATCCCCAGCAGCTCCAACTCGGCCCGGAAGGCGGCCATCCGGGCCTCCCCGTCCAGCCAGCCCGGCGCCCCGGCGACATGCGCGATGTCCCGGTGCCCCAAGCCCGCCAAGTGCCTGGCGGCCAACCGGGCCCCCTCGCCCTGGTCCTCGCCAAAGGCGGTGAAGCCGGCGGCCGGCTGCGCCGCGCAGGCCAGCAGCACGGCCGGCGCCGCGCCGCCGGAGGCGCCCACCGCCCGCAAAGTGGCGCCGCTGGGCGCGATCAGCACCACCCCCTCCACCCGCCGCCGCTCAAACCGGTCCAGCGCGGCCACCACCGCCGCCGGATCGGGCGGGCCGGTGCTGGCCGCGATCACGTCGTAGCCGGCCTCCCGGGCCGCCCGCTCGACCGCCGCCAGCGTGGCCAGCCCCCCCAGGCGCCCGCAACCGTCCGCCATCAGGCCAACCATCTGCGAGCGGCCCGTGATCAGCGAGCGGGCCAAGCTGCTCGGCTTGTACCCAACTTGCCCGATGGCCTCCTCCACCCGCTGGCGGGTCGCGGCCGAGACCCGGCCGGCGCCGTTGACCACGCGCGAGACAGTCTGGTACGACACCCCTGCCGCGCGCGCCACGTCTTTCAGGGAGGGACGCCGCAATTCACGCCTCATTTTGGGATCTCCGATCCGCATTTCCGCTGCCCCGGGAATTCGCCTCAATTCTCCCACTTGGGGGGAGTTTGGCGGACTTGGCGCGGCCCCACCCGGGCGGGGGCCGCCCGGCCCTGGCGGCGCGGCACGCTGACCTGCAAAAACGCGAGGCCAGGCGGGGCGGGGCCCTTGGCGGCCGGGGCGCGGCGGCGCGGGGGCGCGCAACTCTGAGCTTCTCCCACTTGGGGGGAGCTCTGCGGGCTTGGCGCCGGCTCAGGCTGGGTAGGCGGTCAGCGGTTCGGGCGCCCGGCGAGGCGGGCCGGGCCGTTTTCGGCTAAATGTCCTCGATGCGGATCTGCTCCGGCCTGACGCCGGCCGCCCGCGCGGCCCACTCCTGGAGCTCCTCGGTGATGACAAAGCGGGGGAAAACCCAGCCGTCATCCATTTGGTCCTCCCACGGCACCGGCCCGGGAGTCGGGCCGTGCAACCGGATAATCTGCTCCCCGACCTGCTGGGCGCCCTCGCCCTCGTAGCGCTCGGGGCGTCCCGGAATGTCAACGGTCAACCGAATCATGCGATTTCCTTTCCGTTCGCGCCTACGGCCCTGCAGTTGTCCAGCAGCCAGGGTAGCGCGCCGCGCCGCCCGGGGGCCAACGCCGGCCCGGTCAAATCGTGTCAGCCCAGGTCAGGGCGGCCGCCACAGCCATGTCCAAGTCAAGGTACTGGTAGCGGCCCAGCCGGCCGCCAAACCAAACCTGCGCCTCGGCCGCCGCCAGTTCGCGGTAGCGCTCCAGGCGGGCGCGGTCCTGGGGGGTGCCGACGGGGTAATACGGGTCGTCGCCCGGCCCGGCCAGGCGCGAGAACTCGCGCGCGATGACGGTGCGCTCGGCCGGGTAGTCCCGCTCCGGGTGGAAATGCCTGAACTCGATGATCCGGGTCCAGGCCGGCTCCAAATCGGCGTAGTTCATCACCGCGCAGCCCTGGAAATCGCCCACCTCGGGGCGCTCCCACTCGAAGTCCAAAGTGCGCCAGCCCAACTCGCCCAACTGGTAGTCGAAGTAGCGGTCAATCGGGCCGGTGAACAGCACCGGCACCTGCCCGGCGCAGGCCGCCTTGGTCAGGGGCCCCGCTCCGGCCAGGAAATCATGGCCCAGGCGCACCTCGACCAGGGGGTGGTCGGCCAGGCGGCGCCACAGCGCGGCGTAGCCCTCGCGCGGCAGGCCCTGGCGCGGGTCGGAGAAGTACCGCGTGTCGTAGTTGTAGCGCACCGGCAGCCGGCCGATCACCGCGCCCGGCAGCTGCTCCGGCGCCACCTGCCACTGCTTGGCGGTGTAATTCTGGATGAAGGCCTCGTACAACGGCCGGCCAATCAGCCGCACCGCCTTGGCGTCAAGCGACTCCCCCTGAGGCGCGCTGCTGGCAGCGGGCGGCGCGCAGGGCGCCGCCCCGACGGCATCGGGCGGCGCCTGGCCTGCCTGGCGCGCTATCAGGGCGCGGGCCTGGTCCGGGCTGAGCGCCGAGCGGAAAAACTGGTTGATGGTGGCCAAGCCGACCGGCAGCGGGAACACCTCCCCCCGGTGGACGGTGAAAACACGGTGGGTGTAGCCGGTCCACTCGGTGAAGCGGGACAGAAAAGCCCACACCCGCTCGTTCGAGGTGTGGAAAATATGCGCCCCGTAGCGGTG
>JAITIG010000051.1 GCA_031279575.1 Bifidobacteriaceae bacterium
TCATCTGGGTGAGTGGAGGTCAGAGGTGTGCTCGTCCGATGTGGGCGGTTACCAGCCGGCGCCCGGCCCTGGTGGCGCGGCGGATTTGGCTGCTGGGTTGGAGGGCGGCGTGGCGGGCCAGCCTTGGGAAGCGGGCCCCGGGCCGGATGCGGCGGCCGCCGGGGGCGGTTACCCGCCGGCGCCCGGACCTGGTGGCGCGGCGGATTTGGCTGCTGGGCTGGGGGGCGGCGTGGCGGGCCAGACTTGGGAAGCGGGCCCCGGGCCGGAGGCGGCGGCCGCCGGGGGCGGTTACCAGCCGGCGCCCGGCCCTGGTGGCGCGGCGGATCTGGCTGCTGGGCTGGGGGGCGGCGCGACGGCGGATTTGGCTGCTGGGTTGGAGGGGGGCGGCGCGGCGGGCCAGCCTTGGGAAGCGGCCTCCGGGCCGGATGCGGCGGCCGCCGGGGGCGGTTACCAGCCGGCGCCCGGCCCTGGTGGCGCGGCGGATTCGGCTGCTGGGCTGGGGGGCGGCGCGGCGGGCCAGCCTTGGGAAACGGGCCCCGGGCCGGATGCGGCGGCCGCCGGGGGCGGTTACCAGCCGGCGCCCGGTCCTGGTGGCGCCGGTGCGGATCTGGGCGCGGGGGCGCCCGGCCCCGGTGGCGCGGCTGCGACCGGGTTTGATTTTGGCGGCGCGGCCGCCTACCCGCCGGCCGGCGGGCCTGGCGGCGGCGCGGCGGCGGGCTTGGGCCCGGGGGGTGCGGCGGAGTCGCGCTGGGCCGGGTTGGAGGCGGCTGCGCCTGGCGGCGCCGACCTGCCCGAGGCCGCCGGGGGCGGCATCCCAGTCCGGGCTGAAGTGGATTTGGAAGTCCAGCCGGACGCGGCCGGACTGGCCCGCGCCGGCGCCGAGGCCGCCCCAGCAGAGTTGTTTGACCCCTCCCCCTCCAGGTTGTCGGCTTTGGCGGGCCTGGCGGCCGCGCCGGCCTTTGGCCGCAGGCGGGCGCGCCGCTGGGCGCCGGCGGCCCAGCCGGGGCGGTGGATCTGCTCGGCGGGCAGTTCGCCGCCGATGGCGAGAGCACTTTGGTGCTGGAGCCCATCGCCGACGCGCCGGAGCCGCCGCCAGGCGCGGCCGAAGCAGCGGCCAGCGCGGCAGCGGCAGCCGTGGCCTCAGGCGCCGCAGGCGGCGCCGCGCCGTCCGCGGCCGAAGCGATGGGCTTGCCCGGCGGCGCCGCGATAGCCGGCGCCGGAGCGCCGGCAGGCGCCGAGCCAGCGGGCGCCAGAACCCCGGCCGGCGCCGCCGAACTCGCGGCCGGCGCCGCTGGGGCAGCTGGCCCCGCAGCGGCCGGCGCTGCTGGAGTGGCCGCGGCTGGAGCGGCCGCGGCCGCGCGGCCCACCCCCCGGTTCACGCGCACTCCTCTGCCGCCGCCGCCAACCGAGCTGGGCCAGACCGGCCGCCGCTTGGGGCGGAGCCGGTCTAGGCAGGCTGGCTCCGGCATGCTGGCCTCGCCCGTGGACCGCGATCAAAGAGTCGCCTCGCCGGTTGAAGGCGTGCCGGTGACCGCCGCCCAGCCG
The DNA here is from genome assembly GCA_031279575.1 of Bifidobacteriaceae bacterium. The sequence continues at coordinate 1,546 of JAITIG010000051.1, forward strand.
CCCCCGTCCCCGGCCGGCGGCTACCCGGCCCCGTCCGCGACTGGCCCAGCCGCCGGCTATCCGCCCCGCCCGGCCCCGGCGCCCGCGTCCCCGGCCGCCGGCTACGCGGCCCGCCCGGGCTCGTCCGCGACTGGCCCCGCCGCCGGCTACCCGGCCCGCCCGGCCCCGGCGCCCGCGTCCCCGGCCGGCGGCTATCCGGCCCGCCCGGCCCCGGCCGCAGTTGGCGCGGCGGCGGGCTCGGCGGCGGGCTTGGCGCCGGGGGAGCCCCCGGCCGGCAGTTTGCCGCCGGTGGATCTGCTGGCCGGCGGCGAGCCCCCCAGCCAGGCCCAAGCCCAGGCCCAAGCCCAAGCCCAAGCCCAAGCCCAGACCCCGCCCGGGGCCAGCCCAGCCGAACTGTCGGCCCAGCCGAGCGCCCCAACCGCGCCGCCCGGCCCGCCAGCCGGGCCCGAAGCAACCCCGCAACCCGGCCCTGCCCCAGCCGAGGGGCTGGCGGAGGCGGCGGCGGGATGGGCCGGGGAGACGGCATCGGACAGCGAGGCGGCCAACGGCGAGGCGCTGTTCGACACGGAAACCCCGCCCTTCGACCGCGTCCTGGCAACCGCGGCCGAGCCAAGCCGCCTGCCGGCGGCCCGCGGCTGGTTGGCGGTGGTGGTGTTTGCCGTGGTCGTGGCCGTGTGCGTGCTGCTCGGCGTGGTGATACTGAACAAAGTCGGCATCTTGAGCCTTGACATAGACTTGGGACCGATTTCTCCTCTGGCGCTGCTGGGGGTTGCGCGTCAGTAGGGAGGGTTAAGTGGAGCGCGTCTTGATCATCGGGTCTGGGCCGGCCGGGTACACGGCCGCCATCTACGCGGCCCGGGCCGGCTACGAACCACTGGTGGTGGCAGGTTCGGTGACAGCGGGCGGAAACCTGGTCAACACCATGGAAGTGGAAAACTTCCCCGGCTTCCCCGAAGGGGTGATGGGGCCGGAGCTGATGGAGCGGATGGCCGCCCAAGCCCAGCGCTTCGGGGCGCGCGTGGAGTTGGACGACGCCTCGGAGGTGTCGCTGGCCGGCCGGGTCAAACTGGTCAAAACCCTGGGCGGGCGCGCCTACGAGGCCGCGGCCGTCATCATCGCCACAGGCGCCTCCTACCGCGAGCTCGGCTTGGACTCGGAGCGGCGCCTGGCCGGGCGGGGCGTCAGCTATTGCGCCACCTGCGACGGCTTCTTCTTTCGCGGCAAAGACATCATTGTGGTCGGCGGCGGCGACACCGCCATGGAGGAGGCGACCTTCCTGACCCGGTTTGCCCGCAAGGTGACGGTGGTACACCGCCGGGGGGAGTTGCGCGCCTCGCGCATCATGGCGGAGCGCGCCCTGAGCCACCCCCAGATCGAGTTCGCCTGGCATTCGGTGGTAGACCAAATCCACGGCGAGGACGCCGTCACCGGCGTCACCCTGCTCGACACGCGCGATGCCGCCACCAGGCAAATCGAGGCCTCGGGGGTGTTTGTGGCGATTGGCCACTCGCCCAACTCGCAGCTCTTCGAAGACCAACTCGAAGTGGACGCCAGCGGGTACATCATTGTCTACGGCCCGCCCTCCCCGGACGAGCCCGGCCTGGCCCGCCACCAGGCCACCTCCCTGCCCGGCGTGTTCGCCTGCGGCGACGTGGTGGACCGCACCTACCGCCAGGCCATCACCGCCGCCGGCTCAGGCGCGCAAGCCGCCCTCGACGCCCAGGAGTACCTCGAAGGCCTGGCCGCCGATGCCGCCCTGGCCGCCGCCACCATCTGACGGGGCTGCGCCGCCGCCCGCGATCAGGGCCGCGATTTGGTCCCGGCGGGGCAGCGCGGCGGCGCGCGCCGGCGGGGACCGGGGCGGCGGGCGGGCGGCGGGCTGGCGGCGGGCGGCGCCGCGCGGGGGGAGGAAACGTGCGAACATATTACGGCGGTCCTGACCGGGCCGGGCTTGCGAATAGACCAGGAGGAGCAGATGAGCGCATTGCAGGCGGTGACTGACGAGACCTTCGAGCAGGAGGTGCTGAAATCGGACAAACCGGTGCTGGTGGACTTTTGGGCGCCGTGGTGCGGCCCATGCCGGCAGCTGACCCCGGTGGTGGAGCAACTAGCCGCGGAAAACGCCGGCAAAATGAAGTTCGTGGCCCTCAACACAGATGAGAACCCGCGGGTTTCCCAGGCCGCCGCCATCATCACCATCCCGGTGTTGAACGTGTACCAGTCCGGCCAACTGGTCAAAAGCATTGTCGGGGCGAAGCCGAAGTCGCTGCTGGCCGCCGAGCTGGCGGAGTTCATCGGCTGACAACCGCGCCCGGCGCACCCCGCCGCGGCCCGGCCCGGCCCAAGGCGCCCCGGCCAGGCCCAAGGCGGCCCGGCCAGGCCCAAGGCGGCCCGGCCCGCCCCGGCCCCGCCCATCCCACCACGAAGGAGACCCGCATGACCAGCCAGCCCGGCCAGCCCGGCGAAGGCACCCGCCTCGACCCTTGGTTCGGGGCCTACGCCGGGCGCACCCACGGCTTGCGGGTCTCAGAGACCAGGGCGCTGTTCGCGGTGGCGAACCGCCCCGAGGTGGTCTCGCTGGCCGGCGGCATGCCGTTCTTAGACGCCCTGCCCCTGGACGTCATCGCCAAAGTGACCGCCGATCTGCTCCAAAACGAGGGCACGGTGGCGCTGCAGTACGGCAACGGGCAGGGCCACCCAAAGTTGCGCCGCCAGATCACCAACGTCATGGCCCAGGAGGGAATCGCCGCCCACCCCGACGACGTGGTTGTCACCACCGGCTCGCAGCAAGCCCTTGACCTGGTCACCAGGATTTTTGTCGACCCAGGGGACGTGGTCTTGGCGGAGTCGCCCAGCTACGTCGGCGCGCTGTCCGTCTTCAAGTCCTACGAGGCCTGGGTTGAGCACGTCCCCATGGACCACGACGGCCTGATCCCCGAGGCCCTGCGCGAGACCATCGCCCGCGTCAAAGCCGCCGGCCGGCGCATCAAGTTCCTTTACACGGTGCCCAGTTTCCACAATCCGGCCGGCGTCACCCTGCCGCCGCACCGCCGGGCCGAGATCCTCGACATTTGCCGCTCGGCCGGCGTCCTGGTGGTGGAGGACAACCCCTACGGCATGCTCGCCTTCGACGGCCAGGTCACCCCCGCGATCCGCTCCATGGACGAGGCCGGGGTGATCTACCTGGGGTCCTTCTCCAAGACTTTCGCCCCCGGCTACCGCACCGTCTGGGCGGTCGCCCCCCACGCCGTGCGCGAGAAACTGGTCCTGGCCTCCGAGGCGTCCATCTTGTGCCCCTCGCAAGCCTCCCAGCTGGCCATCGCCACCTACCTCGACACCTGCGACTGGCTGCACCAAATCGACGTCTACCGCCAGGTCTACCGGGAACGCTGCGAAACCATGCTGGCGGCGCTGGCCGAGTTCATGCCGGAGTGCAGTTGGACCGAGCCGAAAGGCGGTTTCTACACCTGGGTCACAGTGCCCGATGGCGTCAACACCAAAACCATGCTGCCGCGCGCCACCACCGCGCTGGTGGCGTACGTCTCAGGGGTCGCGTTCTACGCCGACGGCCAAGGCGCCGGCCAGATGCGGCTGTCGTTTTGCTACCCGACCCCGGAGCGCATCAAGGAGGGCGTGCGCCGGCTGTCCGGCGTGCTGAGCAAGGAAATTGAACTGGTGGCGTTGTTCGGGCCGCACGGCCCCAGCGGCGCCGGCGATGGCGAGGACGTGCTGAACCCGGCCCCAGATGTCGCCTGAGGCGGCTGGGAAGGCGGCGACGGCATCGTGCATAAGCGAAGGAGCGGACCGTGACTAAGGTGTTGGTGCTGGCCGGGGGGTTGAGCCACGAGCGGGACGTGTCGCTGCGCTCGGGGCGGCGGGTGGCGGAGGCGCTGCGAACCGCGGGGCTGGAGGTGTTGGAGGCGGACCTCGACGGGCGGCTGCTGGCGGCTTTGGCGGAGCCCGGGTTGGACCTGGTTTGGCCGCTGCTGCACGGCGCGCAAGGCGAGGACGGGTCTGTGCGCGACGTGCTGGAGTTGCTCGACATGCCGTATTTGGGGTCGGACCCCAGGGCGTCGCGGGCGGCCTGGAACAAGGCGGTGGCGAAAACCTTGATGCGGCGGGCCGGGGCGTCGACCCCTGATTACGCGACCTTCCCGCAGTCGCTCTTCCGCGAGTTGGGGGCGGCCGCGCTGCTTGACCTGGTGACCGCCCGGTTGGGCGCGGATCTGCTGGTCAAACCGCTGCACGGGGGCTCGGCTTTGGGTGTGACGCAGGTTTCGCGGCCGGACCAGCTGCCGCAGGCGATGATGGACTGCTTCGCCTACGGCGAGGTGGCGTTGATCGAGCGGGCGGTGGTCGGCACCGAGTTGGCCGTCTCGGTGGTGGACACCGGCCAGGGGCCGTTGGCTTTGCCGGCCGTGGAGATAGTGACGGAGGGCCCCTACGATTACGACGCCCGCTACAACCCGGGCCGGACAGAGTTTTTTGCCCCCGCCCGCATTTCCGCCCAGGCGGCCGATGCCGCCGCCGGCTTGGCGCTCTTAGCCCACCAAACGCTGGGGCTGGCGAGGATTTCCAGGACCGATATGATCCTGGACGCGGCAGGCGCGCCCTGGTTCTTGGAGGTCAATGTGGCGCCCGGCATGCAGGAGACCTCGCTGCTGCCGCAGGCCGCCTTGGCGGCCGGGCTGACCTTGCCAGCCTTGTACCGCTCCCTGGTGGAAGCCTCGATCGCGGCCCCGCCCACCGCCCGCTAGCGGGATTGGCTGTTTCCCCAGGGTCCAGCGCGGGCGCCCGCCGGCCTTCAGATTGGGGTGGGGGGTTCGCGGCCGGCTAGGACGGCGCTGACGTTGTCCAAGGCCAGCAGGCCCATCCGGTCGCGGGTTTGGCGCCCGGCGCTGGCGATGTGGGGCTGGAGCACCACCTGGTCCAGTTTGACCAGCTCTGGGTTGATGTTGGGCTCGCCCTCGAAGGTGTCCAGCGCCGCGCCGGCCAGTTTGCCCGCCCGCAGCGCCGCGATCAGGGCTGATTCGTCGACGATGCCGCCGCGGGCGGCGTTGACAAGGTAGGCGCCGTCCTTCATGGCGGCGATGGCGGCCGCGTCGATCAGGTGCCGGGTTGCCGGCAGCAGCGGCACGTGCAGGGTGACCACATCGGCGCTGGCCAAAAGCTCAGGCAGCGGCACCAGGCGCACCCCGCTTGGCGCGCTGGCGGCATCGGGCTGGTGGCGGGGGTCGGTTGCTATCACCGTCATCGAGAAGGCCTGGGCTCGGCGGGCCACGGCCTGGCCGATGCGGCCCAGGCCCACAATGCCGAGCACCGCGCCGGCCGAAAGATCCAGCCCGAGCAGCATAGTTGGCCCCCACACCCACGGCTGGCCGGAGCGGGCCAACCGGTCCGCCTCGACCACGCGGCGGGTGGCGGCCAGGATCATGGCGAAGGTGTGGTCGGCGGTGGCGCCGTCCAGCACGCCCGGCGTGTTGGTGACGCGCACGCCCCGGCGGGTGGCCTCGGCCAGGTCGATGTTGTCGTAGCCGACCGCCACGTTCGCCACCACGCGGAGCCCGGGGCCGGCCGCGTCGAAGAACTCCGAGTCGACCCGCTCGGTCACCGTCACCACGGCGCCGGCCGCGCCCGCCGCATCGGCCAGCAGCCGCTGCCGGGTGGGCGGCGCCTCGCCGCCCACCACCAGGGGCAGGCCCAGGCGGCGCGCTTGGGCCATGGCGGCATCGGTCAGCGTGCGAGCGATGTAAAGGTGCGCTGCGCTCACAATTCGTCTTCCTCCTGGTCGGAATTGGAGCGGAAGCGGCTTGGGTCGGTCATCTCCACCATGCGCTCGAAGACCCCGCCGAAGAAGTCCCACATCTCCTCAAAGGCGGCCGCCTCTTCCTCTTTCGTCAGGGGGCGGTCGTCGTCTTCGTCGTCCCAGTCGCCGTCTGCTTCGCCGTCCTGCCCGCCGCTCCCGGCGTTGTCGCCGTCTGCCTCATCCGGATCGTCGTCGTCATCCCAGTCGTCGTCGTCGTCCCAGTCGTCGTCGTCCTCGTCCCAATCCTCGTCCCAGTCTTCGTCTTCATCCCAGTCCTCGCCTTGGTCCGGGTCTTCGCCGCCCCAAGCGACGGCATCGTCCAACCCTTGGAGGTTCTGGAGCAAGCCGCTGGCTAGGTCTTCCTGCGTCTGCCGGCGAATCCCGGCCAGGGTCTGGTCCACGTCGGCTGGCAGGCTGAGGCGCACCAACTCCTGGGCGGCGCGAACGCCCGGCGGGGTGGGGGTCAGGGCCGCCTCTGGGTCGAGCTCGGCCTCCCAGCGCCGGGACCAGACCCCCACAGTCCGCAGCAGGGCGGTGGTCTCCCAGGTCAGCGCCTCGGCATCGGTCGGCGTGATGGGCGAATCGTCGGGGTGCTGCCAGCCGACCTGGTCCAGCCCGTCCGCCACCAGCCGAACGTAGGCGGTCCAGGGCGCCGTCAAGCCCTGGCCGATGGCGCAGCACAGCAAGATCCCGCCGCAGCGGTCGATGGCCGGCATCGCCCCGGCGAAAGCGCGTCCGGCGATGTGCCGCCACAGCCCCAGCGGGTCGTCGACCAGGCTTTGGGCCGCCTTGGTCCGGTGGTAGAAGCCTTTGGCGAGCCGGATCAGGCCGAGGCGGCGCGCCTGCGCCTCCACCCGCCCGCTGGCCGCGATCGCGGGCAGGTCCGCCTGCGCGGCGGACTCGGCCGCGCCAAACTGGTCCAGCTCCAACTCCTCCAATCCCAACCAGCCTGCGGCCAACCCGCCTGGCCTCGGCCCCTCTGCGTCCGGCCCGCCTGGCCTCGGCCCATTTGGCCGCGACCCGTCAGGGCTCGCCTGCCCTGCGCCCGGCCCGCCGGGTATCGGCCCGCCTGGCCTCGACCCAGCGGGACTCGGCTCCTCTGCGTCTGGCTCGCCTGGTCTCGGCCCGGGACTCGGCTCGCCCGAGCCCAACCCGTCCGGGCCCGGCTCGGTGGCGAGCACTTTGGCCAACTCGGCGAGCACATCCATCGGCAACCGCCGGCCGTAGTCGAGGCGCAGGCCGGCGGCCGGGATCAGCTCGATCAGCCGC
>JAITIG010000116.1 GCA_031279575.1 Bifidobacteriaceae bacterium
GGGCCCGACGCGCCGCGGGCGGCCTGGTCCGCCAGGCCGCGCACCGGCGCCAGCAAGGCGACGGCGGCCGAGTCGAGCTCGTACGCGCCGGACGCCATCCGGCCGCTCACCGGGTCCCGGCCGACGACCAGGGCCACCGGCGCCTGCCCGTCCAGGCTGGTCGCCTCGTACCAGCCGGCCGGCAGGCGCCGCCACGCCTGGGACGCCTCCCCCCGGTAGCGGCACTCCGGTTGGTCGACGCCGGCCACCTCCACCCCGGCCCGGCCGGCCGCCACCAGGCGCGCCACCTCGGCCCGGCCCGCCGCGCCCAAACCCCGCTCCGCCGAAGACCGCCCGTCCGGCCCGGCCGGGGCGACCAACCCGGCCAGCGCGGCGGCCAACCCGCGGGCCTGCTCCTCGGCGCTGTCACGCATCCCGGCGGACGTCGCCGCGGTCGGGCGCACAGCCTGCGCCCACCGCGCCACCGCCCGCTCCCGGCGCGCCACCGCCGCCGCGAACTCGCCCACCCGCTCACCCAAGCCCCGCCAACCAGCCGCGCCGACGACACCCCCGCCCGGGGCCACCCCAGGCAGCGGGTCCGCGGCTAGACGGCGCGCCAGGACCGAGTTCTGGTGCTCCAACAAGTCGAGGCGGTCCAAAATGTCGGGCAGGTTCGCGACCGCCGACGCCAACTCCAGGGCCTGCCCGCGCCACACCTCCATGTCGTCCTCCCACAACTCCTCGCCGCGCGCCCCGGCCGGGTAGCCGCCGCGGGCCGGCGCCCGCCCGAACACCTCCGAGACCATCTCGGCGACCGGCGAGCCCTCCAACTCCTCCCACACCCGGGGCATCTCAACCAGCGCCGTCGCAACGCCCGCGCCGGCCTGCGCGGACGAGTCCCGCGTCAGCGCGGCCGTCCCGAAATGCGCCTTCGGCCGGCCGAAGGACCGCTGGTAGGCCTCGATCCAACCCGGCGCCGCGGCCGGGTCCTTGAGCGGCGGGCCGCCGTGCTCATCCAAGAAAACCCGAGCCGCCCACCCGGCGCCCTTCGACCCCAGCCCCTCCGCCAGGGTCTCGGCGACCAACGCCTCCACCCCAGCCCGGTCCGCGGCGGCCAGCAGACACACCTCCCACGGGGCGTCTACCAGCGCCGCCACGCTCACCTCCCCGCCGCCTGGCGCCAACCCCTCGACCGCCAAGTCCACGACATCGAACCAAACCCCCGAAACAGAGCGCTCCGCGGCACCCAACCAGCCGGCCGCGTCCCCGTCCGCGACCGGCGGGGCGTCCCGGCCGGCGCGGACCACCAGGCCCCTGACCGACTCAGCGACCGCCGCCTCCACCACCCGCCGATCCCTCGACGCGAACCACTCCGGGTCCGCGTCCGGGCCGGCGAACACCGCCCCCACCGACACCATCGCCCCAGCGCCGTCCCACCCGCGGTCGTCTCCCAGGTCGTCTGCGGTCGCCATCGTGCCTCCTTCCCGCCGAACACGAAACCTTCGGCGCGCCCCGGGCGCCGCCCACCGGCGCCACACCCCCCAAGTGCGCCAACCCGCCCCCGGGGCTGGTTCCCCAGGGGTGTGGCATGTTGGCGTCAACCAGGCGTTGGTTTCAAGTCCGCGTCCGCGATCCGGTCCAACCGGGCCCGCACCAACGGCGCGAACGAAGGATCCTTCTCGACAGCGACCACCCGCATCCCCTCCAACACGGCCGCCTCCACCGTCGCCCCCGAACCAGCGAACGGCTCCAACACCACACCCCCCGCCGGGGCCACCAAACCCACCAGCCAGCGCATCAACGACAACGGCTTGACCGTCGCGTGCGACACCCCGAACGCCCTCGGCCGCTCCGAGGGGGAAGCCTTCGAAGCATGATGGAACACCGGGAACCGCGCTGACACACCCGCCCCGGCCAGCGCGTCAAGCCGCGCCGCCTGCACCCCGTCCAACGCCGCGTTCGCCGGCCACCTCCCACCCGCCGTCCTAGAACGGCCGATGTTCAACCCGCCCACCCCGTGCTCCAACACGTTGCCCACCACCCCGCCCTCACAAGGTTTGCGGGCCACCAAAATCGGCTCGAACGCCGGCTTCAACCCCGTCCCCCAACCCTCCAACCGGCCAGCCTCCAAAGTCACCGGCACACCCCTGGCCACCACCCGGCGGGTCACCCCCAACACCGTGTCCCGCTCCGAGACCACCACCTCCCGATCCGGCCGCACAGCCCCCAACCGCTTGTCCGCCGCGTTCGACAAATCCAACGACTTCGGCACCCCCGACGAATACAACCAAGCGATCTGATCACGCACCTCGAACCCGGCCGCCTCCACCCCCGCCGCCAAACGATGCCACGTCCTCGTCCCACCAAAAGCCACCAAATGCCCGCCCGGCCGCAAACACGCCAACGCGCCCGCCGCCCACGCCTGGCACCACGCCTGGAACACATCCCCGTCAGACAACCCCGCCACATCCAACCCAGGCAGAGACCGCGCGAACCCGGCCCGCCCGTCCCACGGCTCCCCAGAGAACCCCAAACCATACGGCGGATCGGTCACCACCGCGTCAGCCCAACCCTCGCCCAACAACGACAGCAAGACCACCGCGTCGCCCACATAGACAACCGCGGCATCGCAATCCACCACAGGGGCGGGCAACACCCCGCCGACCGGCGTCACCACGGCCACCAGCAAGCCCCGCGAAGAACGAACACGCCGCCAAGGTGCGCCCCCCGAGCCCAGACGCCAGGGCCGCTACGACAACACGGCCCGCATCGCCGCCTCCGCACCCACCGTGACCGACAAACCATCGCGGGCCTTGACTTGGACCTGGATCACCACCAGCCGACGCCGGAAGTCATCGACCAGGTTGTCCGTCGGCCACCCCGCCGCGTTCCGGTCCTCTTTCCGCGCGTTGACGCCCCTGGGGCCCTCCGGCAGCACCGCGCGCCCCAACATGACCCGTCCGAGCCGTACACCCGGCCCGCCCACGCCATCCGCCTCGCCAGGAGCACGCCCTTCACGTCCATCCCCAACCCGGCGACCCGCGCCCACGCCAACGGCGACGCAGCCGGTCGTAGGCGACCTTCGGGCACCAAACATCCGCCCTGACCTTCAACCCGCCCAGCGGCGCCAAAGCCGCCGCGGCCCCGGCGCCCGACACCTCCCCACACCAACCGCGACACCAACCGCCCGCGCCGATCCGACACGTCCATCACCCGAGACTGCGCCCACCCCGCGACGCCGAACCCACAGCCCTGGAGCCCGTCCCCAACGCCGCCGCCCGGTCCCGCCCCTCAACCGTTGGCGACCACATACCGCTGCACGCTCGAAGGAGCCACCCCCAAAGCCTTCCCGATCCGCGCCAGCGACCAACCCTCCGCCCGCATCGCCATCACCTCGCCGCCGCGGGCCGCCAACCCGTCGCCGCGCTGACCCGGTTTGCGCACGCCGACCCCAGCGTCCGCCAACGCCCGGCGCACCGCCCGCGGCCCCACGCCCAACCCCGCCGCCACCTCCACCAAAGTCGAACCCGCCGCGTAGCGCCCCACAGCCGCCGCCGCCGCCTCCGGGCCCAACACCTCCGCCTTCGGCCGCCCCTGGCCGCGCCTGGCCAGATGCGCCCGCACCGTCGAGCGGTGCACACCATACTTCTCAGCCAGATCCTTCACCAACGCGCCGGCCTCGTAATCGGCCGCCAACGCCGCCGCCCCAGCCGGGCGCAAAAAGGTTTGAGCTGTCTCAACTCGCAATGAAACCGGCCCGCGGACGTCTTCCATCGCCGTCTCAGAGGCCTCGCCCAAACCCTCAGAAACCATCTCTGACCAGCGCTCATGCAACACCCGCAACCTACGGGAAAGGTTTGAACTAGCTACCCTTGAGAGCACCAAAGTAGAACAGTTCAAACCTGGTGCGACATCTGCTTCAGAGTTGAATGGGCGTGGTGCCGCCTCGGGCAGTTCCCCT
>JAITIG010000141.1 GCA_031279575.1 Bifidobacteriaceae bacterium
CCGCCGTCTGGCAAGTCAAGAACACCGTCAGGCCTATGATCCCGGTCGCCTCCGGCGTCTTGAACGCTTGAACAATCCCCGATGCCAGCCAATCGCCAGCGGCGCCCTCGGCCAGGCTCAACGCCAGGACCACCACGCCCAAGAGGATGACGCGGGACTCTCGCCAAGGTGACGGCGCCCGGCCGGGCCCCGGCTGGCCGGGCGCGCCGGGGGGCGCGTGGCCGGATGTGTCGGGTGCGCCGCCGGGTGCGTGGCCGGATGTGTCGGGTGCGCCGCCGGGCGTGTCGCGGGGTGCGCCACGGGGTGCGCCGGCCGATGCGCCGCCGGGCAGCAGAGTGGTCACGCCCCAGGCCAAGGCCCCGGCGCAGACCGCCGCCACCAGCGCGAAATGGACGGCCACCGGCACGCCGAGCCGGGCCAGCCCCACCCCCACGCCGCTGGCCAGGACGGTACCGAAGGAGTAGCCGGCGTGGAACCGGGGCAGGATGGTGCGGTGAAGGGCGCGCTCAACATCGGTCGCGGCCACGTTCATGGCCACGTCCCAGACGCCTATCCCAGCGCCCAAGGCCACCAGCGGCACGGCCACCCAGAGCGCGGAAGCGGTGGCGGCCGCGCCCAAACCAGCGCCGACCAGCCCAACGAGCGCCAGGGCGGCGAAAGCCGCCAAGACCCGCCGTTCGCCGAAACGCTGGATCAGGCGGCCAGACACCGGCATGGCGCCAACCGACCCGGCCGAACAACACAGCAACAGCAGCCCCATCTGGCCGGGCGCGATCCCAATCTCCAGGCGCACCGCCACGAGCCGCGAAGCCCACGAGGCGAAGCCGAAACCGCAGGCCATGAAGATCAAGAAGACGCCGATGGTGGCCCGCCGGATCGCCCGGGCAGTGGGCGCTGGGCCGGGCGGCGGTGGGGTCACCCTGCGACATTAGCCGATGCCGCGCGGCGGTTTACGCTCTTAGGTCACCCCTGGCCGCCGCGTCTCGGGCGGCGGTCGCGTCGGTGCTGGGCGCTGCGTCGGTGCTGGGCGCTGCGTCGGTGCTGGCGGCTGCGCCGGTGCTGGGCGTGACGGCATCGGCGGCTGGCGTGTCGGTGCCGGGCGTGACGGCACTGGCGGCCGGCGGGGCCTGGCGGCGGCGTTCGGCGCGGTGACGGAGGAACTCGACGATCATCGGCGTGATCGACGCCAACACAATCAGAATGATTATCAAATCGATGTGCTCGCCGACCCACTCGAACCGCCCCAAGGCGATCCCGGCGAGCGGCAGGATGAAGCCCCAGGAAAAGGCCGCGACAATGTTGAAGGCGATGAAATGCTTGTAATTCATCTTGCCGACGCCCGCCACCACCGGCGCGAACGTCCGCACAATCGGCACATACTGCGCGATCACAATCGTGCGCCCGCCGTACCTGTCGAAGAAGGCGCGGGTCTTGTCGACATGCTCGCGCTTGAACAAACGCGAATCGGGCTTGTTGAAAACCTTCGGCCCCAACCCGCGCCCAATCCAATAACCGGTCTGATCGCCCGCCACCGCGCTGAGCGCGATCGACAGGCATGCCACCCACGGCGCGACATCCACCCCGCCCGGCATGCCGATGAACACCCCGAGGGTGAACAGCAGCGAATCCCCCGGCAGGAAGAACCCGACCATCAGCCCGGTCTCGGCGAAGACGACGGCGCAGACGCCGACAAGAGCCCACGGCCCGAGCCAATCGACAAACGCCTTGATGATCGAGGCGGCGTCCATCCAGGCGGGCAGCGCCAGCACGTCGAGGCCGGTTTGGGCGAGGTGGGAAGCGATCAGCACGCCCTCTAGGGTACGGTGCCAGCCATGGCAGACGATCATCCAGCCGCCGCGGGTCCCGCTTGGGGTCCCGCCGGGGGTCCCGCCGATGCCGCCGGTTCGCCGCCGTTCGAGGCCCCGGTTGTGGGGGTGGGGCCCTGGGCGGGGGCCTGGCCGGACGACCCCCGCTACGACCCGGCGCTGCTGGCCGAAGGGGACCGGCGGAACGTGACAGACCGCTACCGCTACTGGTCGAACGCCGCCATCCGGGCCGACTTGGCGGCGCGAGCCCATCCCTTCCACGTGGCCGTGGAGAACTGGGAGCACGACTTCAACATCGGCGCGATTGTGCGGACGGCCAACGCCTTCGGCGCCGCAGGCGTCCACATAGTTGGGCGGCGGCGCTGGAACCGGCGCGGCGCCATGGTCACCGACCGCTACCTGAATGTGTCCCACCACGCGGACGCGGGCGAGTTGGTGGCCTGGGCGGCGCAGGCCGGACTGGAAGTGGTGGCGATCGAGAACACGCCCCAGGCTCAGGCGCTGGAACGCGCGGCGCTCCCCGAGCGCTGCCTGCTGGTGTTCGGGCAGGAAGGGCCCGGCCTGAGCGCGGAGGCGCTGGCGGGCGCCGCGGCCGTCTACCAGATCACGCAATATGGGTCGACGCGGTCGATCAACGCCGGCGCGGCGGCGGCCATCGCCATGTACCACTGGGCGCTTCAGCACGCCTGAATGCTTCAGCACGCCTGAATGACTGTGTCGCGTCGCGGACCCGGCGCTGGGCGGTTAGCATCATGGGATGGGCTCGCGGCGCGCAACCATCTACGAAGTGTCAGAGCGGGCGGGCGTGTCAATCTCAACTGTGTCCCTGGCCATCAACCACCCGGAACGGGTCAAGGAGGCAACCCGGCGGCGAATCCTCCAAACCATTGACGAATTGGGCTTCGTCCCCAAGGAACTGGCGGTGGCGCGGGCGCGTGCGGGGCTCGGGCGCATCGCCGTGGTGGCCCCGTTCACGTCCTATCTGAGCTTTTCTCGCCGCCTCGCGGGGATGCTGGCCGAGGCGGCCGGACAGACCCAGATTGTTGTCTACGACCACGAGGATGTGGCCACGTCGAGTTCGCCGCTGCTGGCCACCATGCCGGTGCGCGGGCACGTCGACGGCCTGGTGATCATGGGCGTGCCGCTGGACCAGGCCACCGCCGAGCGCCTGCGCCGCCGCCTGCCCACGGTCCTGGTCGACATCCGTCACGCGGGCCTGACCAGCATTTACGTTGATGATGTGGGCGGCGGGCAGATGGTCGGGGAACACCTGCGGCAACTGGGGCACCAGCGCGTCGCCTTTGTGCGCGAGGCCGAGCGCTCGCATTTGCCGGCTTCGCCGACGCAACAGCGCAAGGACGGGCTGGTGGCCGCCCTGGGGGCGGCCAATGTCCAGGAGATCGTGATCGAGCGCGGTCCCGGCCTGGGCGAGCGCGCCCTGGCCGGCTGGGCGGACTTGGCCGGCGCCGCCGGCGGTTCTGGTGCCGGTGGTTCCGGCGGTTCCGGCGCTGGCGGTTCTGGCCCGACTGCCATTGTGGCGCACCGAGACCTGGTGGCGGTCGCCGCCGTGGCGGCGGCCCGCCGGGCCGGCTTCGACGTGCCCCGCGACCTGTCAGTGGTCGGCTTCGATGATGACCTTGTGGCCCAGGAGACCGGCCTGACAACAGTTGGCCAGCCCTTCGAAGAATCGGGCGCGCTGGCCTTCCGCCTGGTCCGCGACCTCATGGCCGATCCGGCGGCCCCGCCGGTCGAGCACCTCCTCCCACTCAAACTGGCGATCCGCCAGACCACCGCCCCGCCCCCCAAATCCCGGCGGGGCGCGTGACCTAACCCCGCGCAGATTGGCCCTGGCCCAAAAGTGTGCGGGGTTATGTCAGCCCCGGCCCGGGCGGCCCCGCCCGGCGCTCCGCGCCCGAGCCCATGACCTGCGGCTCCGCCCCGGCCCCGCCCGGGGGCGTGACGTAACCCCGCGCAGATTGGCCTTGGCCCAAAAGTGTGCGGGGTTATGTCAGCCCCGCCCCGCCCGGGGGCGGGGCGGCCAGTTCGGCGAGGGCGGCGGTCGCCTCGGCGGCCCAGAGGCGGGCGCCGGACCAGGCGCCGGTCAACGCGTTGGCGCCGTGCAGGGCGCCCAGGCGCCGGGTGGCGGTGGCCGGGACCCCGGCCCGCCGCAAGGCGGCGGCGTAGGCCTCCCCTCCAGCGCGCAGTGGATCGATCTCGGCCGTGATGATGTGAGCCGCCGGCAACCCGGCCAGGTCGGCGCCGGCCAGCGGCGAAACCAAAGGATCGGCCGGGTCCTGGGCGGGCCCGAGGTAGAAGTCGCGCATCTGGTCCCAACCGTCCAGCCCGTTGATGGCCGCGTAGCGGCCGATCCACGCCCCATCCACGCGCAAGTCCAGCGCCGGCACCTCCAACAATTGGCCCCGGATGGGCGGCCCGCCCCGGTCGCGGGCCAGGCGGCAGAGGGCCGCCGCCAGGTTGCCGCCGGCCGAGACCCCGCCCACCACAATCCGCCCCGGATCCACCGCCAGGTCGCCGGCGTGCCCGTACACCCAGGTCAGCGCGGTGTAACAATCCTCCAGCCCGGCCGGGAAGGGATGCTCCGGGGCCAGGCGGTAGTCCACGTCGAAGACGATCGCGTCCGCGCCCAGCGCTCGCTCGGCCGCCGCCGCCGCGTTCGACCGGTCGTCAATCGACCCGAGCCAGAAGGCCCCGCCGTGCAGCATCAGGTAAGCCGGCCGGGCCTTGGTCGCCGCCTCTTGTCCGATGCCGCCGGTCACGTTGGCCGCGCCCGCGCGGTCGCCTGAGGCGGTGTCTCCAGCCGGCGGCCGGTACTCCCGCACCCGCAAGGCGCCAGCCTGACCCGGCACCAGGTGAGTCACAACCCCGACCTCGGCTGGCCCCGGACGGCCGAAGCGGGCGAACAAACTGTCGCCGAGCGTCTGCTCCCAGGCTCGGCGGCGGGCCGGGGCGGCGGCATCGTCCATCCCCAAGGCGGCGGCGACCCGCGCGCCCCAACGCAACCACGACCTGATTGCCGGGTCGAGGTGGTCCGCCACGAGGCGCGCGTCCCCGGCGCCCGCGGGCGCCGCGTTCCCGTCCCGGGCGCTCCCGGGCGCGGCCGGACGGCGATTGTGCTGCTCAGGAGTCCGGGGCATCGCTTGCCTCCCCCAGCCGGGCGGCCCGGCGTGCCCGCTGACGGGACGGGTCGGGCAGCGGCACCGCTTCGAGCAGCGCGCGGGTGTAGGGCTGGCTGGGTTGGTGGACGATCTGCGCGGTGGAGCCTTGCTCGACCACGCGGCCGCGGTGGAGCACCACCACCCTGTCCGACATGTGTTCTACGACGGCCATGTCGTGCGAGATGAACAGGTAGGCGAGGCCCGCGCGGCGTTTCAGGTCAGACAGGAGGTTGAGGATTTGGGCCTGGATCGACAGGTCGAGGGCGGACACGGCCTCGTCGCAGATGACCAATTCGGGCTCCAGGATGAGGGCGCGGGCGATGGCGATCCGTTGGCGTTGGCCGCCGGAGAAGTCCGCCGGGTAGCGCGCGGCCGCGTCGGCGGACAGCCCAACGATCTCCAGCCATTCGGCGACTCGCCGTTCGGCCTGGCTGCGGGCGGCCAGGCCGTGCGCCACCAGTCCCTCGCGCAAGGTCGCGCCAACGGTCCGCGCGGGGTTCAGCGACCCGAACGGGTTCTGGAAGATCGGCTGGATTAGCCGGGTCAGTTCGCGCCGCCGGGCCGGCCCGGCGTGGGCGATGTCCTCGCCTTTGAACCAGATGCGCCCGGCGGCGACGGGCGCGAACCCCAGGATGGCGTCGCCGAGGGTGGATTTTCCGGAGCCGGACTCCCCGACCAGGCCGAGGGTCTCGCCCGGCCGGATCTCGATCGAGACTTCGTCGTTGGCTCTGAGCGGCGGTCGGCCGCGACGGCGGTCGGGGTATTCGACCACCAGGCCCTCGACCCGGACCAGGGCTTCGGCGCTCATCGGGCGCCCCCCGCCGATGACGTGGACGCCGCGGCCGCCGGGCCTGGTGCGGCCGCCGGGTCCGATGACGTGGACGCCGCGGCCGCCGGGCCGGGTCCCGCCGCCGGGTCCGATGACGTGGACGCCGCAGCCGCCGGGCCGGGTCCCGCCGCCGGGTCCGCCGGGCCGGGTCCCGGCGCCGCCAAATCCAGCAGGCCGCGGCTGGCCCGGCCCGGCCCAACGGCCCGCAGGGCGACCGGCCCCAGCGAGCATGCGGGCATGGCCAAGGCGCAGCGTTCGGCCAGATGGCAGCCCTTTGGCCAAGCGCCCGGCCGGGCCACCTGGCCCGGGATCGACGGCAGCGGCTGGCCGGGAGTGGCTGTGGCCGGGTTGGCCGCGATCAGCGCGCGCGTGTAGGGATGGGCCGGGCGGGCGTAGACCTGGGCCGTCGGCCCGCTCTCCACGATCTGCCCGGCGTACATCACCAAGGCGCGGTCAGCCAGGTCGGCCAGCACCCCCCAATCGTGTGTCACCAGCACAATCGCCATGCCGAGCCGACGGCGCAACTCGTCCAGCAAGTCCAGGACGCGTTGCTGGACGGTCACGTCCAGGGCGGTGGTCGGCTCGTCGGCGATCAGCAGCCGGGGGCGGCCGGCCAGCGCCAGGGCGATCGCCACCCGTTGCGCCATGCCGCCGGAAAGCTCGTGCGGGTAGCGCGACAGGACCGAGTCCGGATCTGCGATCCGGACCAATGCGAGCAGTTCGCGCGCCCGCCGCCGCCGTTCGGCCCGCGGCCCGCCGTCGCGGCGGCGCACCACCTCGCCGAGCAGCGAACCGACCTTGAAAACGGGGTCGAGGGTCGTCATCGGCTCCTGCGGGACGTAACCGATCTCGCCGCCGCGCAGCCGCGTCAGCCGGGCCGGGCTCATCTGGAACACCGGCTCGCCCTGGTAGTGGACTGTGCCCCCGGCCACCCGCCCGCCCGGCGGCAGCAGGTTGATCAGCGCCCGCGCCATGACCGTCTTGCCGCTGCCGGATTCGCCGACCACGCCCAGCACTTCTCCCGGCCGGACCGCGAAGGCCGCGTCCTCGAGCACGGTCACCGCCCGCCCGGCGGCGCCGAACTCGACCCGCAACCCGCTCACGCCCAACAAGATTTCGCCGCCGCCGTCCGACCCGCCGCCGCCAGCCGCGCCGCCGCCAGCCGCGCCGCCGCCAGCCGCGCCGCCGCCGTCCGGTCCGCCGGGCCGGTCCTCGGCTGGGTCGTGCCCCACGGCATCGGGCAGCGCCCGGCCAGCCGACCCGCCGGGCCGGTCCCCGGCTGGGCCGTGCCCCACGGCATCGGGCAGCGCCTGGCCGCGCCGAAACCGCCGACGCGACGGCCGGGCGGGCGCGGCGCCCCGGCTGGCGGCGACGTCGCGGACGCCGTCGCCCACCAACCCCAGCGCCAAAACCACCAAGCCAATCAGGACGCCAGGCGGCAACAACTGGAACGGGTGCGCGGACAAAACATTGGACGCCTCACCGATCATCGAACCCCAACTCGGGTTTGGCGGCTGGATCGAAAAACCGAGGAACGCCAACCCCGACTCGGTCAGGATGGCCGACGCGGAAAACAGCGCCACCTGCACAATCACCTGCCCCCACAGGTTCGGCAGAATGTGGCGGCGAAGCACCGCTGGGGCGCTGAGACCGGCCGCGCGGGCGGCCTTGACGTAGAGTTCGCCCGCCGCCACCATGGTCGAGGCCCGCACCACGCGGAACAACGATCCGAACCCGAGTACGCCCAATGTGATCATGGCCGCTGCCAAATTGGATGAGAAAACCGACAGCACCACCAGCAGGATGACGATCACCGGCGTGGCGAAGACGACCTCGACCAGGCGACCGAGCAGCCGGTCCACCAAGCCGCGGCGATAACCGGCGATCAGGCCCAAGGGCAGGCCGAGCGCCGTGAAAACCGCCACCGCCAGGACCGAACCCGACAGCGTCACGCGCCCGCCATGGACCAGGCGCGACAAAATGTCGCGGCCGAGCGAATCGGTTCCCAACCAATGCGCCCCGGAAGGCAACTGGTTGGCGGCGGCCAGGTCCTGCGCGATCGGGTCGTACGGGGCGATCAGCCCGGCCAGCGCGCAGGCCAGCACAACCGCTGCCACAAAGGCGGCCGCCAGGCAGGCGACCGGCTGGCGGACGAATCGGCCGATGGCGCTCACCGGGCCCGCGCCTTCGGGTTGAGCAGGCCGTAGACCAGGTCGACCGCCAGATTGGCGACCACCACGAAGACCGCGAAGGTCAGCGCCACGCCCTCGACCACCGGAATGTCGTGCTGGGCGGTCGCCCGCACCACCAGCCCGCCCAGCCCGGGGTAGGCGAAGACGTTCTCGACCAGCACCGAGCCGGAGAACAGGCCCACAAACATCAAGCCGAGGACGGTGGTGACCGGGATGGCGGCGTTCTTGAGCGCGTGCTTGTAGACGATCGAGCGTTCCGGCAGGCCCTGCGCGCGCATGGCCGCCACGTAGGCGGACGCGAGTTGGCTGCTCATGGCGTCGCGCGTCTGCTTGGCGATCACCGCCACGCCGCCAATCCCCAGCGTCACAACCGGCAGGACCAGGGATTTGGCCCAGTCGGCGGGCGCGGCCGCGAACGGCGCGTAGCCGGTGGCCGGCAGCCAGCCGAGCGTCACGGCGAAGAAGGTCACCAGCACCAGCCCCAGCCAGAAGTTCGGCAGCGAGATGCCGATCAGGCAGAGCACGTCGGTCACTCGCCCGATGCCGTTTGGTCGCCTGGCGCTCGCCACCCCCAAGGCCACCCCGACGCAGGCGGCGAACAGGACCGCGCCCGTCACCAGCGTCAGGGTTGGCACGATCCGTGAGGCGATGATTTCGGTGACCGGTTGGTTCGAGAAGATCGAGGCGCCGAAGTCGCCGTGCAGCGCCTCCCGCAGCCATTCCCAGTAGCGCTGCGGCAGCGGGTCGTTCAACCCGAGGTCTTCGCGCAGCGCCTCATATTGCTCGGGGGTGCCCTTGGCCCCCAGGATGGCGCGGGCGGCATCGCCGGGGGCCAAGGCGGTCAACACGAATGTCAGCGCCGACACGATCAGCAGCAGGGCGAGCGACGTGCCGAGCCAACGCAGCAGCAGGCGGGTCATTCAACGCCTTTCGCGCCGCTGGCCCGGGCCGCCGCCCGACCCGCCCGGCCGGGCCGGGCTGGCGCCCGACCTGGCCGGCGCGGCCGACCCGCTCCGGCCGTCGCGTGCTGGCCGGCGTGCTGGCCGACACGGCTGGGTCATGATCCGGCTGGTTTGAGGTCGATGATGGCGACTATGGGGCTGGCCCCGGTGGTCGTGGTGACGGCCTCTGGGTCGATCTTGTCCGTGGCGTATTGCCCCAGCGGCACCCATGCCACCGGCGCGAACCAGGCCAGTTCCACCAGGCGGGTCTCGATCGCCTGGCTGATCGGTTCGATCTCATCCTGGCTGGCCACGGCCAACTGGTTGTACAGGTCGGTGATCTGGGCGTCTTCGGTGCGGAACGGGTTGAACAGGGCGCCTGGCATGAACAGGTTGATGCCCTCGAGGTACATGGGCATGGAGCCGAATCCGATCCAGGCCACCGGGTAGGCGGCGGTGGCCATCAGGTTGAAGAACTCATTCGCGTCCGCCACCGATTCGACCACCAATTCGATGCCGACCTCTGACAATTGCCCGGCGATGGCTTGGGTGACCATGTCGCCGCTGGCGAATGGCGTGGACAGGGTGGAGATTTGGAGTCCGTCGCCGTGGCCGGCCTCGGCCAGCAGGGCGCGCGCCTTGTCCGGGTCGTAGGGGTAGTAGTCGTCGAGTTCTGGCACGAAGCCGACGCCGTTGACGGTTTGGGTGGTGGGGATGCCGGTCTCGCCCAGCAACGCCTGGGTGATGGCTTCGCGGTCGAGGGCGTAGTTGATGGCTTGGCGCACACGGATGTCGCCGAGCGCCGGCGCCATGGCGCCGTCGCGGTCGTTCAGGGCCAGGCCTTGAAACACCTGGGGCACGAAGTGCGTGGTCAGCCCGGCTTCTTTGGCGGCCGCTGCGGTGGTGAAGTCGCCTTGGGCGAAGTCGGCCTGGCCGGAGCGCAGTGCGCTCAGCACCGAGTTGATGTTGGGGATGACCTTGATGGTGACCTTGGCCCAGTGAATGTTGTCCGGGTCCCAGTAGTTCGGATTGGGCAGATAGACATAGGTGTCGCCGGTGATGGTGGCGCCCGCGTCGAGCACGTAGGGCCCGGCGCCGTGGGTCTCCGCGCCCAGTTTGTCGGTGTTGGCGAGCCCGTCGGGGGAGATGACCTGGCTGATGCCGACCCCGGATTGGGCGAACAGGTAGATCAGTTCCGGGTTGGGTTGGGACAGGGTGACGCGGACGGTCAGCGGTTCGGTCGCCTCTATGGTTTCGAAGGTGGCCAACGATGCCGCCATTTGGCCGCCGGCGTTCTTGACGTAGGTCAGGTGGTCGGCAACGCCTTGGGCGGTCAGCTCGCCGCCGTCTGAGAACTTCACGTCGGGTCGCAGTTTCAGTTCAAAGGTGGTGTTGCCCTCGCCCACGTAACCCCACTCGGTGGCCAGCGAGGGTCTGGTGGTTCCGTCCGATGACGTTTGGATGAGTGGGGCGTAGGCCAGGTCGGTGTACCACTGGGCGGCTTGGTTTATAAGGGCCGGGTCGAGTGTGCCCGGGTCGGATTGGGCGGCGATGGTCAACTCGGGTTTGGCGGCGCCGGCGCCGGCGCCGTCGCCTTCGGTCGGGGAGGTCTGCGCTGAGCAAGCGGTCAGGGTTAGGGCCGCGGCCAGCAAGGATGTCAGGATGGCTGTGGTCTGGCGGCGGTGTTTGTTGGCTGTTGAGGCTCGGTGCGGGATCGACGTCATTGTTGTCTCCTGGCAGTTGAGGGTTTGTCGGCGAATCGCGCGCTCGCCGCCTGCGTGTTGCGAGAATAATCGAAGTGCCAGTAGGCTGTCAATAAGTTATCGAAGCACTTCGATGGATTGGCCGGGGGCTTTCGCCCTTGGTAGCGTGCCAACAACCATCAGGACTCGGACGGAGCTGGGCCAATGTCGATCGATCCCGTGATCACCCGGATTCGCGCCCAGGTCAAGTCCCCCTCCGGGGGCCGGCCGGCGCCGGCCCAATGGCGCGCTGAGGCACTGCGAATCGACAATCTCTTGGCCGACCTCGCCTACGCCGAAGCCCCCGACTGCCAAACCGAAGACTTCACCATCGCCGTGGACGGCCAGCCCCCCGTCCATCTGCGCCTCTACCGACCTGTGCCCGCCCGCCCGCCGCGAGGCGGCGGGCGGAACCGGACGGCTGCGACTGCCGGGCCGGACGGCATCGGCGGGGGTGTTGGGCGCGGGCCGGACGGCGGACGCGCCGACGTGCCCGGCGGCATCGGCGGGGGTGTTGGGCGCGGGCCGGCGGGCGGACGCGCCGACGTGCCCGGCGGCGAACCGGCCCCGGGCGCCTACATCGGGTTCTTCGGCGGCGCCTTTCGCCAAGGCGGCCTCGACTTCCCCTCGGTCGACCGGGCGTGGCGCTCGCGCGCGGTTCGCGCCGGGACCGTGGTGATCGGCGTCGACTACGCCCTCGCGCCCGAACACCCCTACCAGGCGGCCGTCGAGCAGGGCCACGCGGCCCTCGCCTGGGTGGCGGAGCACGCCGCCGAGTTGGGCGTGGACCCGGCGCGCCTGGCCGTTGGCGGAATGTCCTCGGGCGGGAACCTGGCGGCGGCGGTGGCGCTGATGGCGCGCGACCGCGGCGGGCCGGCGCTCGCCTTGCAGGTCCTCGAAGTGCCGGCGCTGGACTTGACCGGAGGCCATCTGCGCCTGTCCGCGGGCCGGGGCCAGGGCATGCCCCCAATCCTGGTCAAGCTCGGCTTGCGGAGCGTGGCCAAGGCTTACCTGGGTCCGGGCGCGGCCCGCCGAGCCCGCGAGCCGTACGCTTCGCCGCTGCTGGCGCCCGACCTGGCTGGGGCCCCGCCCGCGCTCATCTTGGTGGCGGAACACGACCTGCTGCGCGGCGACGGCGAGGCTTACGCGGCCCGCCTGCGGCGGGCCGGCGTTGACGCCACCGCGCTGGTCTACCTGGGTCACACGCACGAATCTGCGGCTTTCACCAAGGTCCTGGCCTCGGCCCGCCACTGGCAGCGCACAGTCGAGGCCGCCCTCGCGGCGGCCTTGGCCAGCGGCCAGCCGCGCCCCGCCGCGCCCACATTTATCGGCCTAGACTCCCCACATTTCTCGGCCTAGACGCCCCGCATTTATCGGCTTAGCGCTAAGCTGTGGGGGTGGACACCGCGACTGTGCTCGGGATCAGCTACCAGCCGAGAGT
>JAITIG010000169.1 GCA_031279575.1 Bifidobacteriaceae bacterium
CGTTGGTGGCCAGCGGCCTTTCCCAGCAAGAGGTCGGAGTGGTCTTGGGCCTGTCCCGCCAGCGCGTGCACCAACTGGTGAGACAGCCCTGAAGCGGGCCGCTACCCCGGAGTTCCCGGCGCCGACTGGGCTGCCGGGTGGGCGCAAGGATGCCGTCCGCAACCGCGCGCTCCTGATCGAGGCTGCCCGGCGGGTGTTCGCCGACCGTGGCCCCGATGCCCCCCTGCCGAGGTCGCTGCGGTCGCGGGGCCGCGTCGACAATCTTGCGCACCCAGCTCGGGCCAGGCGACTGGCACGACCGGATGGAAGAGAAAGTCGTCGCCGAGGCGATCATGGACAGGATCACCACCAACGCGCACATGACCGTCCTTGACTGCGCCGAGTCGATGCGCCGACACTTCAACCAACTCGCGGGCTGACGCCCGCACCATGGCCCAACAACCAGCAGCGCGGCGGCTCAACCACACCAGCACAGTGGCTCAACCACGCCAGAATCCCGGCCCCCCCCCCAACGGAATAAGCAAGGGCCCTGAGCGGCGGTTTCGAGAAGGCGGCCGATGGCAGTCTGCTATCGTCGCTGTGACGCCGCCAGCGAGGAGACCAGTGATGAGGAGCCCAGGCCCGCAACTCGCCGCCCAGGGCCCCGCCGCCAAGATTGGAGCCCGATGTCGCTCCTAGGCCTGATACACCCCGCCCAGGTGTTCACGGTGCGGCTGGCGCCCCAGGCGGCGGTCGCCGTGGCGGCCGATGTGCTGCGCGCCTGCCAGATCAACCGGCCGCCCGTCAAGCCGCTGCCCTTGCCGCCCGAGTTCGCGGCTCGGGGCGGTTGGTTGTGGGTGGCGTCCGGCGGCTCGGCCTCGGCTGGGCGCGTATTCCTATGGGGCATAGCGGATGGGTTCATGCCTCTGGTCTGGCGCAGGAGCGCGGATCCGGCCAAGGCGGCGCCGGCCGATGTCGCGGCCTACGCCGAGCCGCGCGGGGACGGCGCCTCGGCCCTGGCGGTGGCGCTGAGGACATGGTGGGTCAGCGACACAGGCGCGTGCAGCCTGGCCCCAGCAGTTCAGGACGCCCTGGCGCGCCTGGAGGCGGTGTTGCGGCAGTCGGGCTGGCTGATCGAGGCCGGCCGGGTGGTTGAGGCGGACCGGCTGCCGCGGGAGTGTTTGCTGAACCCCGGCAACTGGTTGCGGCTGGCCTCGGGTCGAGGCCTGCCAAAGCGGCGCGCGGGGCGCCGCGGCGGCAAGTGAGCCAGGCATCCAAACCTGGCCGGCCACCGCAGGCGGTGGCCGAGGTTTGGAGCATCGCCAAGCGACTGCGCGATGGCGCCCAGATCGGCCTCGCGGGCCGCCTCGTCCGCCGGCAGCGCTGGAACGCCCTGAGCGGCCTCGATGAGGGCTCGGCGCGGCCCGGAGCGGCCCGGGAGGGGTTTAGGAGAGTTTGACGCCGTAGATGTTCAGGGCGTAGCTGGCCACCACGATCATGTCGCCGAAGGCGGCGGGGGAGGCCTCGACGTTGCCGCCCAGCCAGACTGAGTCGAGTTCGGCCCCGGTGGCCGGGTCGAACAGGTGCATCAGGCCGGCCGAGTCGCAGAACACGGCGTACTGGACGCCATCGTCCGCCATGATGCCGACGGGGGAGGACCAGGAGTAGTTGGGCAGGTCGCGCCGCCAAGCCACCTCGCCCGAGGCCGTCTCCACGGCCACCAGCGCGCCGGCCTGGCCGCTGGTCTTGGCGACGTTGAAGATCACCAGGCCGGCCGCCTGGCCCGCCCCCAGCATGGGGCTGGCCACCAGGCCGCCGTTGGTGGCCGTGTCGTAGACGGCCGGCACGTCGACCTGCCAGAGCAGCTCGCCGGTCAGGGCGTCGATCTTGCGCAGATTGGCCACCCCGGCCGAGCCCCGGTGGTCGATCTCGTTGCCGACGTAGAGGTAGGCCCCCAGCTCGCCCTCTTTGGGCTCGACCAGGATGGTGGCGTCGGCGTCGTCGTCGACCGGGCGGGCCCAGATGTTGGCCAGGGTGATGGCGTCCCAGGCGGCCAGCACGCCATCGTTGTCCTGGGTGAAGAAGATGTTGCGGTAGGCCGCGATCGAGCCCTCGATGCCGCGCCGGGCGGAGCTGGGGGCCTGGTAGGCGAGGCGGGTCAGCTCCGGGTCCACCGCCACGCTGGCGGCGGCGGCGTCGAAGGCGGCGTTCAGCTTGGCCTTGTAGACCAGCCCGTTCTCGCCGCCCACCAGCAAGGTGTCCGAGGCGGGGTGGACCAGGGCGGATGAGTCGAAGGCGCCCCAGCCGGCCCGGGGGGACTCCGGGTCGGCCCCGGCCCAGCCGGCCACCTCGCGGTTTAGGACCAAGTCGAAGACGCGGTAGCGCCAGGGGCAGACCGTGCCGTTCAAATCCGGCAGGCCCTGGCCGGCGTAGAGCAGCGGGTAGCCCCTCGGGTCGACCGAGCCGGTGCCCTTGAACGGGCAGGAGCCCTCGATGGCGGGTTTGGTGGCGGCGCCGGTGCGCAGGTCCAGGCGGTGGATCAGGCCCTCGAAGACGGGGTAGAGGACCTCGACAAAGTCTGGGTCGGAGGCGAACGGCTCGGGCAGGCCCATGGCGGCCTTGGTCGCCTGCGGCCACTGCACCAGCAGGGGTTGGCCGGTCCAGCCCGCGCCGGGCCAAATCGAGTCGAAGGACTCGACCGCGTGGATCGGGTGGGTCCATTGCACGGTCAGCTTCTTGTCCACCACGCGGGGGGCGCCGTAGGCGGGGGCGGAGCGGTAGTGGTTGCCGCGGAAGGTCAGCACGCCCGGCACCTGCGAGTAATCCCGCGCCTCGCCCCAGCTGACGGCGGCGTCGCTGTTTTGGCCGATGACGCGCCAGCTCAGTTGGCCCTCCGAGCCGGTCATGGGCCGCGTGGCCGCCGCCGCCGAGCCTTGCGGCGGGCTGTAGCCGGGGATTTGGTCCAGCGGGATGGGGGCGGCCAGATCCGCCAGGTACCACGGGACCTGGGGCGGGGCGGCCTTGGCCTGGGCCGGCCCGCTGGCCTGGGCGGTGGCGGGGCCTGGGGCGGTGGGCGCGGGGG
>JAITIG010000176.1 GCA_031279575.1 Bifidobacteriaceae bacterium
GGCGGCGATCTCCGCCAAGGTCTCCAGCCACGGCGGGTCCTCGTCGACGGGGCGCGCCTCCGGCAGGGCGTAGCGGGCCGCAAACACGCCATCGGCCCCCCGTTGGCGCATCCGCTTGACGGCGCGGCGGACCAAATCCCGCCCCTCCTGGTGCGCCAGGGCGAGCGAGTCCAGCCGCACCGCCAAGCCGACGCGGCCGCGAGGCGGGTGCAAAGCCACCACCACCAGGCTGTCGGAGGGGTGGAAGCCGAGTTGGACGGGGATGACGGCCAAAACGTCGAGGCCGGAGGCATTCTTGATGGCGATCGGTGTCGAAGTCATGGGGCGAGTCTGCCGCCTGCGCCGCGCCAACGGAAGCCCCCACCCCCCAAGCCTGTGGATTATGCGTTATCGGCGCTTTTGCGGCCCTCCGCCCGGCCCGCCGAACCGCCAAACCCGAGCTGCCGGCACACCGCCTCGGGGGCGGGCGAGGAGTTCAAAGTGTAGAAATGCACCCCCGGCGCGCCGCCGGCCAGCAGGTCGCGGGCCAACTGGACCGACCATTGGACGCCCACCCGGTCGACCTCGCCCGGGCTTGCCGCCCGCGCTGCCGCCCGGACCAGGGCGGCGGGCAGCGGCGCCCCGGCGAACAGCTCCAATTTGGCCAGCTTCGAGGTGGCCGCCAGCGGCATGATCCCCGGCACCAGCGGCAAGCTGGCCCCGGCCGCCCGCGCCCGCTCGGCCAGCTTGAAGTACGCCTCGGCCTGGTAGACCACCTGGGTCAGGGCGAAGCTGGCCCCGGCGGCCTGCTTGGCGGCCAAGACGGCGGCATCGCGCGCCAGATCCGGGGCCGCGGGGTGCCCCTGGGGGAAGGCCGCCACGCCGATCGGCAACGCCGTCAACCCCCTGATCAGCTCCACCAACTCGACCGCGTAGCGCAGGCCGCCCGGCGTCTGCGACCAAACCCCGGCGGGGCCGTCCGCCGGGTCGCCGCGCAAAGCCATGAAAGCCTCCGCGCCGGCGGCCGCCAGGCGCCCCACGGCCTGCTCCAACTCCTCCCGGCGCTGGCCCACCAGCGTCAGGTGGGCCACCCGGGCCGCCCCCGTGGCGCCCGCCAACGCCGCCAAGACCTCGAACGATGCCGTCTGCCCGGCCGGGCCCGCGCCCCCCGCGCCGTAGGTCACCGAGACAAAATCAGGCGCGAAGCGGTCCAAGGCGCCCGCCCGGCGCAGCAGCGCCAAGCGGGCGGCGGGATCCTTCGGCGGGTAGAACTCAAACGACAGCGACGGCTCGGGCCGGCCCAGCGCCTCCAAGACTCTCATTCCACCAAACTCTAGAGGCCGCGCCCGGCGCGCACCAAGAAGTTCGACCCGAGTTGGGGCTGCGTTAACCTTCCGTCTCATCTCGGTTCACCTTGGCCTGCCAGCGTTGTCCCGGCCCGCTTTGGGCCACCGGCTGCCCCCGCCACCGGGGGCGAGACAAACTAGAAGAGGAACAACCATGACCAAACCAATCAAATGGACCCGGGCCCGCCGGGCCGGCGCCGCCGGGGTGGGCTTGGCGTTGATCGCCGCGCCTGCGGCGGCCCTGCCCGCCGCCGCCAGCCAGGCGCCGACGGCGAAGAACATCATTGTGCTGATATCCGATGGCGCCGGCTACAACCATTTCGACATCGCCAACCTGTATGAGACCGGCACCGCGCGCAACCAGGTGACCGTGGACCCGGCGCTCGGCACCGTCGAGCGGGTTGGCGGCCCGGCCGTCCAGGTCTACGACAGCTACCCGGTCCAAGTGGGGCAATCGCACTACTCCAACAACGGCCGGGCCTACTACGACACCAACCTGGCGTGGGGTGCTTTCCCATGGGTGTACGATGGCGCGACTGACTCCGCCGCCGCCGCCACGGCGCTGGCCACCGGCGTGAAGACCAACAACGGCGTGCTCGGCCACACGCCCAGCGGGGAGCGCCTGACCACCATCGGCGAGCACGCCTCGGATCTGGGCAAAGCTGTTGGCCTGGTCACCTCGGTCACCTTCAACCACGCCACCCCGGCCGGCTTCATCGCCCACAACCAGAACCGGAACGACTACCACGGGCTGGCCACGGAGATGATCGACTCCGACCTGGACGTCATCATGGGCGCCGGCCACCCGCTGTTCAACGACTCGAACGAGGCCCGCAGCCCCAACTACACCTGGATCTCCCAGGCTGACTTCGAGCGGGTGTCCAGTGGCCAAACGCCTTACGAGTACATTGAGGCCGAGGCTGATTTCGAGGCCCTGGCCCAGGCCGGCGATGCCGCCCCGGACCGCGTTTTCGGTTTGGCCCAGGTGGCTGAGACCCTGCAATACAACCGCACCGGCCTGGCCAACAACAACGTCCTGCCCGGCACCGACCCGGCCAACGCCGTGCCCAGCCTGGCCACCATGGCCCTGGGCGCGCTCAACGTGCTGGCCAAGAACCAGAACGGCTTCTTCTTGATGGTCGAGGGCGGGGCCATCGACTGGGCCGGCCACGCCAACCAGACCACCCGGCTGATCGAGGAGCAGATGGAGTTCAACGACGCCGTCGAGGCGATCGACGCCTGGATCGCGGCCAACTCGTCTTGGGATGAGACCCTGGTCGTCATCACCGCCGACCACGAGACCGGCTACCTCTACGGCCCCAGCTCTGACCCGAACTGGACCGCCATGACCGGCGCCGCGGGCGTGCTGCCCAACGTGTCTTGGCATTCCGGCAACCACACCAACTCCCTGGTGCCGGTCTTCGCCAAGGGCGCGGGCGCCGAGCTGCTCGAGGCCCGGGCCACCAACTGGGACGAGGTGCGCGGCGCCTACCTGGACAACACGGACATCGGGCAGTCGCTGTTCGACTTGTTCGGCGCCAGCTACTCCGGGGGCGAGACCACCATCCCGCTTGAGGCCGCCGTCGGTTTGGAGGTCCAAACCGCTGGCGCGCTCAGCCTGAGGGTTGCCCAGCTGGCCGAGCCGGTGGCCTTCGCCGAGGTGGCGGGCGCCTGGCGGGCGGCTTTGCCGAGCGTGACGGTGCGCGACACGCGCAGCCAGGTCCAAGCCCAAGGCGGCGGCTGGGCGGTGTCCGGCCAGGCGGCCGACTTCACCGCCGGCAACCAGGTGATCGAGGCCTCCAACTTGGCCTGGGACCCGGTTGTGGCCGCCTCTGAGGCGGGCGCGAGCGCCGGCCCGGCCGGCCGGGCGCTGGACACCCCGGCCACCTTGGCCGAGGCCGGCCAGGCCAACCGCCTGGGCGCCACCGTGATCAGCGCCAACCTCAAGCTGGACCTGCCGGCCCAGGCCCGGTCCGGCCGCTACGGCTCCGAGATCACCCTGACCCTGTTCCCGCAAGACTGACCTAGCCAGCCGGCGGCGTGGCCCCGGGCGAGCCAATTCGCCCGGGGCCGCGCCGCCGGCCTGCCCGGGGCCACGCCACCTGCAACCGCGAGGAGACCAATGTCCAACCCGCCCCTTCGCCCCGCCCGGCCCGGCCGGGTGGCGGCCCTGGCCTGCCTGGCGCTGAGCCTGGGCCTAGCCCTGCCCGCCGCCGATGCCGCCGATGCCGCCACCGATCCGCCAGCCTGCCCCGCCGCGCCGGCCGCCGGCGAGGACGCCTCCGCCATCGAGTGGTCGGCCGCCCCGGCCGACGAGGCCGGGCCGGACGGCCGGGTCTCGCTGCGCCACACCCTGGAGCCGGGCGGGGCCGCCAGCGACGCCATCGCCGTCACCAACCTGGGGGCCGCCACCGCCACCTACCAGGTCTCCACCGGCCCCGGCGCCGTCGGCCAAGACGGCCTGTTCGACATCGTGGCGCCCGGCCAGGCTGGCGCCGGGGACTGGATCGAGATCGGCGGCCTGCAAGACGGCGCCGTCACCCTGGCCAGCTGCGAGACCCGGGTGCTGCCGGTCGGCATCGCCGTGCCCGCCGCCGCCACCCCCGGCGACCACCCGGTGGGCATCGCGGTGGGCGTCTCGCTCGGCTCCGAGGTGGCCTTGACCCACCGCATCGGCATCCGCGTCCACCTGCGGGTGGCCGGGGAGATCGCCCCGGCCCTCAAAGTCACCGTGGTGGACCGCTCCTTCACCGCCTCGCCTTGGCCCTTCGCCCCCGGGCGGCTCGAGGTCGCCTACGAGATCGAGAACACCGGCAACGTCCGCCTCGGCGCCAAGGTCGCCATCGCGGCCGCCGGGCCGTTCGGCTTGGCCGGCCGCGAGATGGCGGGCGAGGCCATCCGCGAACTGCTGCCCGGGGAGAAGGTCCAAGGCTCGGCCGGCGCCGCGCTGCCGGCGCTGCTGCGCCTGGACGGCGCCGTCGAGGTCACCCCGGTCAAAGTCGGCGAGGACGAGACGACCGCGCCGGCGCCGCTGAGCCGAAGCTTCGCGGCGGCGGCGGTGTCCTGGCCCACCTTGGCCGCCTTGGCGGCGCTGCTGGCCGGGCTGGTCTGCCTGCTCGCCCGCCGCCACCGGGCCCGGACCAAGGCCAAGGCCAAAGGCGCCGCCTGACCGCGCTCTAAGCCGCCGGCCCGGCCGGCCCCCAGCGCGAAGGCCGCTAGTCGGAGCGGAGTTGGTCGCGGCGCACCATCAGGGCGTTGATCTCGGCCAGGGCCTGGTCGCGGGCGGCCTGGTCCCCCACCGCCTCGTAGCCGCCCAGCTTGGCCCGCAGCTCCCCCAGGCGCCGCGTCATGCCAAGCTGGACCAACCCGCCCACCACCCCGCGGGCGTAGTCGGCGGCGCCGCCCTGGCTGATCGGCAGCGCCTCGACCGCCAAGGCGGTCACCACGCCGGCCACCGGCCCGGCCGCCAAATCGCGCACCGCCGCCATCCACTGCCCCCAATCGCCATCCGGGCCGCCGGCCGCCCCGACGCCGCCCGCCGCCCGGATGGCGTCGTGGACCGCGCGCAGCTCGGGCACCTGGAACACGTCCCCGCCCAACTCGTCGAACTCGGCCGGGATCAGCCCCGGGAACTGCAGCACCGCCGCCAAGGCGTCGTGCTCCGAGCGGCCCACCGGATCCATCGGCGGGCGCCAACCCGGCGGGTCGCCCGGGCCCGCCGGGCCGCGCCGCCCCCGGCCGGCCGCCGCCACCTCGCGGCGCACCCACTGCTCGTCGTGGCCCACCCAGCCGGCCAGCAGCCGGGTGTAGTCGCGCCGCAAGGCGTCGTCGCGGATGCCGGCCACCATCGGGGCGGCCTGGCGCAAACCCGCCACCCGGCCCTCGGCGGTCCCCAGGTCGAGCGATCTCAACGCCGTCAAGATGGCCCAGCGGAACATCGGCTCGGCGCTGTCGACCAAATCGCGCACCGCGGCCGGGCCCTGCGCCACCCACAGCTCGCACGGGTCCTGGCCGCTCGGCGCCACCGCCACAAAAGTGCCGGCGTAGAACTGCTGCTCGGCCCCGAAGGCCCGCTTGGCGGCCTCCTGGCCGGCCTTGTCGCCGTCGAAGGTGAAGACAACCTTGCCGCCCACCGAGACGCCATCGGACATCTGGACGCCGGCGGCGGGCGAGCGGACGTCCCCCAGCAGGCGGCGCACCAACCGGATGTGGTCCGCCCCGAAGGCCGTGCCGCAGGCCGCCACCGCCTCTTCGACACCAGAGAGGTGGGCTGCCATGACATCGGTGTAACCCTCCACCACAACCACCCGGGCTTTCCGGGCGATGGCGCGTTTGGCCAGGTCGGCGCCGTAAAGCAGGTGGCTCTTGCGGTACAGGGCGGTCTCGGGGGTGTTGACGTACTTGCCGTACTTGGCGGCCTCCGCCTCATCCAAGGCGCGCGCCCCGAACCCGACCACCGCGCCGGTCAGGTCCCGCACCGGCCACACCAAGCGGTTGCGGAAGCGGTCGACCGGCCCCAACTGGCCGGCCGAGCTGAGCCCGGCGGCCGCCACCTCGGCGTCGGTGAAGCCGCGGCCGCGCAGGTGGCGCACCAAAGCGTCCCAGCGCCCGGGCGCGAAGCCGACGCCGAAGCGCTCCGCCGCCAGGCGGTCAAACTGGCGCTGGCGCAGAAAGTCGCGCCCCTGGCGGGCCTGCGGCGTCGCCAACTGCTCCATGTAGAACTCGCCGGCCAGCCGGTTCGCCTCCAGCAGGCGCAGCCGGCGGGGCCCCTCGCCGTCCTCGCCGGGGCCGCGCGCGCCGCCCCTGGGGCCGCCCTCCTCGTAGCGCAGCGGCAGGCCGAACCGGGTGGCCAAATACTCCACCGCCTCGGCGAAGCTCAAAGCGTCCGCCCGCATCGCAAAGGCGATGGCGTCGCCGCCCTCGCCGCAGCCGAAGCAGTGCCACAAGCCCAGCTGCGGCCGGACGTGGAAAGAGGGCGTCTTCTCGTCGTGGAAGGGGCACAAGCCTTTCAGCGAGCCGACCCCGGCCCGCTTCAAGTTGACCCTCTCCACCACCACCTGCTGGATATCGGCGGCGGCGCGCACCGCCTCGATATCCTCCCGTCGAATCAGGCCAGCCACGGGGAGAGTCTAGACGCCGGACCACAAATCCGCCGCCGCCCCCGCCCCGCCCACCAGCCGGCGGTGCTCCAGCAGCGCCGAGGCGTCGGTCAAGGCGGCCACCTGGTCCACCACGGCGCGCTGGCGGCCGGCCGCGTCGCCCGCCTGAAGGTACCAGTGGCGGAACTCGACCGCCAAGCTGCCCGGCGCGCCCGCCGCCAAAGCCTCGAACAGCTCCGCCAGCACCCGGCGCTGGTGGACGTAGACCGGGTCCTCCAGGCGCGGCTCCATGACGTAGACGGCGGCCAAGGCCTTGAGCACGGCGATCTCCGCCCGGGTGGCCAGGGGGACCACCACATCGGCGGCGTAGCGGGTCAGCCGGCCCGGCCCGAAGGCGGCCCGGGTGGCGGCCTCGGCCGCCAGCACAAACCGCCCGATCAGCTCCGAGGTGAGGTTCTTCAGCGCCGCCAGCGACTGGTGCCGGCCGTCCCAGTGGCGCGGCCAGTAGTCCAAGGCGGCCAGGCGCCGGGCCGCGCCGGCCAGGGCCCCGGGCGGCAGGGCGCCGTAGCGTTGGCCGGCCAAAGCCACCACCGCCGCCTGCTCCGGGGCGGAGGCCAACGCGCCCGGCGGGATGGCCGCCCCGACGATGCCGTCCTCGACATCGTGCACCGAGTAGGCGATGTCGTCCGCCAAGTCCATCACCTGCGCCTCGACGCAGCGGGCCAGCGGCGGCGCGCCCTGGCGCACCCAGTCGAAAACCTCCGCCTGCCCGGCGTAGAAGCCGAACTTGGCCGGGTCCGCCCCCGCCGGCGCCTCGCCCTGGGGCCAGGGGTATTTGATGGTGGCGTCCAAGCTGGCCCGGGTCAGGTTCAACCCGGCCGAGCCGGCCGGCCCGTAGACCTTCGCCTCCAGGCGGGTCAGCAGCCGCAGCGTCTGGGCGTTGCCCTCGAAACCGCCGATCGGCCGGGCCGCCTGGGCTAGGGCGCGCTCGCCGTTGTGGCCAAATGGCGGATGCCCCAGATCATGCGCCAAGCAGGCGGCGTCGACTATCTCCGGGTCGCAGCCCAGCGCCTTGCCCAGCTCCCGGCCCACCTGCGCCACCTCCAGCGAGTGGGTCAGGCGGGTGCGGATGAAGTCATCCCCCGCTGGGTCGTCCAAGCGCCGCCACGGCGTTCTGACCTGGGTTTTCGCTCCCAGGCGGCGCAGCGCCGCCGAGTGCAGGACACGCGCCCGGTCGCGTTCGAACTCCGTCCGCGCGGACTGTTTCGAGGTCTCCGGCACCATGCGCTGCGCATCGGCCCACCCGTAAGGCTGCATGCAGGCACGCTATCAGCCCCTATACCCTTGTGGGCGTGGATCCCAACAGGCCAAGCCCGCCCCCGCCGGACGGCGCCCGCCCGCTGGTGGATGCGGCAGGCGCGCCCGCCCAGCCGCCCGATGCCGCCGCGGGCGAGCGCCCCACCCTGCTCAGCGCCCACAAGATCTCGAAAGTGTTCTGGATTAGGGGGGCCAAGAAGCCGCTGCGCGTCTTTAGCGGGGTGTCTTTGACTTTGCGGGCCGGGGAGATGCTGGCCTTGGTCGGCCCCTCCGGCTCCGGCAAGTCCACCCTGCTGCGCTGCCTGGCCGGGCTCGAACCGGTCACCGAGGGCCACGTGGTGCTGCTGCAAACCAATTTGTCGCGCGCCAGCCGCGGCGCCATCGCCGCCATGCTGCGCGAGGATGTCGGCCTGCTGATGGTCAACCCGCCGTTGGTGCCGTCGCTGACCGCCCTGCAAAACGTTGAGCTGCCGGGCCTGCTGGCCTCCCGCTCGGCCTGGTCCAACCGGGAGCTGGCGCTCAAAGTGATGGGCCAGCTTGGCGCCCGCGACCTGGCCTCCAAGGTGCCCGACCAGCTCACCCCGCCGCAGGCGGCGCGGGTGGCGCTGGCCCGGCTGGTGACCCAGAGCCCGCGCATCGCCTTCGCCGACGAGCCGACCGGCCGGCTGGGCATCGAGGACTCCGATTTGGTGCTGGGCCGGCTCAAGCAGCTGGCCGAGGGCGGCTGCGCTGTGGTGCTGGCCACCCACGACCTGCACTTGGCGGCCCAAGCCGACCGCGTCATCACCATCATCGACGGCGCCACCCGGGCCACCTTGGAGCGGCCCACCGCCTATGAGATCCTGGCCAGCCTGGAGCAGGGGGCGCGGGCCGAGCCGAAACCCGCGCCGGGCGAGCCGCCCGGCGGCGCGCCCGCAGAGCCCCAGGCGCCCGGCGAGGCGCCATGATCGCGGTCTTGTGGCGCGAGGTGATGACCGGCGCCCGGCTTTGGATCGCCGCCGGGCCGCTCATCGGGCTCACCGCCGGCCTGCTCACCATCGTCTTCTCGCTGCGCTCGCTGGGCGAGTCGCTGGCCGAGGAGGAAGTCGGCCTGATGGACCAGTACGACGCCACCCTGCTGGCTTTCATCTTGCTAACAGCTTTGGGCGCGACCACGGTGGCGGTCTACCAGGCGGCCATGCGGACGCGCCGGCGCAGCGCCTACCTGGCCATCGCGGGGCTGGCGCCGTCCAACGCCGCCGCCCACTTCACACGCCAAGTGCTGGCGGTTTGCACCGCGGCCAGCCTGGCCGGGATCGGCGTGGGCTGGGCCAGCGCGCCCGCCGCCAGCCGTTTCATCGCCTGGGCCTCATCCGGCCGGGCCGATTTGGTGGGGCGCACCGACACCCACGCCATCGTCGGGGCGGCCGTCATCAGCTTCGGCTTGACGCTGGTGGCCTCCACCCGGGGCGCCCAGGTGGCGCGCGGCGTCGAGGCGATCGAGGCGCTCAAAGCGCTGCCCTTCAGGCCGCGCCGGGGCGGCCGCTGGCGCGCCCGGGCCGGGCTGGCCTCCGGCGCGGGGGCGCTGGCGGCGGGGGCGCTGACCGTCTACCTGCCCAGCCTGGGGGAGTTCGGCGACAGCCCGGTCGGGGCCGCCAACGCGGCCGCCACCTGGGCGGCGGTGATGACAGCGCTGCTGGCGGTCTTCTTCGCGCTGACGGCGCCGGTGTACTGCCCGTTCTTGATCCGGGCCTGGACCTTTTTCATCCCCGAGCGGCGCATGCCGGCTCTGTTCTTGGGCCGCCGGGGCGCCGCCTACCAGGCCGGCCGCTCGCTGGAGGCCTTCAACGTCATCCTGGTGGGGGTGCTGGTGGTGGGGGCGACCATCTCGATCTACTTCGCCCGCAGCGCGCTTGACCCGGCCGGGCGGGGCTGGGTGGAGACGCGCGACGTCTCCGGGGTGGTGCTGGCCGCGGTGCCGCTGCTTATCGCCATGACCGGCTCGACCATGACCGTGCTGGCCACCGCCCGCGGCCGGGAGGCCGAGTCGCAGGTGCTGCGCCTGTCCGGCGCCACCTCGCGGCAGGTTTTGGTGGCGGGCTTCGCCGAGGCCTTCATCTTGGCGGTCACCGCCACCGGGGTGGCGCTGATCGGCGTGGCCCTGGTGGGGCTGAGCATGGGGGTGGGCCTGGCCCGGGTGGACGGCTCGGCCGGCTGGCCCGGCACCTTGGGCTTCGACCCGCTGGTGTGGCTGGCGCCGCTGGGCGTGACCGCGTTTGGCATGGCCCTGGTGACCGCCGCCACCTTGCCCTCCCTGGTCAAAGGCCTGCGCGGGCCGGCCGGCCGGCCCCAGTGAGGGCAACCCCGGCGGCGGCGGGGGCGGGCCGGCCGGCGCCCAAGCTGGCGGCGGCGCCGCCCGGGCGCGACGCCGCCATCGCCACCGCCTGGGGGGCCGGCCACGCGCTGGAGCCGGCCCCCCTGGCGCGCGCCGGGGCGGCGCCTACACCGCCCGCCGGGGGCGGCGCCGCGCCTTGGCCAGCAGCGCCAGCCCCGCCGCCACCAAAGCCCCGGCCAGGCCGCCCGCCCAGCCCGCCGCCGCCCCGGTGAGGGCCAGGGCGGGCGGATCGGCCGGGTCGATCGGCACATCGACCGGGGTGGAGGTGCAGCGCCCAACCGCGTAGGCGGAGCAGCTGCGCGGCCCGTCGGCCGGGGTGTAGCCGCGCTCGAGGACCACGTTGGTCAGCACCCAGTCCTCGATCTCGGCTTCTGGGCGGACTTGGACCTTGTATTTGACGTTGGCCTCCTGGCCCGCCGCCAACTGGCCGGCCAAGCCGATCACCGCCGCCCCCGCCTCGTAGTCGACCGCGATGGCCGGGTTGTCGCTGACCGGCGGCGCCACGATCGCGCCATCGTCCAGCGCGCCGGCCAGATCGTCGACCAGGTTGACCGTCTGGGCCAGCGCGCCGGTGGCCCGCAGCTGGATGGTGTACTCGACCTGCTCGCCCGGTTTGGCCCGCTTCGGCGCGGCGGATTTGGCCACGGCCAACTCCCCCACCGGGGTGCGGGTGGTGACCCCGGAAGGCGCCACCACGTTCTCCAGGACCGAATCGCCCCGCGCCTCGGGCGGGCGCACCTGGGCCTGGTAGGCCACCACCGCCACCGCGCCAACCGGCAGCAGCCCCGAGATGCGCAGCTGGCCGCCCTCGCGCCGCGCCGCCAGCGCGCCCGCGGCGGCGAGGTCCACCTCGCCCACATCGGCGTCGTCCAGGACGCCGGTCAAATCATCCACCTCGGCCACCTCGACCTCGGCGCCGCCGGTGTTGGCGAACGAAAGCCTGAACGTCACCACCGCTCCGGCCTGAGCCTCCGCCCCCGGCGGCTCAATGGCGGCTTCCTTTGCCACCCGGTAGGCCAGCACCGGCGTGCAGGTGGTCAAAGGGTCGTCCTGGCGGCACTCTAGCGGCGGCGGGCACGGGCCTTCGGCGCAGGCCCCCAGCAGGGCGTTGACCAGCACGCCGTCGCCGGCGCCGGCCTGGCCGGCCGGGCCGGGGCGCGGCGAGACCACCGCGGTGTAGGCCACGGTGGCTTTGGCCCCGGCCGCCACCGACCCGCCCAGCACCAGGCTGGCCCCCTCCAGCCGCGCCGTCAGGCCGGCCCCGGAAACCACCGGGGCGCCCTTCAAGGCGGCGTCGTCCAACACGCCGGACAAGTCGTCGGTCCAGGCCACCGGCGCGGCCGCCTGGCCCCTGGAGTTGTCCAAGGTGACGAGGTAGCGGACCTCATCGCCCGGCTCGGCTTGGGCGGGCTCGGCCCGCTTCGACAGGTGCAGGTCGCTGCCGGGGACCGCGACCCGGGCTTTGGCGCCGGGGGTTTGGTCGATCACGTCCTCCGGGTAGATCCAGGCGGTGTTGTCCAACAGCAGGTCGGCCGCGCCGGGCGCGTAGGCCACGGTGTAGCTGATGGCCTGTTTGGCGCCCTGGGCCAGCGGCCCCGACCAGGTGATGGTCTGGGCCTGGGCGTCCCAGCGGGCGCCCGGCGGGCTGATCGAGGCGACGTCGAGCACGGAATCGTCCAGCACCTGCGACAAATCGTCCACCACCCGCGCTGGGTCGGCCTCGGTGTACGCCGCCTGGCCGATGTTCGTCAGGGTGACGGTGTAGCGCGCCACCTGGCCGGAGGTGTGGACCGCCGCCACATCGGCCGTCTTTTCGACCTGCAAGCCGGGCAGCGGCACCTCGGCCCGCCTCTTGGCGCCGTCGCACAATGACGTCACCACCCGGACGCCGTCGTCGCTTGGGGCCGGGCAGGGGCCGGTGGCGGCCGTGTTGACGCGGCTGGCCTCAAAACCGGGCAGGACCCGCCCCGAGTAGGTCAAGGTGGCGGTCTCGCCCGGCGCCAGCGGCCCGCTCCAGGTCAGCTTGCCCTCGGCGAAGGCGGCCGCGGCCGCGGCCGGGCTGGTGGAGGCGCTGTAGGCGGTGGCGCTGTAGCGCCAGTCGTCCATGCGCAGCGGCAGGGTGTCGACCATGACGGCCGGGGCGGCCTGGGTGAAGGCGGCCGTGCCGGTGTTTTTGACCTTGACGGTGTACTCGATGCGGCGCGCCCCGCCCTGGGCCGGGCGCAGCTCGCCCGCCTTCGATTCGACCGACAGCTCGCGGCTGGCCAGCTCGCGGCTGGCCACCAGGGCGGCATCGGCCGACAGATCGTTCCAAATGTTGAAGGAGATGCCGGCCGCGTTGCCCCAGCTGTCGTCGTTCGCGCCGCCGGGCGGCACGTCCCAGCCGTGCAGGTGGCCGGTCTGCGCCACGCCCTCGGGTGGGGTTTTGACCAGCTTCGGCTCGGTGGTCAAGGTGGCCAGCGGGTTTTGGCCCGCCGGGTTGTGCGCCTCGACATCGGAGTCGTCCCAGTGGATGTTGGGCAGCACCGGCTGGCCGCCGTTTTGGGCCACCTGGTAGCCCGCCAGCTGCTCGATGCGCACCCCGCCGGTCAGCTGCTCGACATCGCCCAAGACCAGGCTGTAGCGGTTGCCCCGCACCAGTTGGACCATGACCTTGGGTTTGGCGGACCGCCCGACCGCCTGGCCCGCCGCGTCGCGGCCGTCCCAGCGCCACACCAGCGGGTCCGCGGCGGTGGTGAGCTTCTCCAAACGCTCAACCACATCGGCCGCGTCCGCCAGGTCGCCGTCGCCGTTGACGTCGGCGCCAACCTGGTAGGTGCCCTTGAAGGCGCCCAGATCCAAGGTCGCCTCGACAGCGTAGGGCCGGGCCGGGTCGGCCGGCTCGAGCGCGGCCAGCTGGGCCACCCTGGGCGTCTCGGGGACCTGGTAGCGCGGGTAGACGGGCCCGTCCCAGCCTTCGGCCGCGGTCAGCGCCTCGGGCAGGTCCGCGGCCGGGCGGTCGGGGAAGATGAGGAATTTGCGCCCGCACGGGTTCGACTCGGCGGGCTGGGTGACGTAGGCGGGGGCGCTGTAGAAGCCCGTGTGGGTGGAGGACTTGTCCGACGGCCGGCAGGTGGCGGCCTCGTAGATCCCGACCGAGTCCGCCTGCATCCCAGAGGAGATGCCGTGGAAGCCGTGCATGTCGACCCGGAACAAGGTGCCGTCGTCGCCCAGGACGTACTGGGTGGCCAAGTCGACCAGGCCGGCCTCGCCGAACTCATCCGGGTAGCGGGTCTGCCACCTGGTGTTCTGCTCGGCGGTGAAGGCGGTGGTGAAGACCCGCCCCACCACGTCCGCGCCGGCCGCCGTCACCCACA
The DNA here is from genome assembly GCA_031279575.1 of Bifidobacteriaceae bacterium. Next base: position 13,472 of record JAITIG010000176.1, read on the forward strand.
GGTCCTTGCGGTAATAGATCTGGGCGCCGTCCGCCACCAGGTTGGGCGAGTCCCACACCGCGCTGTAGACGCCGTCGCGCGGCGCCGCCGCGCTGGCCTCGCACTTCGACTCCGCCCCGGTGGCCAGGCAGGAGCCGACCACCGCGCCGCCGGGCGCGAGCAGCTGGACCCGCATCTGCGGCGTGGCCGGCAGGTAGGCCAGCAGCGGGTTGGGCGCGCCCGAGGCGTCGCGGTGGATGCCCTCGACCACGCCGCGGACGACCTCCCCTTGCTTGGCGTAGACGCGCCAGGTGTCGCTGGTCCTGGCCGATCCGGTCGCCGCCGACCAGTCGTAGACCTTGTTCACCCCCTCGATGCCGGGGCGGTGGTGGGTGGTCGCGGCGCTGGCGCCGGGAGAGGGGGCCGCCAGGGCCAAACCCCCGGCGGCCAGCGCGGCCACCGTCGCGGCCGCCACGCGCGATCTCAGTTTCGAGTGGTACATGTGCTTCCCTTCGCGGGTCTAGGGGCTCGGTGACCGCGCGGACGCGGTCGGTTGCAGGCCGATCATCCTCGCCCCGGCCGCCCCCGCGCGCGCCAGAAAAGCCAAACCTGTGGATCGGTGAAACTACCTAGACGCCACTGGGGCCCCTCAGCCGCCCGCGCCCGCGCCCGCCGCCTCAGCCTCGGCCATGGCCAGGGCCCCGCGCTGGGCCGGGCCCAGCTCGCGCGAGTCCAGCCAGCCCTCCGGCAAGCGGGGCGCCTTGGCCCCCCCGGCCCGGCCGCGCCCGCCCTCGGCGGCGGCGCCCGGGTGGGGCGCGTCCGGGTCCAAGCGGTCCAGCAGGGCCGCCAAATCAGCCAGCGAGCCGATCCGCCCGGCCGCCGCCCGCACCTGCCGGCCCACCGGGTAGCCCTTGAAATACCACGGCAGGTGCCCGCGCAGGTCCCGCGCCGCGGCCGCCTCGCAGCCGCGGTATTCCGCCAGCAAGGCGCCGTGGCGCCGGATCACCTCGGCCACAAACCCGAGCGGCGGCCGCAGCCGCTCGGGCCGCCCGGCGGCGGCCGCCGCCAAGTCGGCGAACAGCCAGGGCCGCCCCAGGCAGCCCCGCCCCACCACCACCCCGTCGCAGCCGGTGGCGCGGACCAGGCGGACGGCGTCGTCGGCTTCGAACACGTCGCCGTTGCCGAGCACGGGGATGGCCCGCACAGCCTGTTTGAGCTGGGCTATCAGCGTCCAATCGGCTCGCCCGGAGTAGTGCTGGGCGGCGGTGCGGGCGTGCAGGGTGAGCCCGGCGGCGCCCTCGGCCTCGGCCGCCAGCCCGGCCTCGAGGTAGGTCAGGTGCTCGGCGTCGATCCCGGCCCGCAGTTTGACCGTGACCGGCCGGGGGCCGGCCGCCGCCACAGCCGCCGCCACGATGCGCCGGAAGTGCCCCAGCTTCCACGGCAGCGCCGCGCCGCCGCCCTGCCGGGTCACCTTGGGCGCCGGGCAGCCGAAGTTGAGGTCGATGTGGTCCGCCAGGTCGCGCTCGACCACCAGGCGCGCCGCGGCCGCCACCACCTCCGGGTCCACCCCGTAGAGCTGGGCCGAGCGGGGCCGCTGGCCGGCCGCCTGCCGCAGCCGGCGCCAGGTCCGCTCGCCGCCTTCCAGCAGAGCCCGGCAGGTCACCATCTCGGTGGTGAACAGCCCCGGCCCAAAAGACCGGCAGAGTGTGCGGAAGGGCAGGTCGGTGACGCCCGCCATCGGCGCCAGCGCCACCGGCAGCGGCGCCTCGACGGGCCCGAGCCTGAGCGGCCGGGCCCACAGCGGCTCAGCCATCCGCCCCCGCCAGCAAAGCCGCCAACCGCCCCGCGATCTTCCCCAGCGGGACCCGCTCTTGGCGCATCGAGTCGCGGTGGCGGATGGTGGCGGCCTCGTCTTGGAGGGTGTCGAAGTCGACGGTGACGCACAGCGGCGTGCCGATCTCGTCTTGGCGCCGGTAGCGCC
>JAITIG010000178.1 GCA_031279575.1 Bifidobacteriaceae bacterium
TTCGCAGGTCACGCAGCGTGCGGGCGACATCGAGCATCAGAAGACGCTTGTGCGCCGCGCGTTGGACCGTTGGGTCCAGTTGCGGCGCGCGTTCAAGTTCCCACACTCGCCGAGTGGTGCCGTCGGCGAAAGACTGAATCACTAGGCCATACTATCATGGAACGATAGTATGGCCCAATCGGCTTGCGCGGTGTCGACGCCGACCGCGATGTGGGCGGCCCGGTTTTGGACGTGGTGGCCGTCGCGGATCTTGGCCACCAGCGCGTCCAGGTAGACGATCGGGTAGAACGCGTCCAGCGGGCGGGTCTGCCAGGCGGCGACCTCGGCCCTGGCCGGGTTGGCCAGCTTGTCATCACTCATCGTCATGGTCATCTTGACACCTCACTCCTGCAGGAACCCAACCCACAGACCATTTGACACCCTCGTGGGCTTGCTCGAAGTCAAGGCACCCGCATCGGCACGTGAAGAACTACATCTCGGCACGTCCGGTCAGTCGGGTTCGAGCGCAGCGGACTCATAGCTGTCTCGTCTCCACTCAACGCGCACGGGATTGCTATTCGTCGCCCTGCGAGACATCGTCATCCAGCACCACGCGCCCACTGTTGCGCCTGCGGCCGCCGTCAGGCCCGCCATCAGCCACACAGATTTCGAAGACAGGCTCGCCCCGCTGTCCGGCAGATGGATGGGTGCGAACACCAAGAGCCAACCCACCGCGAGTCCCATCGTCCCAGAAGCCAACAGCGGAAGGCCGCCGGTTCCAAAAGCGATAGCCGCGAAAGTGGACCGGCGGTCCACGAAAACACTCAACGGAGCGAACCGTCGAGCCAGCCGGTCCAACTCGATCGCCAAACCGAACCCGCCCATCGCCAGCACGGTCAACAGCGCCCAGGCCCCCCCAGCGTAAAACCATCGACCCTGATCCTTGGCTATCACCCCGCCGACCGCGTCGCCGCCAGCCGGCCATTCCAGGCCCACGGGGGTTCCGACCTCGTCATTGAACGCGCGCGCCACCTTGGCCTGGTCGAGGCTCCCATCGGTGGACACGACAAGCAAAGCGGATGCGCCGGCCCCCAGATAGTCAGCCACAGACGGCACGACCACCAATCGGGCCGACCCATCCACCCACAATCCAATCTGGGTGACCTCAGCCCGGCCAAGGCTCGACCGGGCGCAGTCACCGATCACGAGTTCTGCGGCATCACAGGTAGCGACGATCACATCACCTTCCCCGGCCAGCGCGAGCAACACGCTCTCCGGAGCAAGACGCTCCGCCACCGCCGGCAAAGCGTCATCTGGCACCGAAGTGGCGAGCAACGTCACGCCACTGTTGGCTTCGATAGCGGTGACCGCTTCGCGGTACTGGCGGCCCGCCACAGTGCACCACACCAGCACCTGAACGGCCAGGATCGCGGCAGCGCTGACAGCCACCGAAGCCCGCAGCGCCGGCCGCGACATGGTCTGCAACTCTCTGCCGACCAACACCCCAGACGCCGAGCCGCGCCGCTTCGCCGCCCGGTGCACGGCGTTGGCCAAACCTCTCAGGGGCAGCGCGGTCGCACCTGTGATGAAGGCCAAGGATGAACCGGCGCAGGCGCACGTCAGCATCGCCCCAATAGCCGGGTCGCGGTCATAGAAGTAGTAGTAGAACCCGTTAGCCGCGCAGATCAAGCAGACGACAAACACTGCCGGCCACCGGGCCGCGGCCTTGACCGCGGGCTGTGGCCTGGTCCCGGTCACCCGACTGCCGGCTTGCCGATGCCAGAACACGGCCATAGCTGAACATGTCGCCACGACTGCGGCACCCGCGAGGAGCGTAAGCCAAATCCAGTGCCGCAGGTCGTCGCCCACCACATAGAAGTGAAGCAAAGGCACCGGCCAAGTGCCGGCGGCGGCAAGCCAGCTCAGGGCGGTGGCGGCGCCAGAACCCAGCAGCACGGGTGCGAGCACCTGCGCCAGCACAGCGCGGCGGACTGTCGAAGGCGGGGCGCCAAGGACCCGCAACACGGTCAGCCTTCGCTGTCGCCTTTCGATATCCGCTCGGGTCGCACTTGCGCAGAACAGAAGGCCCGGCGCCAACGCGAACACAATCAAACCCACCAGCACGTTCATTTCACGCTGCTGATACAAAGCGGTACCGAAATAGCCTGTCTCGCTGCCTGTGACGCCTTGGCCAAATCCTGAGATCGGGAACGCGCGATCCTCAGACATGCCTTCCCGCCCCACATAAGCGAGCCTTTCGCCGGGATCTGCCAAGGCTTCCGGCGCTATCGCGCCCGCCACTAGCCCATACCTCGCGACGAAGTCTTGCGCGGCCGGCATGGCCGCCAGCGCGGGGGAGACGAAGACCTCACCAGGCTCGGGCCAATGACCGATTCCTGGGGGCGGCGGCGCGCTCCGGTCGATCGCCTCGAAAGCGAAGACTTCGATTGGCGTCAATCCAGACTCTTCCGTCCGCCAGTGGAACCACGCGACCTGCGGGTTGTCTTCGGACTGGTTGAACACCGGGGCCCGGGCAGCGTCCCGTGATGCCCTTCCCGCATAGCTGGCGTGCGCTACCACCATCATCGCAAGTGCCAGTGTGGCCAGGAACGCGGCCGCGCCCATCGCCCATTGCCAGACCCGTGAGCGGGCGACGCTGTCGCCCAGGAGCCTGGGGCCAACGCCTCTCATCCGACGCCGCCACCGGCCGTCTGGACCAGACGGCCAGATTCCAATGTGTACACGCTGTTTGCGCGACCGGCGATCACCGGATCATGCGTCACCACCAGCAAAGCGCGGTCCTCGCGCGCTGCGCGGTCGAACAACAGATCAGCCACCTCGGACCGCGTTGCAGCGTCCAACGACCCGGTCGGCTCGTCGGCAATCAACAGCGGCGGATCGTTGACAAGCGCGCGCGCCAGCGCCGTCCGCTGCCGCTCACCGCCTGACAGGGTGTCCGCGCCTCGATTCTCAGCATCGACGCCTAGCGACGCCAACAACTCGCGCGCCCTGGCCTCTGCCTCTGGCCAAGTCCGGCCATCGAGTACCGCAGGCAGCGCCACGTTCTCCGCCGCTGTCAACGCGGGCATCAGCTCGCCGTCCTGGAACACCACGCCAAGGTTGACGCGCCGCAGCCTGGCTAGTTCTCGCACCTTCAAACGAGTCACATCCAGCCCGCGCCAGGAAACCGAGCCCCGCTGCGGCCGCAATAATCCCATCACGCACGCCAGAAGCGTGGACTTGCCGCTGCCAGTCCGGCCAACCACCGCGACCGCTTGTCCCGCCTGAACATGGAGGCTCACGTCCTCAATGATCCACCGGCGCCCCAGGCAAACGCCCACATGATCTACGTGTAGCATCTGACAGCTCCTAGCTGGAGCCTGGGCGCGCCACGACCGACGCGGACACGCCACAGGCGACCAGGCTTCTAGAGAGTCTTCCAAACCGAACAGGTGTTGCCCCGTCGAATGGGTTGTTGTTCGCCGCGCACGCCTGAATCGTGGCAATGGTCGTCCCCGACGGCGAAGTCGCGGTCGAGCCGTAGCCCGCGCTTGCTTTGACCTTCTGCTCCGACGCGCTGGCGTTGCCTCGCTTATAGCGGGTCTCAGCTGCCTTGTTGTCCGCTGCGGTGTCTGTTGCCTTCGCCACAGCACGGCTGCTGAGGGTCTCTGCTTTGGCACCGGTCACCGAGACGCTGATTTCAGCAGCTTACGCCGCAGTGATACCCGACAGCCCGAGCAACAGTCCGGCAGTAACCGCCACGACTTTGCTTCTTGCATTCATGATTTCTCCCCATGGTTGCGACTAGCCGGCGACGGTCGCCGCTGAGCTTCGCTTGGACGAAACGACTCCAGGGTACCCCACTGAGCGCACCCTGCGGGCATGGGTCGTCCACGTGACCGCCGGGATCGGAGCGTTGCCTGCAGCGTTGGGACTGTGCCGCAAGTTCATCCACTTGCGGCGATTGCGCGGGCTCATGGCGGCCTGTCGGTTTCTTGAACAGGGAACACACGCCGGGTGTGTCTTCAAGTCATGGCGTTTCGCGCGCAGAGACGTCGGCTCTCCGGCCATGACGTGGACAAGCCACGGCCTGAGGTCAAACGTCCCAAGCCACCGGTAGAACGGACCGTGCGCACACGTGCGCAATCACAGGTGAGTGTGTTTGCGGCACCTCGGCCGTTAGCCAAACCGGTAGACTGCTAGCCAAAGGAGAGCAGGCGCAGCTACTTTTGCTCCACTGCGGGCAGGAGCACTTCACCCGCAACCCGGACGGCTCCTTCACCCAGGGCGAGACCAGCTTCCACGATCTGGTCATGTTCCGCCGGGCCGCCGAGAAGGCGGCGGCGCAGTTCGCCAAGGGCGACAAGTTCGTCGCCGAGGGCTACATCCACGCCTACACCATGAGCGACGGCGATGGCCAGATGTTTGAGCGCGAAGAGTTCGTCGCCCGCAGGATCGGCCACGACAACGCCGTCACCAATTACACCGTGAACCGTCCCCAACGCCAGCTCGCTCAGCAGGCAGTCCCGATGATCCAGCGAGGCCCGACCAACGCGATCCCGGCCAGCACGGCGAGCGCTGCGCCGACGCCCGTCGCGGTCGGAATGTGAGGGCCGCCGTGACCGAGACAGCCTCAGCAGTCCTCGACATTGAGGACTACGGCGACTTCGAGTCGGCCCACGCCGCCGAGTCCGCCGACAACGCTTCCGAGACCGACGGCCCGCCCCGCCCGATTGTGTGGGCGGCGGCCAATCTGGCCAAGGCGTACTGGACCGGCGAACCTCTTTCCGCCGGGACTGTCCTCTCTGACCTTGATCATCCTCACCGAGGACTGGCAGATCGAGCACACCTTCGAGGACGTGTACGGCGCGATCATGCAACCCGAAAACCGGCTGCGGGCGGACTACTGGCAACGCACCCAGCAGTTGCATCCAGACATCGACCTGACCGCCCCCCTGCCCCCCGATCTTGTCGGGGACAGGGTTGGAACTTCGAGCATATGGTGGAGCATAGGGGATTCGAACCCCTGACCTCTTCCATGCCATGGAAGCGCGCTACCAACTGCGCCAATGCCCCTTGAGCCCAGCTATCTTACCAAACGCCCGCCGGGCTGCGCCCGCCCAGCGCTCCGCCGGCCGGCGCCGGGCGGCCAGAGGCCCTCGCGACGGGTCCAGACGCGCTGACCTGGCGGAGGAGTCGCGGCCAAATGGGGCTTTGGCGCTTTGCCCGGTGGCGGGGCTGGGGGCGGCATCGGGCGGGGGTGGGTAGGCTGGCGGGCGTGTTTGACCTGAGGCGGTTCGATGCCGTGGCGCTGGATATTGACGGCACGTTGGCCGGGGCGGACCACCTGGTGTCCGGGTTCGCCGCCGGGGTGGTGCGCCGCCTGGCGGGCAGCGGGCGCCAGGTGGTCATCTCGACCGGGCGCAGCGCCGCCAACGCTTTGCGGGTCGCCGCCCAGATCGGGGCCAACGCCCCCGTCATCGCCGCCAATGGGGCGGTGGTGGCGGACACGGCGGACGGGCGCCGGTTGCGGGTGGTGGCGTTCGAGCCGGGCGGGGCCGCCCCCTACCTGGAGTTGGCGGACGCCTGCGGCTTGGACCCGGTGATCTGGACCGCCGATCAGATGATCGCGGCCGGGCCGGGGTTGGCGGTTGACCTGTTGGCCCGGGCGGGGGAGCATCCGATCTTGTTCCAGCCGCGTTCCGCCTGGCCCCAGGCAGGCGTTATCAAGGTGCTGATGGCGGCCGCGCCCAAGGTGCTGGACGGCTTGGACCTGGACGGGTATCCGCTGATCCAGCGGTCCTTGGCGCACTTTGTGGAAGCCACCGCGCCGGCCGCGCGCAAAGACCTGGCCTTGGCCTGGCTGTTGGCCCACCTGGGGATTGACCCGGCCCGGGCGGCCGTTTTCGGCGACGCCGAGACCGATTTGGCCTCGCTGCGGTTGGCCGGTTTGGGGGTCGCCCCCGCAGGCGCCGTGGCGGCGGTTCGCGCCGCCGCCGGTTTGGTGATAGGCCCCCACCAGGACGATGCCGTCGCCCACCTGCTCGACCAGGCCCTGGCAGCGCTCTGACCGGGCCGACGGCTAGGCCACGCGGGAGGCTGGGGCGGCGGCTTCCACCACCAGGAAGGCGGGCGGCTTGAGGCCGGCCTGGGCGAAGGCTTGGGCCACGGCCTCGGCCACGGCGGCGGGGGCGCCGGCGGGGGTCAGGGCGATGGCCGAGCCGCCGAACCCTCCCCCTGTCATGCGGGCGCCGAGGGCGCCCGCCCGGCGGGCCGCGTCCACCGCCAGGTCCAACTCCGGCGAGGAGACCTCGTAATCGTCCCGCAGCGAGGCGTGCGAGGCGTCCATCAGCGGGCCGGTCTGGGCCAGGCGGCCGGCCTTGAGGGCGTGGGCGAAGCGCCGGGTGCGGTCGATCTCGGTGACGATGTGCCGCACCCGGCGGGCGGCCACCGTCTCAGGTCCGCCCAAGCGGGCCAGGGCGGCGTCCAAGCAGGCGGGCGGCAGTTGGCCCAGGTTGTCCAAGCCGAGGATGCGGGCCGCCTCGGCGCAAGTCGCCCGCCGTTGGCCGTATTGGCCGTCCACCAGGGCGTGCTTTGCCCGCGTGTCGATCACCAGCAGCTCCAACCCGGCCCCGGCCAAGTCGAACGGCAGCGGCTCGGCCGCGCCGCTGGTTGAGTCGACCAGCAGGGCGTGGCCGGGCTGCGCCAGCAGGGCGGCGGCCTGGTCCATGCCGCCCGTCGGCGCCCCGGCGATCTCGTTTTCAGCTTGGACGCAGGCCTCGGCCAACCTCTGCCGGGTGGCCCGGCCCGGCTCCTGGCCGCCCCGCCCAACCCAATCGGCCGAACCGCCGGCCCCGGGGGCGGCGCCGGGCGGCGGGGAGGCGGCATCGGGCCGGGCGGCGGGCGACGGGGCGCGGACGGCGGCATCGGGCGGCGGGGGGGCGGCATCGGGCCCGGCGGCGGGGGACGGCCGGGCGGGGGCGGCATCGGGCGGCCGGGGGGTTAGGTTTAGGGCCGCCAGGGCGACGGCCGCCTCTAGCGCCGCCGATGACGAAAGGCCGGCCCCGAACGGCACGCAAGAGGTGATGTGGCCGGTCAGGGCGGGGGCGGGCAGGCCGCGCAGGCGCAGCGCCCAAAGCACGCCGAGGGCGTAGGAGCCCCAGCCGGGCACGGCGCCGGGCGCCACCGACGGCATCGGGAACTCGAACACGCCCGAGCCGACCTCGCTGGAGGCGAGGCGGGCGATGTCGCCGCCGGGGGAGGGGCGGGCCGCGAAGTAGGTGCGGTGGGGCAGGGCGATGGGCAGCGACAGGCCGCCGTTGTAATCGGTGTGCTCGCCGATCAGGTTGACCCGGCCGGGCGCCGCCCACACCCCGGCCGCCTCGCCGCCGAACTGCCGGCGGAAACCCGCCCGCGCCCGCCGGGCGCCCTCGGCGGCGCTCCAAGCCGCCAAGAAACGGGGGGCGGTCATGGCCCGGCCTCCGGGTCCGGGCTGGCGGGCGGGGCGGCGTCCTGGGCGGGGTCCGGCTCGGCGGCGGCCTCGGCCAGGGCGGCGCGCAGGCGGTGGGCGATCCGCTCCGGGGTGGTGTCGGAGATCCAGGCGCCCATGCCGGATTCGGAGCCGGCCAAGTATTTGAGCTTGCCCGGCGCCCGGCGGATCGAGAACAACTGCAGGTGGAGGCGGCAAAACTGGTGCGTAGAGGGGTCCGCGGGGGCCTGGTGCCAGCCGGCGATGTAAGGCAGCGGCAAGCCCCGGCCGGCGGCGTCGGTGAAAAAGCGGTCCAAACCGCGCAGCACCCTGGGGTAGAAGTGGGCCAGGTCGTCGCGCTCGGCGGGGCTGAGCGAGGGCAGGTCCAGCCGGTCCAGACGCGGCGCCAAATGCACCTCGACCGGCCAGCGGGCGGCGTAGGGCACGTAGGCCAGCCAGTGGGGCGATTCGGCCACCAGGCGCGGCCCGGCCGCCTCGGCCGCGACCAAGTCCGCCAGCAGATGCCGGCCGGTGGCCCGGTGGTAGGCGGCGGCCTGGCGGATCATGGCCGCGGTTTTGGGCGCGATGTTGGGGTAGCCGTAGATCTGGCCGTGCGGGTGGGGCAAGGTGACGCCGATCTCCGCCCCGCGGTTCTCAAACGGGAAGACCTGCGCCACCGCCTCGGTGGCGGCCAGCGCCTCGGTGCGGGCCGCCCAAGCCTCGATCACGGTGCGCACCCGCCTGGGGCCCAGGCGCGCCAGCTGGCCGTGGTGGTCGGAGGAGAAGCAGATCACCTCGCAGCGCCCGGCGGCGGGCCGGGCCCGCCACAGCGGCTGGCCGGCCGGCCCCAACTCGGCGGCCGGGTCCTGGCCGGGGGCGCGCCAATAGGAGGGGAAGCGGTTCTCGAACACCACCACGTCGTAGTCGGTGTCCGGGATCTCGCCGTCCTGGTAGGCGGCGCCGGCCTGGGCCGGGCACAGCGGGCAGGCCTCGGCGGCCGGCTGGAAGGTGCGGTCCATGCGGTGGGACGCCATCGGCACCCATTCGCCGGTCAGCTGGTCGAGGCGCATCTGCGGGCCGCTGGGCTGGACCAGGCGGCCGGTGGCCGGGTCGGGGAACGGGGCGGTGCGGTCCGCCAGCGGGCGCGGGTCGTCCAGGCGGCGGGTGCGGGCGCCTGAGGCGTACTCGGGGGAGTCGTCGAAGTAGAACAGGTCGCGTCCGTCCGCCAGGCGGGTGGGTGTGACGCGGATGGTCATGGGAGTCTCGCAATCGTCAAATCGATCTGCCGGCGTTGGAGGGCTTGGGCGGCCTCGGGTGGCGGCGCGGCGTCGGTCACCAGGCGCGCCACCTGGTCGAGCGGGGCGATCTGGGCCAGGGCGGCGATGCCCCATTTGGAGCAGTCGGCGGTCACAACGGTGGTTTGGGCGGCCGCCATCAAAGCCCGGTTGGTGGCCGCCTCGGCCACGTTTGGCGTGGTCAGGCCCGCTTCCACGTCCAGGCCGTGGACGCCCAGGAAGAGCCAGTCGAGGCTGAGGCGGCCAAGGGCCAGGTCCGCCAGCGGGCCCACCAGCGCGCGCGATGGCGTCAGCGTCCCGCCTGTCATGATGACCTGGACCGGGCCGGTGGCCGGCCGGGGCGCCGGGTCGGCTGGGTCCGCCGCCGCCGCCTCGGCCAGGGCGGCGGCGGCCGGCACCGAGTTGGTGACCACGGTGATGCGGTCCCGGGCCGGGCGGCGCGCCAGCTCGACCGCCACCCAGTAGCTGGTGGTGCCGGCCGAGATGCCGACCGCCTGGCCGCTTTGGACCAGCTTTGCGGCCGCCCGGCCGATGGCTTGCTTGGCCGCCTGGTTGGCGGCGGCTTTGGCGGCGAAGCCGGGCTCTTGGGCGGCGCCGGCCGGCAGGCAGGCGCCGCCGTGGACCTTGCGGCACAGCCCTTGGGCGGCCAGTTGGTCGATGTCGCGCCGCACCGTCATCTCGCTGGCGGCTAGATCGGCGGCCAGGCGCGAGACGCGCACGGCGCCTTGGGCGCGCAGTTGCTCCAGGATGAGGCTTTGGCGTTGTTCCGCCAGCATTGCCGCCATGCCCCGAGGATACACCAGAAACCACCAAAACCGCACATAACCGAACTGTGCCGCCATGTCTCCGGCGTCACCGCCGCACGATGCCGCCCGGCCGCCCAGCACCCCGGCGTCCGCTTCCGGCGCCAAGCCCGGGTGCGGTTGCGCGGACCGGCCCCGGTGGGCGGCGCCGTTTGGGCGCCGCGTTGGCCTTTCGCCGCGCGATGCCGCTTGGCCGCCCAGCGACGGGTGGTCGGCATCGAGGCCAAAGCCTCCGCGACCGCGGCGTCCCCGCCCGCCGCCACGCCTGCCGCCACGCCTGCCGCGACCGCTGCCGCGACCGCTCCGCCCCCAGGACTCGAACCTAGACTAAGGGCACCAAAAACCCCTGTGCTGCCGATTACACCAAGGCGGAAAGCACCCCCTAGTCTGCCACGCCCAGGCCTGCGGCCAAACCCGGTTCTTCTGTGGGGGGCGGGAAGGGGCGGGTCTGGGTCGCCGTGGCCCGGTCGGTCCAGCAGTGCCAGCAGTTGCGCTGGCTGGTGACGCTGCTGGCCTTCGACGCCAGGGTGCTCGATGTCGCCTTGGAGCTGGTTCGCGCGGACGATGCCGTGCGGGGGCGCGACGCGGTCCACGCCGCCACCGCCATCGCGCACGGCATCGGCCTGATTGCGAGCACGGATCCGGCCTTCGGCGCCGTCCCGGGCCTGACCCGGCTGACCCCGGCGCAAGCCCTCGCCAAGCTCAGCTGGCCGGTGGCCTTCAAGCTGGGACCCGGCGCGCCGCGCCGAGCCTGGCCGGCGTGGCGCGCCGGGCACAAAACTCCCAGGTGCCGCCCAACGCGAAGGTGTCAGAGGGGCGGGGGAGACTGTGCAGCGTGTCAGAACCAGGAGGCGGGAGGTACGCGCCGTTGGCCTACGCCACGGCGCCGAAGGCCGGATCCGTGCTCGCAATCA
>JAITIG010000099.1 GCA_031279575.1 Bifidobacteriaceae bacterium
TCCCAAACCCAGCCACCCGATTCGACCACCCCAGAGCCCAAGCCCGAACCCGCCCCCGAGCCGAAGCCGGAACCGGAACCCGAACCGGAACCCGCGCCCGAACCGGAACCGGAACCCGCGCCCGAACCGGAACCCGCGCCCGAGGCCCAGCCCGAGCCGAAGCCCGAGCCGGAACCGGAACCCGAGCCGAAGCCGGAGGCCGAAGCCGAGCCAGAGCCTGAAGCCCAGCCCGAGGCCCAGCCCGCGCCAGAGCCTGAAGCCCAGCCCGAGGCCCAGCCCGCGCCGGAGCCCGAGGCCCAGCCCGCGCCGGAGCCGGGGCAGGCCGCGCCGCGGCCCCGGCCGATCCCGGGGCCGGGGCCGCGGCCGGGACCGCGCCCCGGGCTGCGGCCTGGCGCCGCCGCGCCGGCGCCGAGCCCGCCGCTGCCGCCCGCGCACACGGCATCGGCCATCGCCGAAGCCTCCAGCTGGGGGCGGGTGGAGGCCGACGGCACCGTCTTTGTGCGCGAAGGCAAGACCGAGCGGGCGGTGGGGCAATTCCCCGGCGTGCCGGCCGCGGAGGCCCTGGCGCTGTACGCCAAACGCTTCTGCGACCTGGCGGCGCAAGTCGACCTGTTCGAGGCGCGGCTGGAGCAGCTGTCGCAAAAAGACCTCGACCAGACGCTGGCCAACTTGAAGCAAGCCCTGACCGAGCCGGCCGCGGTCGGCAACCTGGCCGGGCTGCGGGAAAAGTACCGCGCCGTCAAAGCCCACGCCTCCCAGGTGCGCCAACGCATCGAGGCGGAGCGGGCGGCCGCCAAAGCCGCCGCCCTGGAGGCGCGCGCCGCGCTGGTGGCCGAGGCCGAGGCCCTGGCCGAGCGCCACCCCGACCAGATCAACTGGAAAAAGGCCACCACCCGCCTGCGCGAGATCCTCGACACCTGGCGCGAAGCCCAGCGCACCGGCCCCAAAGTCGACCGCGCCGCCGAAGACGAGCTGTGGAAGCGCTTCTCGCAGGCCCGGGCCAACTTCGACCGCAAACGGCGGGCCTTCTTCACCGAGTTGGACAAGCGCCAAGGCGCCGCCAAAGCGGTCAAAGAAAAGATTGTCGAAGAGGCGGAGAAGCTCTCCACCTCCCAAGACTGGGGCAACACCGGGCGGGAGTTCCGCGAGCTGATGGACCGCTGGCGCGCGGCCGGCCGCCTGGGCCGGCGCGAAGACGACGCCCTGTGGGAGCGTTTCCGGGCCGCCCAGGAGGCCTTCTTCCGGGCCCGGGACGCCAAGCACGCCGCCAACGACGCCGAGCGCGAAGCCAACCTCAAAGCCAAACTCGAAATCGTCGGGGAAGCCGAGCAATTGCTGCCCGTGGCCGACCTGAAAGCCGCCAAAGCCAAACTGCGCGATCTGCAAGACCGCTGGGACAAGATCGGCGACGTGCCCCGCCGCGACCAAGACCGCGTCGAGCGGCGCATGAAGACCGTCGAGGAGACCATCCGCTCAGAAGACGACCGCAACTGGCGCCGCTCCAACCCGGAGACCATCGCCCGCATGAACTCGATGACCAGCCAACTCGAAGCCGTCATCGCCGGCCTGGCCAAAAAGCTGGAAAAGGTCCGCGCGGCCGGCGACCCGACCGCCATCGCAGCCCTCGAAGAAGACATCCGCAGCCGCCAGCTGATGCTGCGCACACTGCGGGAATCCGCCCAGCGCGGCTTCGGATAGGGGCCGGCTAGACGCGGTGCTGGCCCGCCCCGGTGGTGCGGTAGGCGTCGAACACGCCATCGACCCGGCGCACGGCGGCCAGCACCGCGTCCAAATGCGAGCTGTCCGCCAACTCGAACAAGAACCGGTTGATCGCCACCCGGTCCTTGGTGGTGGAGACCTCGGCCGACAAAATGTTGACGTGCGCCTCCGACAGCGCCCTGGTCACATCCGACAGCAGGTGGTGGCGGTCCAAGGCCTCAACCTGGATCTGCACCAGGTAGGCGCCCTGGGGGTGGTCGCGCCAGGCCACCTCCACCATCCGCTCCGGCGCGCTGCGCATCGAGGCCACCACATTGGGGCAGTCCACCCGGTGGACGGACACCCCCGACCCGCGCGTCACAAAGCCGACGATGCCGTCCGGCGGCACCGGCGTGCAGCAGCGCGCCAGCTTGACCCAGACATCGTCCAGGCCCTGCACACTCACGCCCGGGTCGCTCAGCGCCGCCTCGCCCCGCCGCCCCGCCAGGCCGGGCCGGGTGACCTCGACGATGTCCTCCTCGTTGCCGGCCGCGCCGCCCACCGCCCGCAGCAGCTTGTCCACCATCGAGTGGGCCGAGTAGCGGCCCTCCCCGACCGCCGCGTACAAGGCCGAGACGTCCGCGAAGCGCAGGTCGCCGGCCAAGGCCACCAGGGCCTCGTGGGACATCAGGCGCTGCAGCGGCAGATGCTGCTTGCGCATCTCCTTGCCGATCAGGTCGCGGCCGCGCTCGACCGCCTCCTCGCGGCGCTCGCGGGTGAACCACTGGCGGATCTTGTTGCGCGCCCGGGGCGACTTGACAAACGCCAGCCAATCGCGCGAAGGCCCCTGGCCAGGGGTTTTAGAGGTGAAAATCTCCACCACATCGCCGGTTTGGAGCTCGGTGTCAAGCGCCACCAGGCGCGAGTTGACGCGCGCGCCAACCGCGTGGTGGCCCACCTCGGTGTGCACGGCGTAGGCGAAGTCGACCGGGGTGGCGCCCGCGGGCAGCGCCAGCACATCCCCCTTGGGGGTGAAGACATAGGTCTCCGAAGTGCCGATCTCATAGCGCAGCGAGTCCAAGAACTCGCCTGGATCCTGGGTCTCGCGCTGCCAATCGACCAGTTGGCGCAACCAGTCCATCTCGGTCGAGTTGGCGCCCTTGGAGTGCTGGCCCTCCTTGTACTTCCAGTGGGCGGCGACCCCGAAAACGCTGCGCCGGTGCATCTCGTGGGTGCGGATCTGGATCTCCACAGGCTTGCCGGAGGGGCCGATGACGGTGGTGTGGAGCGACTGGTACATGTTGAACTTCGGCATCGCGATGTAGTCCTTGAACCGCCCCGGCACCGGGTTCCAGCGCGCGTGGACGGCCCCCAGAGCCGCATAGCAGTCCCGCACCGTGTCCACCAGGATGCGCACCCCCACCAAGTCGTAGATCTCCGCGAAGTCGCGCCCGCGGACAATCATCTTCTGGTAGATCGAGTAGTAGTGCTTGGGCCGCCCGGTCACAATGGCTTTGATCTTGCTGGCCCGCAGGTCGGCTTTGACCTGCTCTGAGACCACCCGCAGGTACTCGTCGCGGGCGGGGGCGCGCTCCGCCACCACCCGGACCACCTCCTCGTAGACCCTGGGGTGCAAGGTGGCGAAGGCGAGGTCCTCCAACTCCCATTTGATGGTGTTCATGCCCAGGCGGTGGGCCAGCGGGGCGTAGATCTCCAGGGTTTCGCGGGCCTTCATCTCGGCCGCCTCGGCCGGGACGTATTTCCAGGTGCGGGCGTTGTGCAGGCGGTCGGCCAATTTGATCAGCAAGACCCGGATGTCCTTGGCGGTGGCGACCACCATTTTGCGCACCGTCTCGGCTTGGGCGGCCTCGCCGTAGACCACTTTGTCGAGCTTGGTCACCCCGTCCACCAGCTGGGCGATCTCCTGGCCAAACTCCTTTTCCAACTGCTCCAGCTTGTACGGGGTGTCCTCGACGGCATCGTGCAGCAAGGCGGCGGCCAAGGTGGACGGGGTCAGGCCCAACTCGGCCAAAATGGTCGCCACGGCCACCGGGTGGGTGATGTACGGCTCGCCGTTCTTGCGGAACTGCCCCTGGTGGACGCGGGCGGCCACGGCGTAGGCCCGCTCGACCACCTCGGTCGAGGCCTTGGGGTGGGAGGTGCGCAAGGCCGCCAGCACCGGCTCCAAAGCCGCCGGGGTGGGCTGGTGGGCGCGGAAGCCGGGCAGCCAGGACAACGGCCCGGTGTGCGCGCCGACATCCGCCTGGGTCAGGTCGGAGAGGTCGGTGTCAGCCACACAGTCAGTCTACGGTCAGCAGGCAGTCGATGGCGCGGCCCGGCAGCTTGGCCCGGCCCCCCAGGGCGGCCAGCTCCATCAGGAAGGACAGCCCGACCACCTGCGCCCCGGCCCGCTCCAGCAGGTCGGCGCCGGCCGCCGCGGTGCCGCCGGTGGCCAGCACGTCATCCATGACGGCGACCCGCGCGCCGGCCCGGATGGCGTCCTCGTGCATCTCCAGGGCGGCCTCGCCGTACTCCAGGGCGTAAGACTCGCGCAAGGTGACGCCGGGCAGCTTGCCTGGTTTGCGCAGCGGCACAAAACCCAATTGGGCTTGCAGCGCCGCCGGGGCGGCCAAGATGAAACCGCGGGCCTCGATGCCCACCACCAGTTCCGCCCCCACCCGGTCCAGCCAGCCGGCGAAGTGCTCGATGGTGGAGGCGAAGGCCGCCGCGTCCGCCAGCAGCGGCGTGATGTCCTTGAACACCACGCCCGGCTTGGGGAAGTCTGGGATGTCGCGGATGTGGGAGGCCACCAGGTCTGCCATGCTCACCTATCCGACCTCGGCTTCCGCCTCGGCTGGGCCTCCTGGCCGCGGTGCTGGCCGGCCCGCATCGCGCCGATGCCGGACAAGGCGGCCAGCCCCGGGCCGAGGTCCCCGCCCTCGGCGGCGGCCTGGGCGCGCTTGGCCAGCACCCGCTGGGTGTGCTCGGCCAGCTTCGGCTGGCGCAGCCTGATGGCCACCTCCAGCGGCGTGGCCAGGAAGATCGAGGAGTAGGTGCCCGCGATCATGCCGACGAACAGCGCCAGCGAGATATCTTGCAGCGAGGACGGCCCGAGCAGCGCCCAGCCGATGAACAAGATGGCCGCCACCGGCAGCAGCGCCACCACCGAGGTGTTGATGGAGCGCACCATGGTCTGGTTGACCGCCAGGTTGGCGGCCTCGCCGTAGGTGTACTGGGTTTGGTCGGCCACCCCGGCGGTGTTCTCGCGCACTTTGTCGAACACCACCACGGTGTCGTACATGGAGTAGCCCAGCACGGTCAAAAAGCCGATCAGCGAGGCCGGTGTGACCTCGAAGCCGACCGCCGCGTAGACCCCCACCGTCACCACCAAGTCATGCAGCAGGGCGGTGATGGCGGACACGGCCATCGCCCAGTTGCGGAAGTAGGCCACCATCGCCACCGCCACCAGCACCAGGAAGATGATCGACCCGCGCAGCGCCTTGCCGGAGACGTCCGCGCCCCAGGAGGCGGACACGACTTGGTTCGAGACGTCCTCCAGGGGCACCTCGTAGGCCTCCGCCAGGGCTTGGCGCACCTGGTTGGTCTGCTCCGAGGTCAGTTTGCCGGTTTGGACGCGCACGCCGCCGCCGCCCAGCGAGCTCACTTTGGGCGAGGCCTCCCCGCCCAAGGTGTCCCGGATGGCGTCCGCCGCCGGCTGCTGCTCGGTGCGCTCGGTGCCCGAGACCCTGAACTCGGTGCCGCCGACAAACTCCATGCCCAGCGTCAGCCCCGGTTTGAACAGCAGCACGGCGCACACCAGCACCACCAGTCCGGCCACGCTGAGCCAAAGTTTGATCTTCGGCACCACTTGGTAGGAGCGCCGCCCTGTGTACAGGTCGTTGCCCCAGCCGGCGAATCCGCCCACAGCCATCAGGCGTCGCCTCCTTCCGCGTCTTGGCCGGCTTGCCGGGCGCGCTCAGCCGCCCGCCGTTTCCGCTCGGCGATGGACAAGCCCGCCTCGCCCGGCACCCGCCCGGCCGCGGTTTGGCTGGACGATGCCGCCGGGCCGGCCACGACCGCCTCAACCACCTCGCCTGGCCCGCCTGGCCCGCCTGGCCCGCCTGGCCCGCCTGGCTCGCCTGGCTCGCCTGGCTCGGCCGGGGCGACCGGGGCGGCGGCAGCGGGCAAGGGGCGCACCTGGCCGCGGCCGGCGTATCTGACGGCGCCTGGGGCGCCGAGGCGCCACGGGTCCAACCCGGACCAGGGGTGGCCCTGGGCCCAGAACTTGGCCCGCGTCAGCACCACCACCGCCGGATGGGTGAACAGCATCACCACCACCAGGTCCATCACCGTGGTCAGCCCCAGCGTGAAGGCGAAGCCGCGCACCCCGCCCACAGCCACCAGGTAGAGCACGATGGCGGCCAGGAAGTTGACCGCGTCGGAGGCGATGATGGTGCGCCGGGCGCGCAGCCAGGCCAAGTCCACCGCCTGGACCAACGGCCGGCCGACGCGCAGCTCGTCGCGGATGCGCTCAAAGTAGACGATGAACGAGTCCGCCGTGATGCCGACCGCCACAATCAACCCGGCCACCCCCGCCAGCGACAGCCGGTAGCCCTGCAGCCAGCCGAGCAGCACAATGGTGCCGTAGGAGATGCCGGAGGCCAGGATCAGCGACAGGATTGTCACCACCGACAGGGCCCGGTACTGGCACAGCGAGTAGGCGAACACCGCGATCAGGCCCACCAGCCCGGCCCACAGGCCGATCCGCAGCTGCTCGGAGCCCGCCGTGGCGGAGATTGTGTCCTGCGACTCGACGTTGAAGTTGATCGGCAGGGAGCCGAAGGAGAGCTGGTCGGCCAGGGTTTTCGAGCTCTGCTGGGTGAAGCTGCCGGAGATTTGGGCCTGGCCGGTGTTGATGGCGCCGTTGCAGACCTCCGGCGCCGAGATGACGACATCGTCTAGCACGATGGCGAACTGGCGCTTGGGGTCGCTTGAATCGGCCGCGCAGGTGGAGTCGAGGGTCTCGGTGACGGCGCCGAACTGCTTGCCGCCGGCCGAGTTGAACTCGATGTCCACCACCCACTGGCCGGTGGTGTTGCCCTGCTGGGTGGTGGCCATGCCGTTGTTGGCGTTGGTCAGCTCCGAGCCTTGGACCATCACCGGGCCCAGAATGTAGGCCACCTGGCCGGACTCGTCGCAGGTCACCAGCGGCCGGTCGGGGTCGGAGGGCTCGTTGCCGCGGGCCGAGCCGACCATGGCGCAGTTGACCGCCTCGGCGATGGTTTGGGCCTCGGCCGCCTCCTGGGTCAACCCGCCCGACACCTTGCTGGCCACGGTCGACTCGGCGCCCTCGAGCAGGTAGGCGTATTGCTCCGCCACCGCCTGGTAGACCACCGCCTCGTCGAGGCCGTTGGCCAGGCGGGCGGCGTAGGCCTCGTCCGGCGGCACCGGCA
Source organism: Bifidobacteriaceae bacterium (assembly GCA_031279575.1). The sequence continues at coordinate 7,152 of JAITIG010000099.1, forward strand.
TGTCGCCGGTCGAGGCGTCGACCTTGGATGTGGGGCTGGGCACGGGGGTGCCGGGGCTGGCGCTGGCCTCGGCTTCGGCGGCATCGCCGGCCTCGGCGGCATCGCCCGCCTCCCCGGCCTCGGCGGCATCGCCGGCCTCCCCGGCGGCCTCGTCGGCATCGGCGCCATCGCCGGCCTCATCGGTCTCCTCGGTCTCCGCCGGCGGGGTGTAGCTGGGGTTGGGGTAGAGCCGGGAGGACCACTGGTCGGTCGCGGTCGAGGCGGCCGAGCCAACATAGAGCACGGTCCGGAACGTCATCGCGGCCGATTTGGTCACCAGGTCCAAGTCCTCCTGGCTCGGATTGCCCGGGATGGAGACCACAATGTTGTTGGTGCCCTGCCGGGCGACTTCCGCCTCCGCCACGCCGGAGGAGTCGACCCGGTCGCGGATGATCTCGATCGCCTGGTCAATCTGCTCGGCTGTGACCTGGCGGTCGCCCTCGACCGCCTGGGGGGTGAGCACCAACTGGGTGCCGCCCTCCAAGTCGAGGGCGAACTTCGGCAGCCAGCCGGTCTGGCCGGACCCCGCCCCCAGGGCGATGCCGCCGAACAGCGCCACCGCCAAGACCCCCAGGGTGATCAGGGTGCGCCCCGGCCGGGACCTCTTCGAATGTGTAGCCACGGGGTTGCTTTCTCCTTGGGACCTCGAAACCGGGGCGGGCTACTTGCCCGTGTCCTCGGATTCCTCGTCGGGCTCGTCGGCCGCGTCGGGCTCGCCTGGCTCGTCTAGCTCGTCTGGCTCGCCTGGCTCGTCGGCCTCGTCTGGCTCGTCGTCGGCCGCGTAGGGCGCCAGCATGGCCTCCCACTCGTCGTCGGGAACCTGGGAGCGGATGGCGCGCCGGACATAGGCCGAACGGTCGCCGCTGGGCGACATGATGGTGACGACGTCGCCCTCGACCTCGCTGATCACGCCAACCATGCCGCCGGCCGTCATGACGCGCTGGCCCGCCTCCAGCTTGTCGCGGAAATCAGCTTGCTTCTGCTGCTGCTTCTTGTTGCGGCGGGACATGAAAAACATGACCCCGATCATCAGCGCCAGGAAGACGATCATCATCGTGTTCATGCCGCCGCCGGTCGGGGCCTCGTCTGCGGCCAAGAGCACGGCATTGTCCATCGTCAACTCAAACTCCTTGATTGTGCCGGGCCTCGATTCGCCCCGCGTCCGCGCCGAGTCTAGCCGAATCGGCTCCACCCTGGCTGACAGGCCGCGCCGGGACCCCGGGGCTTCGGGGCCTCGGCTAGGGCCGGGGGAACAGGGACGGGCTGGCAGGCGCGGCGCCCAGGTGCTCGTAGGCGGCCTGGGTGGCGATCCGCCCGCGCGGCGTGCGCGCGATCAGGCCCTCGCGCAGCAGGTAGGGCTCGACCACCGTCTCGATGGTCTCGCCCTCCTCGCCCACGGCCGCGGCCAGGGTGGACAGCCCCACGGGCTGGCCGCCAAACCGTTTGGCCAGCGCCTCCAAGATGGCCCGGTCCAACCGGTCGAGCCCGCGCTGGTCCACCTGGTAGATCTCGAGCGCGCCCAGCGCCGCCGCCATGTCCGCCACCCCCGCCCCGCGCACCTGGGCCCAATCGCGCACCCGGCGCAGCAGCCGGTTGGCGATCCGGGGCGTGCCGCGCGAGCGGGAGGCCACCTCGGCCGCCGCGGCCGGCTCCAGGCCCAGGTCCAGCAGCGCCGCCGATCTGGTTATGACCTGCTCCAACTCGGCCGCCGAGTAGTAGTCCAACTGCCCGGTGAAGCCGAAGCGGTCGCGCAGCGGGGCCGGCAGCAAACCCGCCCGGGTGGTCGCGCCCACCACCGTGAACGGCGGCAGGGTCAGCGGGATGGCGTTGGCCCCCGGGCCCTTGCCCACCACCACGTCGACCCGGAAATCCTCCATCGCCAGGTACAGCATCTCCTCGACCGGGCGGGCCAGGCGGTGGATCTCGTCGACAAACAGCACCTCGCCCTCCTCAAGGGAGGTCAGCACCGCCGCCAAGTCGCCGGCGTGCTGGATGGCCGGCCCGGAGGTGACGCGCATCGGCGCGCCCAACTCGGTGGCGATGATCATCGACAAGGTGGTCTTGCCCAGCCCCGGCGGGCCGGACAGCAGCACGTGGTCCGGCGCCGTGCCGCGGGCTTTGGCCGCGTCCAGCACCAGTTGAAGCTGCTCGCGCACCACATGCTGGCCGATGAACTCGCGCAGGCTCTTGGGCCGCAGGGCCGCCTCGATGGCCCGCTCCGCGCCCGAGGCGGCCGGCGCCAGCGCCTCCCTGGCCGCCGACAAGCCCGCCTCCTCGGCCCCCGGGGCCGCCGCGCCGCTCATCGCCGCGCCCCCAGGGCCCTCAGGACCCTCAGGGCCCTCAGGGCCGCCCGCGCCAGCCCCCGCACGCCGCCAACCGCCGGCCTTGGCCCGATGCCTCCCGCCGCCCAGGCGCTCATCGCCGCGCCCCCAGCGCCCGCAGGGCCGCCCGCAGCAACTCCGGCACGTCGGTCGGGGCGCCCGCCCCGGCCAGCACCCGCCCGATGCCTTCCGCCGCCGCCCCGGCGTCCCAGCCGAGCGACTCGAGGGCGGCTTGGACCTGGGCCGCCGCGTCCCCGCCCACCCCGCCGGCCGCGCCCGCCGCGCCGCCAGAACCGCCGAGCCCGCCCGAGGCGCCCAGGGCGCCCAGTTTGCCGCCCAGGGACAGCACCAGTTTCTGGGCCGACTTCTTGCCCACGCCCGGCACCCTGGCCAGAGCCGTCAAATCCGCCGCCGCCACGGCCCGCGCCAGCCCGTCCGCGCCCAAGGTGGAGACCAGCGCCAAGGCCAGGCGCGGACCGACGCCGCTGGCGGACTGGACCGCCGCAAACACGTCCCGCTCGGCCGCCTCGGCGAAGCCGTACAAGGTCAGCGAGTCCTCCCGCACCACCAGGTGGGTGGGCAAGAACGCCTCCTCGCCTTGGCGCAGGCGGTCGCGCCCGCCGGGCGTCAAGGTCACCGCCAGCCCCACGCCGCCGCACTCGACCACGGCCCCCTGGGAGGTCAGCGCCAGCACCGTGCCGCGCAGCGAGGCGATCACGCGGCGGCCCAGCCTTTGCGGGCCCGGGCGCCGGCCGCGCGGGAGGCCTCGACCCAGGCCTTTTGGGCCGGCGTCGAAGCCTGCCCCAAGGGGGTCAAAGTGCTGGGCCGCCAGGCGTGGCAGATGGCCAAGGCCAAGGCGTCGGCCGCGTCGGCCGGGCGGGGCGGCTCGGCCAACCCCAGCAGGCGCGTCACCATGCGGCCCACCTGGCCTTTGGCGGCGTCCCCCGAGCCGGTCACCGCCGCCTTGACCTCGGTCGGGGTGTGCAAGCCCACCTCCACGCCGCGCCGCGCGGCCTCCACCATGGCCACCCCGCTGGCCTGCATGGTGCCGGCCACGGTGCCCACGTCGCGCCGGGCGAAGACCCTTTCGACGGCCACGGCATCGGGCTGGTAGCGGTCGATCCACTCCCCCACCGTCTGCGCTATGGCGAGCAAACGGCGGTCGACCGGCTCGGCGGCGGGGGTGGTGGCGAGACCGAAGGCGACCAGCGCGACCCGGCGCGACCCGGCCGAGTCGACCACCCCCAGGCCGCAGCGGGTCAGGCCCGGATCGACGCCCAGAACGCGCACCGCCGGCCTACTCGCCCATCGCGGCGGCGATGACCTCGTCCGGGGCGGTGAAGTTGGTGTAGACGTTTTGCACGTCGTCCGAATCCTCCAACGCGTCCACCACCCGGAGGATCTTCCTGACGCCATCGGCCTCGAGCGGGACCTCGACCGAGGGCACAAACGAGACCTCGGCCGACTCGTAGTCGATGCCGGCGGCTTGCAGCGCTTGGCGCGCCGCCACCAGGCGCTCCGGGGCGGTGATGATCTCGAAACCGCCGTCTTCGACTGTGACCTCCTCTGGGTCGGCGTCCAAGACCGCGTCCAAGATGGCGTCTTCGTCCACGGCATCGGCCGCCGCCACGGCGATGACGCCCTTGCGGGAGAACATGTAGGCCACCGAGCCCGGGTCCGCCAGCGAGCCGCCGTTGCGCGTCAAAGCCAGGCGGATGTCCGATGACGCCCGGTTGCGGTTGTCTGTCAGCGCCTCCACCAGCACGGCCACGCCGCCGGGGCCGTAGCCCTCGTACATGATGGACTGGTATTCGGCGCCGCCGCCCTCCGCCCCGGAGCCGCGTTTGACGGCGCGGTCGATGTTCTCGTTGGGCACCGAGGACTTCTTGGCCTTTTGGATGGCGTCATACAAGGTTGGGTTGGCCGCCGGGTCGCCCCCGCCGGTCCTGGCCGCCACCTCGACGTTCTTGACCAGCTTGGCGAACAGCTTGCCGCGCTTGGCGTCGATGGCGGCCTTCTTGTGCTTGGTGGTGGCCCATTTCGAATGACCCGACATTGACCTGGCGCTTCCCCTCTATGGCCGGTGGCTGGCTGCTTCCGGCTGAAGTCTACCCGGGGGCGCCGCGCCCTTGGCGGAGGCCCGCCGCCCGGGCGGCGCCGGCCCCAGCCGGTTTGGCGGCCGGGGGGGCGCGCGGCGGCGGCGGACCGTTCGTCCTGCGCCAACCGCGGCCCGCGACGGGTAGAATCGGGCGGGACCAGGGTCCCAGGTCCCAAATTCATAGGATCAATTTAACGTACCCTGGCCATGGCCCGCTGGCGCGGCGGGCGGCCTCACGCCCCCAAGCGCGGCACTACAACTCGAGATGAGAAGGCAAGACGTGACCCTACCCCCACCGCGGTATCCGGGAATCCCAGATGTGATCAATGGCAACGGCGCAGTCACCCATGTTATGAAACATGTGTGTGGCGGCATGATCGGCTACCCGATCACCCCGTCGACCGAGATCTCCGAGACGTTCGAGGCGGCCCGGGCCGAGGGCCAGCTCAACGTGTGGGGGGCGCACCCCTTCTTTGTCGAGGCCGAGGGCGAGCACTCCGGCCAGTCCGGCGCCCTCGGCGCGGCCCTGACCGGCGGCAACTACATCTCCAACGCGTCCAGCTCGCAGGGCATCTTGTACGGACTTGAGTCCCATTACGTCACGGCCGGCAAGAAGGTGGGCGGCTTTGTGCTCCAGGTGGCCGCCCGCGTGGTCTCCAAGCACTCGCTCAACGTCATGGCCGGCCACGACGACATCTACGCCCTGCTGCCCTCCGGCTACACGGTCTTCTTCGGCTCCTCGCCCCAGGAGGCGGCCGATTTGGCGGCCGTCTCCTACCGCACCGCCGCCCTCAGCCTGATCCCGGTGGCCAACGCCATGGACGGGTTCGCCACCTCGCACGTCATGACCGAGACGCTGCTGCCCGAGCCGACCTTGCTGCGCGACTACCTGGGCGACCCGAAGAGCCGCGTCGCCTGCCCCACCGTGGCCCAGGAGATCTTGTTCGGGGCCAAAGGCCGCCGCTTCCAGCTGGACCGCTACCTGGAGCGGCGCCAGATCGACTTCGACCCGGGCGATTTGGCCGCCCTGCGCGCCCACCTGGATTCGATGGGCGATGCCGTCGAGCGGGACAACGACGCCCAGCTGGCCCAGGAGACCCTGGTGTGGGTGCCGGCGGACCTGCGCGGCCAGTGGCTGCGCCAGTGGCGCGGGGCCTACCCCAAGGGCACGCGCCAACTGGTGCCCGCCCTGGTGGACCCGGACAACCCGGGGCTGACCGGGCCGGTCCAAAACCAGCCCGATTTCCAGGCCGGGGCGGTCGACCACCGCACCCACTTCGCCTCCGCCGTGCCCGCCTTGGCGCGCCAGGCCATGGCCGAGTACTCCGCCTTGACCGGGCGCGAGTACAAGCCGGTCTTGGCCTACGGCTGCCAGGACGCCGATTACATCATGGTGGGGTTGGGCTCGATCACCGACGACGTCCGCGCCGCCCTCCCCTACCTGCGGGCCCAGGGCCTGAAGGTGGGGGTGGCCTCGGTCAAGCTGCTCCAGCCCTTCCCCGAGGCGGAGCTGGTCGAGGCCCTGGCCGGGGCCAAGGCCGTCACCATCCTGGAGCGCTCGGACGACACCGCCCTGACCCGCCTGGTCACCTCAGCCTTGTTCCACGCCGCCGCCAACGCCGCCGCCGGCCCTGCGCCCGATGCCGCCGCCCCGGCCGCCAGCCCGGCGCCCTACCCCGGCGTGCCGGCTCTGGCCGCCTCGCCCGCCCTGACCACGGCCATCTTCGGCTTGGGCGGGCACGATGTCCAACCGCGCGACCTGATCGCCGCCTTCAAGGCCATGGCGGACGGCACGGCCGGCCGTTTGATCTACCTCGGGTCGCAGTTCTTCGACCCCAAGGCGGGGCCCTCGCTGGCCGCCATCCAGGACAAGCTGCTGGCCGCCTACCCCGAGACCGCGCCGATGGCGCTGAAGACCGAGCCGAACCCGGATCTGCTGCCGCCCGGCTCGCTGCGCATCCGCTTCCACTCGGTGGGCGGCTACGGCACGGTCGCCACCGGCAAACTGCTGACGGACATCCTGTCCGGCGTGCTGGGCCTGCACTCGAAGTCCGCCCCCAAGTACGGCTCGGAGAAATCCGGCGCGGCCACCAACTACTACATCACGCTCTCCCCCGAGCCGGTGCTGCTGACCAACGCCGAGTTGGAGGACGTCGATGTCGTGGTGGCCCCCGACCACCAGGCCTTTGTCCACACCAACCCGCTCAAGGGGCTGGTGCGGGGCGGCACCTTCATTCTGCAATCGGACCAGGGGCCGCGCCAGACCTGGGCCGCCCTGCCCGCCCACGCCCGCCGCGCCATCCGCGACCGGGAGATCAAGTTCTTGGTGGTGGACGCCTTCGCCGTGGCCAAGAAGCACGCCCCGTCGGTGGAACTGGAGACCCGGATGATGGGCATCGCCTTCATCGGGGCGGTCATCGGCCACGTCGAGGCGGTCAAGCAGGGCGCCGGGGGCGGCGTCGAGGACAAGGTGCGCGAGCAGATCACCAAGAAGTTCGGCCGCAAGGGCGCCGCCGTGGTGGACGGCAACCTGGCGGTGATCGCGGACGGCATCAGCGCCACCACGCCGGTCGACTACACCGACCCGGCCTTCGAGGCGGCCGAGGCGGCCCCGGCGCCGGCGCCCGCGGGCGCCGGGGCGCGCGGGGCGGCGCTGTCCGCCGCCATGTGCCCCGTCGCCCGCCAGGCGGCCGCCGCCCCGCTGTTCGACCCGGCCTACTACGAGGACCTGGCCGCCCGCCCGTTTAGGGAGGGCTCCATCGCCGAGGCACCGGTGCTGCCCGGCGCGGGCCTGTTCATGCCGCCCGGCTCCGGCGCCGCCAAAGACAAGGGCGTCTTTAGGCGGACCGCGCCGCTGTTCGCGCCGGACGCTTGCACGGCTTGCCTGGAATGCGCTCTGGCCTGCCCGGACGCCGCCATCCCCAACACCGCCCACCAGATCGGCGACCTGATTGGCGCGGCCGTGGACGCCATCGACGCGCCGGCCCCCCAGCTGGCCGCCATCCGCGCCCAAATCCACCCCTGGGCCCAGCGCGCGCGCCAGGCGATGCGGCAAGACCCGTCGCTGAAGGATCTGCCCAGCGCCGTCCGCCTGGCGGCGGCCGGCTTGGGCGACCGGGCGGTCGAGCGGCGCCTGGACCGGATCGTCCAAGCGGTGGCGGACTTCCCGGTGGCGCGCACCAAGCCCTTCTTCGAGGCCGCCGAGGCCGCCGAGCCGGGCGCCGGGACGCTGTTCAGCGCCGTGGTGGACCCGTGGAAGTGCACCGGCTGCCTCCAATGCGTCGACGTCTGCGGCCCCGGGGCCTTGACCTCCCAGGACCAGGACGCCTCGCTGGCGGAGTTGCTGGCGAGCCGCTTCGAGCGCCTGGCCGCCCTGCCGCCAACCTCGAAGCAGCTGATCGCCGGGGCGGCCGAGCCCGACGGCGACTCCAAGCGCCTGCTGCTGGACCGCGACTACTACTACGCCATGGTGGGCGGGCACGGCGCCTGCCGCGGCTGCGGCGAGGTCACGGCCCTGAGGCTGCTGCTGGCCCTGTCCCACGCCCTGGGCGACACCCGGCGGGCAGACCACGTCAAAGAACTGGAAGAGCTGATCGGCCAGCTAGACCTAATCGAGACCGACGACCCAGACCGCAAAGGCCGCATCGCGGCCGCCCGGACCACCTTGGAGCAGCGCCTATACCTCTATGAGGGCGGCCCCTCCGGGCGCGGCCCGGCCACCACGGTGATCGCCAACTCGACCGGCTGCTCCTCGGTCTACGCCTCCACCATGCCCTCCAGCCCCTACCTGGACCCGTGGGTCAACTCCTTGTTCCAGGACGCCCAGCCGCTGGCGACCGGCATCTGGGAGGGGCTGGTGTCGCAGATGGCGCCGGAGGTGCGCGCCCTGCGCGCCGCCCGGGCCGAGATCGCCGGGGATTTCACCGCCGCCGAGGCCCGCGCCCTGGCCACCATCTCCTGGCGCGACTTCACGCCTCAGGAGTTGGACCTGCTGCCCGCCGTCATGACCGTGTCCGGCGACGGCGCGGCCTTCGACATCGGCTTTGGGGCGCTGTCGCGGGTGCTGGCCGGCGGCACGCCGGTCAAGATGGTGGTCTTGAACACCGGTTCCTACTCCAACACCGGCGGGCAGGCCTCGACCGCCTCCTACACCGGCCAGGACGCTGATCTGGCGCGCTTCGGCAAAGCCCACGCCGGCAAGTCCGAGCAACGCAAGGAACTGGGCTTGCTGGCCTCATTCCACCCCCGGGTGTTCGCCTGCGCCACCTCCACCGCGCTCTACTCCCACTTCTTGGCCACCGCCCACGCGATGTGGGGGTACAAGGACGGCGCCGCCCTGATGGACGTCTACACGCCGTGCGGCACGGAGAACGGCTTCGGCGAGGATCTGTCCAACGCCCGCTCGCGCCTGGCGGTGGAAAGCCGCATGGCCCCGCTGTTTGTCCACGACCCGCGCCGGGGCGCCAGCCTGCCGGAGCGGTTCAGCTTGGACGGCAACCCGGCGGTGGACGCGCTGTGGGCCACCACCACCCTGCAGTACCTGGACGAGTCCGGCCAGCTGGCTTTGATGCAGACCCCGCTGACGCCGGCCGAATTCGCTTTGGGCGAGGTCAGGTTCGCCAAGCAGTTCCGCAAGCTGGCGGCGGACGATGCCGCCCGGGCGGTGCCGATCGCCGAGTACGCGGCGCTGGACGCGGCCGGCCGGCAGGGCAAGGTGCCGTTTGTCTGGGCCACCGACAAAGCCCAACGGCTGATCCAGGTGCGCTGCTCGCAGGGCATTGTGGCGCTGGTGGAGGACCGCGCCCACTACTGGCGCACGCTGCAGTTCCTGGCCGGCATACCGCAGGGCGCCTTGGCGGGCGCCCACCGGGCCGAGTTGGACCAGGCGGTGGCGCGCTACAACGAGGCGCTGGCCTCGCGCGAGACCTCGCTCGACCAGTTGGCGGCCGCCATGGCCGAGTTGGCGACCTCGTCCGCGGCCCCGGCGCTGCCCGCCGGGCTGCTGGGCGCGGCCGGCGGGCTGGGGGCCGGCGCGGCGGCGCCGGCCGGCGGCCCCGAGGCGGGCGCGGCGGGGGCGGCGGGCGCGGGCGACCGGCCAATTTGGCTCGACCCGGCCGACGAGCCGCTGTGCAACGACTGCGGCACCTGCTACCAAGAGCTGCCCGCCTTGTTCGAGAAGGCCACCATCATGGTCGACGGCGCCGCCCAGGTGGTCGGCCGGATGAAGCCGGGCGCTCTGGACGGCTTCGAAGTCACCCCTGACCTGTCCAAACGCATCGCGCGGGTGAAGGCCAACTGCGACGCGGAGATCATCCGGTGAGCGCGCCCGTCGAGCAGTGGTCGCGGGCGCGGACGGCGCTGGCGGCCTCGGCGGCGGAGGTCTCGCGCCTGGAGGCGGAGCCCGCGGTGGGGGTGTTCAACCAGCAGCTGGGGATTTTGGAGCGGCGGCTGGCGGCCAGCCCGAGGCTGTTCCGGGAGCTGTTCATCTCCGAGGGCCTGGCGGCGGTGGCGGCCGAGTTTCGCGGGGAGGACCTGTCGCGGGACTTCACGCTGGCGCTGTGGTCGCTGCTGGAGCGGGACGACGACTCGTCCAAGCTGGTGATGCGGTTCATCTGGAACCTCCCGGTGGGCAAGAAGCGCATGTTTGTGCGCGCCCTCGAAGCCCACCTGGCTGCCCGCTACCCGATGTTCGCCCAGCTCAGCCGCGACTGGCCGGCCGGCAACGGCATCGGGCCGTATATCCGCGAGCCGGAGGCGCGCTCAGCCGACTTCGAGCTGGTCAACATGGGCTACCTGGGCTATATGGAGCTGGGTTACAGCCGGCGCGAGGTGGAGCTGCTGGTCTGGTTGGAGGCGATCCGCGACAAGCAGTGCGCCGAGTCGCCCTGCGAGCTGGGCAAGTTCCTCGAAGGCGCGGCCCGGCCCACCGGCGGCTGCCCGGTGCGCATACACATCCCGGAGATGTTCGAGCTGATTGGCCAGGGGCGCTTCGACCAGGCCCTGGCCATGCTCGAGGCGGCCAACCCGCTGCCCAATGTGACCGGCCGGGTTTGCCCCCAGGAGCTGCAATGCCAGGGGGTTTGCCTGCACAAGCTGCCGATGTCGATTGGCCAGGTGGAGTGGTTTTTGGCCGAGCGCGACAAGCTGGCCCACCCCGAGGTGGCGGCCCGCTTCGCGGGCCTGGCGGACCCCTGGAAGACGGCCGCGCTGCCGCCGGTGGCGGTGGTGGGCTCGGGGCCGTCCGGGCTGATCTCGGCCTACCTGCTGGCGGTGGCCGGCTTCCCGGTGACCGTGTTCGAGGCTTTCCACGAGTTGGGCGGCGTGCTGCGCTACGGCATCCCCGAGTTCCGCCTGCCAAACCAGCTGATCGATGACGTGGTGGAGAAGATCCGGCTGCTGGGCGGGCGGTTTGCGACCAACTTTGTGGTCGGCAAGACCGCCACTTTGGCCCAGCTCCGCCAGGCCGGGTTCGCCCGGGTTTTTGTCGGCACCGGGGCGGGGCTGCCCCGCTTCATGGGCATACCCGGCGAGCACCTGCTGGGGGTGATGTCCGCCAACGAGTTCCTCACCCGGGTCAACCTGATGGGCGCCCACCTGGAGGGCAACGAGACGCCGCTGCCGCATGTGGCCGGGCGCAACATCATGGTGATCGGCGGCGGCAACACGGCCATGGACGCGGCCCGCACCGCCAAGCGCCTGGGCGGGCTGGTCACGATCGCCTACCGGCGCACCAAGGCGGAGATGCCGGCCCGGGTCGAGGAGTTGGAGCACGCCCTGGAGGAGGGCATCGCCCTGGCCGAGTTGCGGGCGCCGCGCCAGTTCACCGGCTCGCCGGAGACCGGGTTTGTGGTCTCGGCCGAGGTGGACGTGATGGAGTTGGGCGAGCCTGACGCCTCCGGCCGGCGCCGGCCCAAGCCGACCGGGCGCCTTGAGAGCGTGCCGGTGGATTTGGCCATCATGGCGCTGGGCAACGACGCCAACCCGATCATCAAGGACTCCGAGCCGCGTTTGGAGGTGTCGCGTTGGGGCGCCATCAATTTGCGCGGCGCCGGCACCCAGGAGACCACGGTGGCGGGCGTCTATTCCGGCGGCGACGCCGCCCGGGGCGGCTCGACGGCCATCATGGCGGCCGGCGACGGCCAGGCGGCGGCGCGCGAGATCTTGGCTTTGTTCGACCAGACGGGCGCCCCGCTCGGCGCCGGCGCCGATGTCAAAGCCCGGGTGGCCCAGGCCCTGGCCTACACCGAGGCGGCCGCGGACGCGGCTTTGATTGTGGCCAAACGCCACCTCAGCCCCGGCATCGAGGAGTTCGAGATCCATTCCCCGGCGGTCTCGCGGGCGGCCCAGGCGGGCCAGTTTGTCCGCGTCAGGGTTGAGGCGCCGGGCGGCGAGCTGATCCCGCTGACGCTGGCCGATTGGAGCGCCGAGCGGCGCACCGTCACCTTGGTGGTCCAAGATGTCGGCGCCACCTCCCACGCCATGAACGCCATGGAGGCGGGGGACGCTTTGGCGGGGATCGCCGGCCCGCTGGGCCAGCCGTCCAAGCTGCACCGCTACGGGCCGGACCAGACGGTGGCGTTCGCGGCCGGCGGGCTTGGCCTGCCGCCGGTCTACCCCATCGCCCGCGAGCACCTGCGCTTGGGCAACCATGTCACCCTGGTGCTGGGTTTCAGGTCCAAGGAGCTGATGTTTTGGACCGGCCCCGGCGAGCGCGTGCCCGCCCTGGAGGCCGAGTTCGGCGACCAGTTGTCGGTGGTCTACGCCACCAACGACGGCTCGTTCGGCGTCAAGGGCTTTGTCACCGCCCCCCTCCAGGCCATGCTCGACGCCGACCGGGCCGGCGCCTCCCAGCGCCGGGTGGCGGAGGTGGTCGCCATCGGGCCGCCTTTGATGATGCGGGCGGTGGCGGACCTGACGCGCGAATACGGCACGCCCACGGTGGCCTCGCTGAACTCGATCATGGTGGACGCCACCGGCATGTGCGGCGCCTGCATGGTGCCGGTGGTGGTGGACGGCAAGCTGGTGCGCCAGCACGCCTGCATCGACGGACCGGAGATCGACGCCCACCTGATCGACTGGGACAAGTTCCTGCCCCGCTTCGCCGCCTTCCGCGACCAAGAGCAGGCCTCCCGCCGCAAGCGCGGCCTGGCTTAGGCCGCCCGCCCACGCCGAGGGCGCCTCAGCCCAGCCGGTGCGCGCCTACGCGCTAACCCAGGGCCACATCGATCTCTTCGAGGTGACCTACAGCCCCGCGGCCGAGGGTCTGGTGCTCGGCGTCAAGGACGACACCCGGCTCTACAGCCAAAGCACCGAGTACCGGGACCCCGCCGACGTGTCGATCGTGGTGGACCAAGCCAAGTCCCTCGCCGACCTGTCGGGGGCGGCATCGTCCTTCGACTTCTTGAAGGCGGACGGCAACTCGGTCTACGTCCTGCCCCAATCCCAAGCCGCCGACCTGCCGTGGCCGGGCTGGTCCACCGAGCGCCTGGCGGCCACGGGCGACCCGTGGCTGGCGCGCACCGCCGCGCTGGCCGCGCTGGCGGTCCTGGCGGGCTCGGCGCTGGCGGCGCGGCGCCGCCAACTGCGCTGAAGCCCGGCTCGCAAACCCGTCCACGGCCCGCCGCCGCTTCCCTAGAGGCGGGGGTCAGCCGCAGGGGCGGCGGTAGCGGCCGTCCGCCTGGCCCAGGGTCTGCTCCAGGCGGATCGACTCCTGGACGCAGTAATCCCAGGACAGGCGGTTGGAGGCGTCGTTGAGGTCGGCGCAGGGCCACTTGTCCCACGTTTTGTAGCGGATGACCTCGCCGGAGGTGTACTCGGTGGTGGCCCCGCCAATGTAGACCATCTGGCCTGAGGCGTCGTACCAGTTGCCGCCGGCGCCCTTGCGCCAACCCGGCGGCAGCGCGTTGGCGCCCTCGCCGGGCGGGTTTTGCTGGTCGTCCCAATAGGTGCACCACATGTAGGGCTGGCGCGCAAACCAGACCGGGCGCTCCTTGGTCTCATTGACGAAAGCCGAGTCGCCGTAGTTGCCGGCGTGGGCGCCCAGCGCCCCCCTGGGGTTGTAGCCCACGCCGCGCATGCGCCCGTCCATGGTCCACCACAAGATGTACCCCTCCCCCGGTTGGAAGCGGGCCACATTGGCGGCCAGGCGGGTGGGCAGGGTTCCAGCCGCTTTGAGGGCCGCCCGGTCCTCGTAGGCGGTGGCGGGCATGCCCCAGGCCCACAGCTCGCCCTGGCCGGTCAAAACCACGGTGGCGGTGTAGCCGCAGGAGAGCCCCACCACCCCTCCCGCCGAGCCGGTCCCGGCCGGCAAAGCCGCGTAGGCGGGGGTGCGGGCGCAACCGTACCAGGCCTGCGACAACCGCTTCTGGTCGCAAGTCCGCCCCAAGGCCGCCCAGGTGTCCGGGTCCTGGCCCCAGGTCAGCACCCGGCCGGTCGACAGCAAGGCGGCCCCGAAGCCGATCCCGCTGTGGACTTGGACAATGTACTCCTCCGGGCTGTTGCGCCGGAACCACGGCTCCAGCGACTTCGACCGGGCGGCCCTGACCGGGCGGCGCTCCTTGTCGCGCATATTGGGGCGGGGCTGCCTCGCGTCCGGCTGGGACGGGTCGGCATAGCCGGAGTTGGTTTGCGGCTGGTCTTTGGCCGGGCGCTCCCAATCGGTCAAAAAGCCGTCGTCGCCGCCGCCGAAGTACCACACGTCGCCGTTGGCCAGCACCACCCAGAAGGTGGCGAAGCCGCCCTCCAACTGGACCGGGCGGTTGGACGGGTCGTCGTCGATCGACGGCAGGTCCGCCACCGGCTGCGCCCCGATGTAGGCGCGCAGATTGGGCGAGGCGTCGTCCGGCTGCGGGCCGCCGTACTGATTGGCGCCCCAGGACCAGATGGTGCCGTCCTCCCGGATGCCCGCCCCGGCCATATCGCTCATCGACAGCTCCCGGATGGCGCACAGGGGGACGACTTGCTGGCCGTGGGCGTTGGTTTGGCCGCCCTCGTCCCAGTGCCCGCCGATCTGGACCTGCCTGGGCGGCGTCGAGTAGTTGGGGCCGAGCAAGTCGCGCTGCTGGCCGGTGCCGTTGCGCGTGCCCCACCAGCCCCAGCCCCAAACGCAGCCCTGCGTGTCGATGGCGTTGAAGTCGTGGCTGCCCGCCGCCATGTCGACGATGGCGCCCTGCGGCAGGCCCTCGACCAGGGCGGGGGCGAAGTTGAGGAACTCCTGCTGCTCAATCGAGCTGGTCGGCCCGCCCGAGGCGCCCTCGTCCGCCAAACCCCAGACAAAGGCGTAGCCGTCCACCACCTCCAGGCCGGTTTCAACCGAGCGCCGGTCTTTGCGCTGGTGCGGCTCGACTTTGGCGGTGTCGCGGTGCATCACCGCCGGGGCGGCCTGGGCGCGGGCGCCTGGCGGGCGGGCTTCCCCGGCGGGCGCCAGCGCGCCCGCCAGCCCCACCGCCAAGCCGACGGCCGCCAAGACCGCGCCGGCCAGGCGGCGCGCAGCCGCGGGGACGGCATCGGGCATCACCGCTTCACCTCTTCCGGGGGGGTGGCGCGCTCCAACCAGGCAATCACCCAGGAGCCGTTCTTGACCGGCGCGAACAACCTGGGCGAGGCCGTCAGCAAGGCCTGGTTGAAGACGTACTCTTTGCGGTAGCCGGAGTGGAGCTGGCCCGTTTGGTCGTCGTGGTAGCCCACGATGCCCCGGAAGCGCTGGGTGATCGAGCCGTGGACGCGCAGCGTCCCCAGCCGGCCGCCCTCCTTCCAGTTCTGCAAGCCGAAGCCGGCCGTGGCGGCGTACATGGCCGCCTCGATGGTGAGCGTTTCGGCGTCGCCATCGTAGAGGCTGTGCTTGGCCGCCCACGAGGCGTCCAACGCGCCCGGCCCGGCCCGGGACCAGATGTGGCCGGAGCCGGCCCGCACCGAGCGGTAGGTCACCATGATCGGGTTGAAGATCTCAATTGAGCGGTCGGAGATAACCCCCAGCAGGTTCTTGGCCGGGTCTTGCGCCATCAGGTCGCCGGTCAGCACAACCGCGCCGGAGGCCCCGACCGTCAGGCTTTGGGCCGCCACGCCCTCGATGAACAAGTTGCCGACGCCGCCGCGCTTGCCGGGCAGCAGCATGGCTTTCTCATAGCTGTAGCTGACGCCCGGCCCGGGCGGCGCGCCTTGGTAGGTGCCCAGCGGCAGACCGTCGCCGATGCCGCCGGAGGGGATCTGGGCGTGCGCCACCGACTCGTCCGCCACGTCGACATAGACCAGGCCGTCGGCGGGCAGGTCGACCGCGGCGCCGGCGCTGGAGGCCAAAGCCGCGGCCGAGCCGCAGTGCGGCGCCGGGTGGGCGGTGTCGCGGGACCAGACGCGCATCTTCGCGCCGTCCAACACGATCCGGGTGGGGCCCTGGTAGAGGCAGCCGCGGCCGTCCCGCTTGGCGGCCGCCTTCGGGTCTTCTGTGTCCGGCAGTTGGAGCGGCTCGGGGCGGTAGACCGGCGCCGAGCTGAACACCGCCGCGCCGTTGACGCACTGGCCCCAAGTCGCCTCGTCTGCGGCCGAGGCCTGCCGGCAGGCCGGGTCCGAGGTGGAAAAGGCGCCTTGGAACTGCGCCCCGGAGGACCTGATGGTGTCGTTGGAGTGGACGGGGCCGCTCAACACGTCGCCGGCGGTGAAATCCGGTTCGGCGCAGGGGAAGGACAAGCCCTTGTTGACGTAGGCGCGCCGCACGGGGCTGGCGGGGCCGAGTTGCCAGCGGTAGCCCAACTCCCCTGGCCGGGTCAGGTCCGCGCCCAGCGTGTAGCCGCCGCCGCAGCCTTGCGAGGTCAGCTGGCCGGCGCCGTAGACGCTCTCCGAGGGTTGGTTGACCCAGGTGGAGTAGGTGGTGTAGTCGTTTGGGTCGGCCAGCTCGTAGTCGCTGAAATAAAGCCATTTGGCGCCCGCCTCGCGGCCCAGGTAGCCCTTCAAGGCGCGGTAGACCTGGCCCGCCCGGCCGGTCGACAAGACCTCAACCGCCTCTGCGGTGGCCGAGTAGGCGGTGATGGCGTAGTGGTAGCGCTGGCGGCCGGACCCGATCTCCTCCCAGCCGACGGGCGTGTCCGCGCCCCAGCCGCATTGGGACCCGAACTGGTCGCCGTCCGGGCCGCCGGTGGCCCGGTCCTGGCAGTAGGGGGCGTCCGGGCCGGTGATCGCCTCAAGATAGGAGGGGTCGCCGCGCAGCTGGGCCAACAGGTCGTTGAGGCCGGAGCGGGCGGCCGCCAGGGCCAGGTCGGTGTCCTGGGAGCGGCGCGAATGCTTGATCGAGTTGGTCGCCAGGGCCAAGGTGGCCAACACCACCATCAGGATGATGGTCAATGAGACCAGCACCGCCGCCATGGTCAGCCCCGCGTCCGCCGGGGCGCGCCCCGCCCGCAGGCGCCGGGGAGCCCTCACCCGGCCACCACCTCAACCGTTTTGGCGGCCCCGGGGGCCAGTTCCACGGTCTGGGGCGCCGCCTGGCCCGCGGTCACAAAGTAGGTGCCGGGGAACACCTTGTCGAAGCGGGCCCGGCCGGCCGCGTCCAGCGTCTTGGCGGTGGTGGCGCCCTGCGCCCCGGAGGCCGGCTCGATTTGGGCCGAGCCCACCGCCGCGCTGGCGCCGACCACGTTGACGGTGAGCTGGGCCGCGCGGTCGTAGGGCGGGAAGCCGACGCGCCTGGACGCGCCCGGCGCCACGCCCGCCACCTCTTGGACCGGGTGGTCGTCGCCGCCCGGCGTGACCCACTGGCCGGACCCGTCCCCCAGCAGTTTGACCTGGTAGAGGCCCAAGGCGCCGGGCGGCGGCGTGACTGGGACCAGGGCGCAGCCGGTCTGGTCGGTGGTGGCCTGGAAGCTGGGCGCGCCCTGGCCCGCCACCTCCACCTTGACCCCGGCGCGGGCCGCGCCCGCGCCCGCCCCGGCCCCGCCGCCGACTTTGACCGCCAGCAGGGCCTGGCCCGGGTCCAGGCCGAGGGTCTCATCCCGCATCGGGGGGAAGACCTGCGCCGCCACATGGGGTTTGGCGCCTTGGCCCAGGCCCTCCCAGGTGACGGTGACGGTGACGATGGTGCCCCACACCGCTTGGCCGCCGATGGTCTCAGACTCGCAGGCCGAGCCGGTCCGCGCCTGCCACAGCTCGGCTTGGCGGGTCAGGCGGTAGCGCTGGCCGTCGATCTTGAAGGCGTATTCCGCCTCGCCCGAGGCCAGCTCCGCCGACAGGTTGGGGTTGGCCACCAGCCCGGCCGCGCGCAGCGCCTGCGCGCCGCCGCCGGCGATGGCCTGCGAGGCGAATTCGAGCTCCCGCTGGGCCAGGCCGCTGGCGCCAAGGCGGGCGCGGTTGTCGCGGCTGGTCGCGCTCGTGGTGGCCACCACCGCCGCGGCGGCCAAGGTGAACACCGCCATGACGGCGATCGCCACCACCACCTCGACCAGCGAGGCGCCGGTTGTTTGCGGCCTGGGGCCGCCAGTTGGGCAGCGCTTGGCGCGCACGGGTTTTGGCCCCATCTGCCTTCCATTTCTTGTCAGTCGAAGAGCGCCCTTTTGGGCGCGGCGATTCCAGGTGTTCCCATGGATTTGTCGGCGCGGCAAGAACGGCCTGCGGCAGTCTCCCTCAGCCCCCCGTCGCTGCGGCGGCATCGCTTCTCGCCCGCGCCCAACCACCGTAGCAAGGCCCGCCGCGGCGGTTCAACCAGCCGCCAACGCGTTCACCGCTGGCGTAACCGCCGCGCCGCCGGGCAGTCATGTTGACGTAGCCACGCTGCGGCCCCAAGGCCAAGCGCCGCCAAGTCCGCTTGGTCCGTTGACCCGCCGCCGCAGCCCTGGAATGATGGATGGCGGGCTGAATGGTGACGTAACCATTCCCGCCAGTTCGCTTCGCTCGCTAGACAAAAGAGGTCAAGGATGACATCGCATCACCCGCATCGCGCAACCATGCCCAGGACGGCGGCCGCAGCCGCCCTGGCTCTCGGCCTGGCCGGGCTGGCAGTGGCCGGGCCCTCCCCGGCGCCGACCCCGGCCGCCGCCGCGCCCGGCGCCGGCATCACCATCACCCCCAACCCGTGGTACGCCTCCGAGCCCTTCGACGGCTGGGGCACCTCCCTGGTCTGGTTCGCCAACGCCATCGGCGCCTACCCCGACGAGCTGCGCCAGCAGCTTTACGACCTGGTCTTCTCCGAGGCGGGCCTGGACCTGAACGTGGCCCGCTACAACATCGGCGGCGGCAACTCCTCCGACACCCCCAGCTACCTCAGGCTGGGCGGGGCGGTGCCCGGCTACTGGGCGCCAGACCCGGACGGCGGCGCCGAGATCTACGGCGGCGTCTCCACCAGCTACGCCGACCGCGCCGCCCTGGCGGCCGTGTGGGACCCGCAGGACCCAACCCACTTCGACTGGACCCAAGACGCCGGCCAGCGCTGGTGGCTGGAGCAGTTCGCCGAGACCGGGCAGGTCACCAAACTGGAGGCGTTCGCCAACTCGGCCCCCTACTTCTTGACCGCCTCCGGCTACACCTCCGGCGGCACCAGCTCCACCGCCGAGAACCTGCCCACCACAGCCCTGGACCAATTCGCCGGCTACCTGGTCAAGGTGGTCGAGCACCTGGAGGACCAGTACGGCCTCGAATTCGACACCATCGACCCGTTCAACGAGCCCAACACCAACTACTGGAGCACAACCCTGACGGGCGGCGTGCCGACCGGCGGGCGCCAAGAGGGTATGCACGTCGGCACCGCGCGCCAGGCCGCCATGATCCAGGCGCTGCGCCTGGCGCTGGACGGGGCCGAGACCGAGGCGGTCATATCGGCCATGGATGAGACCAACCCGGGCACCTTCATGACCAACTGGAACAGCTACTCGGCCGCGGTCAAGGAGATGGTGGGCCAGATGAACGTCCACACCTACGGCACCTCCAGCCGCCTGCAAGTCCGCGACGCCTCCAAAACCGCCGACAAGCCGCTCTACATGAGCGAGATCGAAGGCGACTGGGCGGGCTCCGGCGGCTTCAACCCGCAGTCGATGGCGAACGCCTTCGGCCTGGCCGGGCGCATCGCGGACGACCTGCGCGAACTCGAGCCAGACGCCTGGGTGCTGTGGCAGCCGGTGGAGGACCTCTACAACATGGACGGCGCCTACACCGACTCGGAGAACCTCAACTGGGGCTCCTTGTACATCGACTTCGACTGCCAGTATTACGGGGAGGAGGCGCCGGAGAACTTCAAGTCCGCCCGGCGCGTCGCCCAGGCCGGCAGCGCGGCGGCGGTCGAGCCGTGCCACATCATGGTCAACTCGAAGTTCAACGCCATGCGCAACTACTCCAACTTCATCCGCCCCGGCGACTCGCTGATCGCGGTCGACAACTCCTTGGCGACGGCCGCCGTCAACGCCGCGGGCGACGCCCTGACCGTGGTCTACACCAACTCGGGGACCTCGGACGCCGCGGTCACGGTCGATTTGGCCGGTTTCGCCGCCATCGAGCCCGATGCCGCCGCCACGGCCTATGTTTCCACCCAGCCCACCGGGTCCACCCTGGCCCAAGTCCAGGCGGCCGGCGTGGTGCCGCAAACCCCGGTGGCGGTGGACCAGGCCAACCAGAATGTGACCTTGACCCTGCCCGCCCAGTCCATCGCCAGCATCGTGGTCGAGGGCGTCTCCGGCGTCTCGGCCCAGGCCACCGGCCCGCGCGACGGCGAGACCTACCTGCTCAAAGGCAAGGCCTCGGGGCGCTACCTGGGCGATGGCGGCGACCCAGAGGCCGCCAACCAGGTCCAGATCCAAGACATCGGCGCCACCAGCGAAGAGGCCCTGGCCCAGGCCTGGACCTTCCACCAGGTCGACACCTCGGCTTGGAACGAGCCGGCCGCCAAGGCCTTCGCGCTGCAGAACACCTCCGGCGAGTTCCTGACCGCCTCCTCGGCCGGAACCTCGCTGGACACCATGGCGCCGGCCGAGGCGCTGGCCAATCCGAACGCGACCTGGATCGCCTCGACCGCCAACGGGTTCGAGTTCTCGCTGCTGAACAAGGCCCTGGGGACGTCTCTGGAAGTCAACGGGCAAGCCTCGGCGGCCGGCTCGCCGGTGGGGGTCTACACCTTCAGCGGCGGGGCGCACCAGTATTGGACCCTCGGCTCGACCAAGCCGACCAGCACCGAGGCGCAGGTTGTGGCCACCGCCCCGGGTGTGGCGCCCGAGCTGCCGGCCACCGCCCGGCCGGTCTACGAGTTCGGCCCCGGCTCGCCCAGCCCGGTGACCTGGGAAGAGCTGCCGGCCGAGACCTGGGGCGAGCCCGGCGCGGTGGAGGTCGCGGGCGCCGGGGTGGACGTGTTCGGCAACAGCTACCCGGCGCTGGTCACCGTCTTGGTGGGCCAGTACGGCCAAACCGAGCCGGTCCGGATCAAAGTGCCGGCCGGCTCGACGGCGGCGGCTGTCGAGCAGGCCGCGCCAGCCACGGCCGAAGTCGCCGTCGGCGACCTGGGGCGGACCGTGGAGGCGCCTGTGACCTGGGACTTCAGCCAGGCGGCCGATTCTGACTTCGCGGATGTGGGCGCGCTGGCGCGGATCGGGGGCCTGGTGGCCTCCAATGTGGCGGGCAGCCCCGACCTGCCGGTGTGGCTCCTGGTCATCACCCAAAGCGGTTCGACCGTCGACAACCTGTGCCCCCGGACCAACGCCGGCGGGCACGTCTCTTCGGTCGCGGCCCACTACACCGAGGGCAGCGCCTCGGCCAACAACACCTGCGACGGCTCGCTGACCACCAACTGGTCCAACTGGCGCAGCTCCGGCTACACCTCTGGCACCTTGACCTACACCCTGGACGCGCTCTACTGGCTGAGCAGCGTCGCGGTGGTGCCCTATGAGCGCTCCCCGCTGAGCGTCACTATCGAGGTCAACCCCAACTCGAGCGGCAACGACGGCTGGGTGGAGACCTCGGCTGGGACTGTCGGCGGTTGGACCAACGACACCGAGAAGGCGGTCGCCTTCAAGGCCGTCCAAGCCCGCCGGGTGCGCCTGTCGATGACCTTCGACCACTACGTCAAGATCGCCGAGGTCAAACTGACCGCGTCGCCGCAGCCGAACGCGGTGGCGGCCTTGGCCGACCTGCGGTTGGACGGGGTGCCGCTGGAAGGCTTCGACCCGGCCACCTTGGCCTACCAGGTTGAAGTCGACCCGGCCGCCAGCCTGCCCGCTGTCAGCGGCATCGCCGCCGACGCCGCCGCCGCGGTCGAGGTGGCCCAGGCCGGCGACCCGGACAACCCGGAGGCGGTTGTGGCCCAGCTCACCGTCACCGCCGAGGACGGCCAAACCCAGGCCGTCTACACCGTGGTGCTGGCGCCGCCGGTCGACAAGTCCTTCTTGGCGGCGGCGGTGGCGGAGGTCTTGGAGTTGGACCAGGCGGACTACACGGCGCCGTCTTGGCTGGCCTTGCAGCAGGCGCTGGCCTCGGCCCAAGCGGCCCTGGGCAGCTCCGAGGCCAGCCAAAGCCAGGTTGACGCCGCTTTGGAGGCTTTGACCGCCGCGGTCGACGGGCTCGAGCGCGCCTTGCCGCAGCTCGATGTCGACGTGGCCGTCTCGGTGCGCTGCATCGCCGCCAAGCCGATCTTGACGGTCACCGCCGCCAACGGCGAGGCCGGCCCGCTGGGCATTGAGATCGCCACCGACTACGGGGTCAAGGCCTTCGCCGCGGTGGCCAGCGGCAAGTACGGCGCGCACGCCTTCACCACCCGCCTTCCCACCCTGCCGGCCGGCCAGGTGGTGGTCAGGGCCACCGCCCCCGCCAACGCGGACGGCGAGCCGGTGGTGGCGCAGATCGCCCGCGCCTACGCCCAGCACGCCTGCTGAGCTGATCCCTCCCCGGGTCCCGGTCCCAGCCGGGGCCGGGACCCGGGGTTGGGCGGTTCAGCCGCGCAGGCCTTGGAAGCCGAAGCGGAAGGTCAGCTCCCGGCCGGACGGCAGGCGGTACTCGGGGTGCGGCTCGGCGCCCCAAGAATCGTCCCCGCCGACTCCCCGGCGCATCAGCGCCGGCCGCAGCACAGTGTGCTGGATGGGCGGCAACTCAACCGGGTGGGCCGCGTTCTCGATCTCCCAGGGCGTCCAAGGCAAGGCGGAGAACTCCATGCCCCCGGCCTGCCCGGCGCAGTCGAACCGCAGGCCGTTGCCTTGGCCGTCGGTGACCTCGGCCCAGCGCACGCCGGTGTGGTTGCCGGCCTCTTGCGGGCGCAGGTAGCCGGTCAGCTGGCGGGCGACATCGGCCTGGTAGATCCCCAGCCGGGCGCCGCGGCGACGATCAACATAAGTTTCCGCGGGGCCGTCGCCGTACCAGCGCAGCCGCCTCAAATCGGCCGATGCCGTCAGCAAGGCGCCGAACTCGGGCGGATCCGCCAGCCCCTGGCCGGGCCGCAGTCTCAACTCCAACTCCACCCGGCCGTCGCCGAAGACGCTGTAGACCATGTCGCATTGGCTGGGGGGGACCCCGCCCAGTTCGAGGGCGTAGCGGATCTCGACCCGGTCCGCCAGCGCGCGGGCCG
Source organism: Bifidobacteriaceae bacterium (assembly GCA_031279575.1). Next base: position 30,124 of record JAITIG010000099.1, read on the forward strand.
CCGGATTGGCCGCCGCCGGGTCGGCGCCGTTTTGGCCGCAGCCCGGCAGGTCGTCCCGGATCTTGGCGTAGCGGCTGGCCAGCAGCCATTGGCCGTCGCGCAGCGGCATCTGCCAGCCGAGCTCGTTGGAGGTCGGGGCGTGCCAGAAGTTCGGCCGCGGGATGCCCTGGAGAAGTTCGCGGCCGCCATCGGGCGTCAAGCCGAAACGATAGGAGACCAAACCGCCGTGGATGCGCGAGAACAGGGCCATGAAGTGGCGCCCGCGCACACCGAAGTTGTGGATGCCCTCGACCAGTTCCGGGGCCGGGTCCCCTGATCCCCCGGCGCCGGCTGCGCCCGAACCACCGGCCGCGCCCCGACCGGCGCCCGCCCGGGACCGGTCGAACACCCCCTGGCCAAAGGCCACCTCATGCCCGGCCGGCGCCCAGGCGGTCGCGGCTGGCAGCCGGAACGAGACGTCGAGCGTGTACACCCCCGGCGCCTCCGGAACGTCGAACGGCAGCGGGTAGGTCTTACTCAGGCCCGGCCCAAGTTTGATGTCCAAGCGCCGCTCCGCCAGGCGCTGGCCGTCGCGCGCCAAACTCGCCCGGCAGTCGTAGACCTCGGCGCCGGTGAACAGGTGGCGGTTGGCGACGCTCACCCCATCCCGCCCGACGCTGATCTCGAGGGGCTGGTAGAGGTGTTTGAGCTCTTGGGTCTTGGGGGTGGGGCTGCGGTCGGCGAACCAG
>JAITIG010000218.1 GCA_031279575.1 Bifidobacteriaceae bacterium
CCCCAGCCGACGCCCTGACCTGGGGCGCCTTCCTGCGCCCCCTGGGCTCCCTGGCCGGCAGCCGACCTGCCGGCGCCCTGGCCTGGGGACGGGGCGGTCAGCGGGAGCCGGCGGCGAAATTGAACGAGGCGGCGGGGGTCTCAGCTGGGGCGGGCCAGCGCTCGCTCGCCACCTTGGCCTGGGTGTAAAAGGCCACGCCCTCCGGGCCGTAGATGTGGAAGTCGCCCATCAGGGAGTCCTTCCAACCGCCGAAGGAGTGGTAGGCCACAGGCACCGGGATCGGCACATTGACACCGATCATGCCCACCGCGACGCCGCGCTTGAAAGCGCGCGCGGCCGCGCCGGACGCGGTGAAAACCACCGCGCCGTTGCCGAACGGATTGGCGTTGACAAGCCGGATCGCCTCCGCCAAATCCGCCACCCGCACCACCGCCAGCACCGGCCCGAAGATCTCCTCCTGGTAAGCCGCCATCGCGGTGGTGACGCCATCCAACACCGTCGGGCCGGTGAAAAAGCCGCCCTCAAAGCCGGCCGGCCTGAAGCCGCGGCCGTCCAGGGCGGCGCGAGCGCCATCGTGCAGCGCTTCGGTGACAACTCGCTCGACGCGGTCGCGGGCCGCCGCCGAGATCACCGGACCCATGTCCGCCGCCGGGTCGTGGCCGGGCGCCACCTTGACCGCCTTGGCCCGCGCCACCACGCGGGCCACGAAGTCGTCCGCCACGGCCTGTTCCACCAACACCACCGACAGCGCCATGCAGCGCTGCCCGGCCGCCCCGAAAGCGGCCGAGACCACCGAGGCGGCGGCGAACTCGGCGTCCGCGTCCCGCAACACCACAGCGTGGTTCTTAGCCCCGCCGAGCGCCTGGACGCGCTTGCCCGCCAGGGTGGCGGCGGCGTGGATGCGGCGCGCCACCGGCGTTGAGCCGACAAAGGAGACCGCCCGCACAGCGCGGTCCCCAAGGAGCCGGTCGACACTTCTTGGGCCACCTTGGAGCACCTGGAAAACTCCTGGTGGCAAGCCCGCCTCAGTCCACAGGCGGGCAAGTTCCAGTGAGGCCGAGGGGTCCTGCGGCGAAGGTTTGAGGATGAACGCGTTCCCCGTCGCGATGGCGAGCGGCGCCATCCACAGCGGCACCATGACGGGGAAGTTGAACGGCGTTATCCCAGCCGCCAGGCCCAGCGGCTCGCGCCAACTGGTGACATCGACACCGGTGGCGACCTGGCCTGAGAACTCGCCTTTGAGCAGCTCGGGGACACCGCAGGCGTACTCCACCACCTCCAGGCCGCGGGCCACCTCGCCCTTCGCGTCCGAGGCCACCTTGCCCTGCTCGCGGCTGATGGTGGCCGCAAGCGGGCCGGCCGCTGCGGCCACCAGCTCGCGGAAGCGGAACAGCACGGCCGCGCGCTTGGCCAGCGAGGTCTGGGACCAGGCCGCAAACGCCGCCTCGGCGGCGGCGATGGCGCGGTCTAGTTCCGCCTCGGTGGCCTCGGCCACCAAGGCCAGGGCCTCGCCGGTGGCGGGGTTCGAGACAGTGGCGACGGGCTCGCCCGCAGGGGCGGCGGCAGCGCCGTCGATGAAATGGGGCACCAAGTTGGCAGTCACAATTCTCCTCGGTCAGATGCGGCGGCGCGGCCTGGCCGCGCCGGAACTGGTGGTCGGGGCCGGGTGGGGCGCGGGCGGGCGGCGCCAACCCGGGGCATGCGCTCGCGCCGCGGGCGGGCGCCGCCTGGAACTCCCGGGCCCGATGGGCGGCATCGGTCAGGACTCCGCGAACGGCAGGCGGGGGTCGACCGGCTGGCCCGCCCAGGCGCGCCTGACCCAGGCGTGGTCGGGGTGGTCGGAGATGCGCCAGGCGCGCTCGCGGCCGGGGCCGGCCATCACGTTCAGGTAGTACATGTCGTAGCCCGGGGCCGCCATCGACGGGCCGTGCCAGCCGAAGGGGACCAGCACCACGTCGCCATCGTGTACCTCGGCCAAGACGTCGATGTCGCGGCCGGGCGAGGCGCTGACCCGCTGGTAGCCGAGCGGCGCGCCCTGCCCCGCCTGGGTGGCGCGCAGCTCGAAGTAGTAGATCTCCTCCAGGCTGGTCTCGCGGCCTTGGAGTTCTTCGTCGTGCTTGTGGGGCGGGTAGCTGGACCAGTTGCCGGCCGGGGTCAGGACCTCGCAGGCGATGATCGACTCGGCCTCGAGCACGCCGGGGACGCCAAAGTTGCGCACCTCGCGCGAGCTGGGGCCGGCGCCGCGCAACTCCACCGGGATGTCCCCGGCGGTCAGCAGCCGCGGCGGGCGGGGCTGGCTGGCGGCGGCTTCCGCGACGGCTACCCGCCCCTCGCCCGCGATGGCCAGCCCCTGGCCAGGCCCCACGTAGACGATGCCGCTCGGTCCAGCCCAGACCGAGGCGCGGCCGGGCAGGCGCAGGCTTTCGCCGCCCTCGGGAGTGACGTCGAAGGAGCCGCTGAGGGGGAGCACAATCCGTTCGCGGGCGGCGGGCGGGAGGTTGGCCGTCTGCCCGGGGCGCAGGTCGGCGACCTTCAGCCCGGTGTGCTCCCAGCCCGGCGTCTTTGCGCCGACCTGGGTGGTCCACGGCGCGGCCGCCGCGCTGCCCCTCGGGTAGTGCCAGTTGGCCATGTTCGCTCCCCGCCCCTGCTAACTTCCGGCCGTGTTGGCCGCTGATCCTGGTCCGTGTCCCGGTCCTGGTCCGTGCCCTGACCCTGGCCCTGGTCGGTGCCCTGACCCTGGCCCTGGTCGGCGCCCTGGCCCTGGTCGGTGCCCTCGTCCTGGTCCGTGTCCCGGCCCTAGTCCGTCCCATGGCCCTGGTCCGTGCCCTGGCCTTGGCCCTGGTCCGTGTCCCGGTCCAGGTCGGTGCCCTGGCCCAGGTCGGTGCCCTGGCCCTGGTCGGTGCCCTGGCCCTGGTCGGTGCCCTCGTCCTGGTCCGTGCCCTGGCCCTGGTCCGCGCCCAGGCCCTGGCCCTGGTCGGGGCCCTGGCCCTGGTCGGTGCCCTCGTCCTGGTCCGTGCCCTGGCCCTGGTCCGCGCCCAGGCCCTGGCCCAGGTCGGTGCCCTGACCCTGGTCGGTGCCCCCGTCCTGGTCCGTGCCCTGGCCCCGGTCCGTGCCGGTCTGTCTAGGCCTTTGGCCCCCGGCCCGCCCGCAGACCTTGGTACCAAGTCATTATGTCCTGACATTTACGCCCCTGTCAAGCGCCTCCCACCCGCCATCGCACCCCTCCCACCCCCTCCAATCCCCGCCGACGCCGTCAGCCGGGACGGCGTCCCCGGCCGGAGCGTGGTCAAACTGCCTATAACGAGCCCAAACCCGCCGTTACAGGCAGTTTGACCACAGGCCCGCCCGGCCCGGCCCCGCCGCCAACGCCCTGACCAGGGACGATGCCGCCGGCCGGGTCGGCGGCATCGGCCGGGGCGTGGTCAAACTGCCTATAACGAGCCCAAACCCGCCGTTACAGGCAGTTTGACCACCGGCTAGCCGCAGCCGCCACCGCCGCCAACGCCCTGACCAGGGACGATGCCGCCGGCCGGGTCGGCGGCATCGGCCGGGCCGTTGTGCACACGGCTGAAAACCAGGCCCCCCCATGAATCGCGGGTTGGGGGTGG
>JAITIG010000101.1 GCA_031279575.1 Bifidobacteriaceae bacterium
AGCTCTTGCCCGACCAGGCCAAAGCGCTCGGCCCCCTCGACCCCCAAACCCTCAAAACGCGCGCGGGGATCGCCTACTACACGAGTGAGACCGGCCACTCGCAGGAGGCGCTACACCTCTACCAGAAGCTCTTGCCCGACCAGACCAAAGCGCTCGACCCCCTCAACTACAACACCTTGGCCATACGTGTCAATATAGCCAGTCTCACCGAGATCACCGGCGATCCGGACGGGGCATTGTGCCTTCTTCGGGAGCTTCTCCCGGACCAGGTGGCTGCGTTCGGAGAGGACAGCCACTTGGTCGCCAGGACGCGCTCCGCAATCGAGCGCCTGGAGGGTGAGCTGGAGGGCGGGGGCTAGCTGCGCGGCCGTGTTGGCGCCCCAGCGGCTTGACCGTCGACGGCCGGCCAGACCGCAGCCCACCGAAACTACGGCGCCCGGGCCCGTGCGGCAGGCGGCACGCCGGGAACTCCTGCCCAACCTGGTAACCGCGCTCCGGGGGGACGAGCCTTTGGCCGCCATGACGCGCGCTGCCATTGAGCGGTTGGAGGGCGAGGGGTAAACGGGGGGTTGGCAGGGGGCGGGGGTTGGCGGGAGCATGGTGGGGGTGGGTGGCCGGGATTCGCCGCGGGCGCCCGTGATGGCCGATGACGTCTGGGCGGTTCGCCGCCGCTGAAACAGTTAGGAGGTGGCCGCCTTGACGGTTCCACTTGAGCCGACCGACCCGGCGTGGGTTGACCCCCCCGGCGTGATCGGGTTGGACAACGGGCTCGCAGGACGCGGCCGCCTGGGGCGCGGCGCCGAGCGCCGGCGGGCCGGGGGTCTGGGCGGGGACCACCCCGGGCTGGTGGCCGGGCGGTGGCTGGTGGCGCTGGTGGCGGCGGCCGCGGTGGTGGCGGCGGCCTTCGCGCTGCCGGCCGCGGGAAGCGGCGGGCCGGGCGGCGGCGCGGCCCCCGCGCCGGGGCCATCCGCCACCCAGGCGCCGCCCGGGCCGGACGGGCCAGACGCAGACCCGGCCGACCCAGCCGACCCGGCCAGCCCAGCCGACCCAGCCGGTGCCGACGCCGACACGCCGCAGCGCCCGGCCGAATGGGTTGAGCCCTGGCAGGTGGAGGAAGGCGTCGACTACTCCTTCCTCACCACCTCGCTGGGCACCCGGATCCCGACTTGGACCTGCGACACCGACATCCCGCTGGTCCTGGCCGAGCCGTACCCGGCGGGCGCCGAGGAAAGCCTGGAATGGGTGGCGGAAACCGCCGAGCAGGCCTCCGCGCTGCCGCTCGAGGTCGCTGCGCCGGAAGCGGGGCTGAGCGGCACCCGGCCCGGCGACATCGTGATCTTCTACCGGCTGCCGGGCGAGGCGGTCGACGTGCTCGGCATCGAGTTGGAGACAGATGTGATCGGCCGCGGCGGGCCGGCCTACAACGACGAGCGGATCCTCAGCGGGATCGTGGTGATCCGCACCGACATGCCGGAATACCTGCCCAGCACCGACGCGGGCCGGCTGGTGTTGCTGCACGAGGTGATGCACGCCCTGGGCGCGGGCCACGCCTCCGAGGCCAAGGAAGGGGCCGAGGTGATGGCCCCGTACACCGACGCGTCGAAGACCCTCCAACTCGGGCTCGGCGACCGCTTCGTATTGCAAGAACTCGGCTGCTGGTAACCCCCAACCTCACCGCCCCACGCCCCGCTGACCTGCGGAAACGCGGAGCCCGCCGCGGCTGGCCGCCGGCTGGCCGGGCGGTGGGGTCGCGCACCCCCACACTTCTCCCCGCCGGCGGGAGTTCTGTGGACTTGGCGCCGCCCCGCCCAGCCCGGCCCCCGCCCGGCCAAGCCGACGCGGCCCGCTGACCTGCGTAGACGCAGAGCCCGCCGCAGCGGGCGGCCGGACGCCTCGGTGGCGGGGTCGCGTAACCCCACACTTCTCGCCGTTGGCGGGAGTTCTGTGGACTTGGCGCCGCCCGCCCGCCGCGTCCCCCGCCCGCCCAAGCCTGCGCGGCCCGCTGACCTGCGCGAACGCGGAGCCCGCCGCGGCGGGCCGCCGGGCGGCGCGGTGGCGGTGTCGCGCAACCCCACACTTCTCCCCGTTGGCGGGAGTTCTGTGGACTTGGCGCCGCCCCGCCCAGCCCGGCCCCCGCCCCGCCAAGCCGACGCGGCCCGCTGACCTGCGCGAACGCGCATCCCGCCTGGGAGGGCGGCCGATTGGCCGGGCGGTGGGGTCGCGCAACCCCACACTTCTCCCCGTTGGCGGGAGTTCTGTGGACTTGGCGCCGCCCCGCCCAGCCCGGCCCCCGCCCGGCCAAGCCGACGCGGCCCGCTGACCTGCGTAGACGCAGAGCCCGCCGCGGCGGGCGGCCGGACGCCTCGGTGGCGGGGTCGCGTAACCCCACACTTCTCGCCGTTGGCGGGAGTTCTGTGGACTTGGCGCCGCCCGCCCGCCGCCGCCCCCGCCCCGACTCAGCGGCGGGGGATCCGGATCGGCCCAGCGCGCGCGATTTGGCCGCGATGGTCCGATTTGGGGTGGGGCGCTGAAACCGACGATGGCGTCTGGGCTGGTCAGGGGGTTGGGGCGGGCGAGTTGGCGGGGGCGGGGGGATGCGGATCGGACCATCGCGCGCGATTTGGCCGCGATGGTCCGATTTGGGGAGGGGCGCTGAAACCGACGATGGCGTCTGGGCTGGTCAGGGGCGGGGCGCGCCGGCGTCTGGGCTGGTCAGGGGCGGGGCGCGTCGGCGGCTGGGCTGGTCAGGGGCGGGGCGGGGCGCGTCGGCGTCT
>JAITIG010000016.1 GCA_031279575.1 Bifidobacteriaceae bacterium
CCGCCGCCGCCGCCGTCGAGCCAGGCTGCCGCAACTCTAGCTGGTCCGGCGCCAGGACGGCTGGGCGGACGTCGAGGCGGTTGGCGCCAACGGCCCGGGCGGCCCCCAGCAGCGCCCACGGCAGCGCGGCGTGGGCCACGGCCGCGCCCAGCCGGCCCTCCCCCACCGCCGTCCAGAGCGACGGCGCGGCCAGCCAGGCCAGCGCCACCCAAGCTCTGATCCAAACCGACCGCGAGGCGGCCCCGGCCGCGAACCAGGCCCCGACCACCGCCAGCACCGGCGCGCCGATCAGAATGCCCTTGATGGCCAGGGCGCCGTTGCCGAAGGCGCCCAAGGTCGCCAGCGCCAGCACCGCCGCGAACGGATCGCCTGGCCCGGCCTCGCCCAAGCCGGTTTGCTGCCAGCCCCCGGCGGCCCGGCGCAGCAGGTCGATGACAGATAGATCCTGCAAACCCAGGGCGCCGCCGACCGCCGCCCCCGGCCCCACCAGCCGGTAGAGGGCGGCCTCGATCACCGCCGCCGCGACCAGGCCGACGCCGCTGGCGGCGCGGCGGCGCTGCGAGGCCAAGACCTTGAGCTCGGCGGCCTCGATTTCTGTCGGCGAGAGGGCTTGGCGGCGCAACTCCGCTTGGCTGACGCGCCGGTCGCGCCGCGCCGCCCGCGCTTCGCCAGGGCTGATCAGCAGCGGCCGCAACGACCGCCGGGGGGCGCGGCGGGTGCGGCTGGAGACATAGCGCGCCCGGGCCAGGGCGTCCGGCCGCGCGAAGACCGACAGCGGCGCGGCCAACTCGTCGACCGCCAGGCGGAACTGCTTCGAGGCGATCCGCCAGGCGAACCGGGCCAAGCCCAAGGCCGCCGCCAGCCCGGCCAGGGGCAGCAGCGCCGCGAAGGAGCAATCCGCCAGCAGGGTGAAGACCCAGGCCCGGCGGCGCGCCCGGAAGGATCGTTTGATTGATGGCTGGGAGCGGCCGCCGGCCCGCAGGCCGCGGTAGGTCGCCTGTTCGTGGGCCATCCGCGCGGCCGGCTCGACCACCACCCGGTGCCCGGCCAAGCGCGCCCGGCGGCAGAACTCGAGGCCGTCCCGAAACGGCCCCAGGGCGGGCGCCAGGCCGCCCAGGGCGCGCCAGACTTCGGCTTTGATGGCCATCCCGGCCGCGCCCACGCTGAGGACGTCCTCGAGGGCGTCGAACTGGCCTTGGTCCAACTCGCCATCGTGCCCGTAGGCGACCCGGCGGCCGAGCGGCGTGGTCGCCACGCCGACTTCGCCCAGCCGCGACGGCTCGTCCGCCCGCACCTGCTTGGGTCCCACCACACCGACTGAGGGGGCCATTTCCAAAGCTGAGACCAGGCGGGCCAGGCAGTCCGGCTCGGGGTAGCAGTCGTCGTGCAGAAGCCACAGGACCGCGTCGGGCTGGCGGCCGCGCAGCCCGGCGGCGACGGCCTGGCCGAAGTTCTTGGCTCTAACGGCGTGGACCACGGTCAGGATGTCCCGGGGGATGCCGCAGGCCACGGCCATCTCAGCCACCGCCGGATCGGCTGTGGCGCCGGCGTCGACTAGGACCACGGCGGACGGCAGGGCGGTTTGGTTGGCCAAGGCGACCAGGGCGCTGGGCAGGTGCTGCGAGCGGCCGTAGGTGACAACAACCGCCGTCACCGTGAGGGAAATGGGATGCGCCGTCACCGTCAAATAGACCTGCGCTGCTTCAGCTTGCGCCGCTCGCGCTCGGAGCAGCCGCCCCAGATGCCGAACCGCTCGTCGTTCTCCAAGGCGTAAGCCAGGCAGTCGGCGCGGACCTCGCAGGAGCAGCAGACCATCTTGGCCTCACGCGTCGAGCCGCCCTTCTCGGGGAAGAACGCCTCTGGGTCGGTCTGGGCGCAGAGCGCCCGGCGCTGCCAAGCCAGTGGGCCGGAATCGTCCGGCGGCCCAAAGAGGCTAAGCACGCCGGCCCGAGGATCAATCATGCCGGACTCCAATGTCAGCGCGCCCTCTTTTAGCACATTCCACACGTTTCGTCTCCTAACACCCGCCGGTCCCGCCGAAATTAGTTGCGTCAATGTAATTACACGTTTGTCACCCGGCGCAAGTCCAGGCCCCAACAATCTCGCGCGCTGGTCCCGTCCGCGCCGTCAGATCCCACTTCAGCCCCTTTAGCCACACCAGGCCCGCGATACGGACCGTAATAGATCCGTTAAAGACCGGCTTCAACAGCCGGGGCCGGCGGACGCGGCCGGTCGCCTGGCGCCGCCACCACCACCCGGGCCTTGCCGCGCAAGGTCAAATCCCCCTCGGAGGCCATCGCGAACAGCGAGTGGCCCCGGCTCAAATGCAAAGAGCCCAGATTAGTGAAAGCCGTCGCCTGGCCCTCCAAGACCAGGGCCACCCTGGGCCCCGCCAGCGGCAGAGTCACCGCGCCGCCCACCCGGACGTCCGCCAATTGGAAGCGGTCGGTCGGCGGACGCAGCAGCCGGACGCCATCGTGCTTGGAAACGGCGGGGCGAACGGGACCCGGAGCGCTCGTGTCGATGGTCTCAAAAGCCGTCTCCGGGTCGACGTGCTTGGACGTCAGGCCCACTCGGATGACGTTGTCGGAGGCGCTCAGCAACTCCAGCGCCAGCCCGCGCAGATAGGTGTGGAGGGTGCCGGCCGGGATGAACAGGGCCTCGCCCGGCGCCAAGGTGACGTGGTTCATCAGCGCGACCACCGGCAGCGACCGGTCGCCCGGATAGCGCCGGGCCAAGGCCACCGGGGTGGCGTAGGGCGACGGATCATCGCCCGGCGCCGCCAACTGCCGCCGGCAGGCCGCCGTGAACTCCAAGACCGCCGCCTGGCCGCCCAATTCCGTCGTCAGCACCGCCTCGAGACAGGCCCGCAGACCGCTCCGGCCGCCCTCGCGCAGCGCCTGAGCCATGACCGATGCCGTCGCGGAAGTCCCAGCCAACGGCTCGAGCGCGCGGCGGGACTCGTCCGGGCTGCGGAAACCGGCCAAGATATCGAAAGACTCCAAGGCGTAGACCATCTCGACCTTCGCGTTGGGGTCCTTGTAGGTCCTATCGGGGGCCGTCAGCGCCACCCCGGCGGCCTCCTCGCGGGCAAAACCAGCCCGCGCCTGCTCCGCGCCGGGGTGGACCTGGAGCGACAACGGCTGGGCCACGCCCAACAGCTTGAGCAGGAACGGGAGCTCGCCGCCGGCCTCCGGGCCGCAGGCATCGAGGGGGTTGCGGGCGATCACATCGAGCAGCGAGGCGCCGGCGTCATCCTCGTCGCGGGCCACGCTGGCCGAGGCCACACGGTGCGCCCCAAGCCAAATCTCAGCCACCGGGCCGGCCGCCGGCGGCAGCCCCAGCAGTCGGGGAATCTGATCGGACGACCCCCAAGGGTAATCGCGCACAACGTGATCGAGGCGGAACACAGCACCCAAGCCTAGACGCTGGTCCGCCCTGGGGCCGCAGTCGGGGCCACCTGTTAGTAACCTGGACCGGTGCGATCACCCACCGCGCGGCCGCGTCCGCTGCCGTCCGCCGAGGCGGCCGCCCTGGCCGCCCGCCACGGACTGCGCAAGCTGGGGGCGCGGCCGAGGCTCTGGCCCTACACCGTCTCGCTGTGGCGGCGGCGCGATTTCACCTGGGAGCTCGCCACCTCAGACGCCTACGGCAAGAACCAGGGCTCCTATCTGGGCCAACTCTGGGGGGTGTTGAAACCGCTGCTCCAGGTGGCGGTCTTCTACGTTATTTTTGGCCTGGTCATCACCGGCGCCCGGCAGGGCATCGCGGATTTCCTGTCCTATCTGGTGATTGGCACGTTCCTGTTCGAGTTCATGGCCTCGGGGCTGAACAACGGCGGCCGCGCCATCGCCTCGAAGGTCAAGCTGGTCCGGGCGCTGGAGTTCCCCCGGGCCGTCCTGCCGATCTCGGTGACCCTGACCGAACTCATCATGATGTGGCCGGCCATGCTCATAATGCTGGTGATTGTGCTGGTCAAGGGCCACATGCCGACCTGGTCCTGGCTGCTGCTGGCCCCGGCCATCGCCCTGGTCTACATGTTTGTGCTGGGGGTCGGATTCTTCTTGGCCCGGGTTGTCTCCGCCACGCCGGACCTCGGCAACCTGGTCCCCATCCTGACCCAGATGGCGCGCTACTGCGCCGGGGTGTTCTTCTCCTTGGAGGCGCTGGCGGCGGGCTTCGGCGCCTTGGGCCAGGTCGCCATCTACGAGCCGTTCGCGCTCTACCTGACCTTGTCCCGCTCCGCCATCCTGCCCGAGGTCCAGGCCGGACCGTTCCACTGGGCGCTTGGGGCGGGCTATTCGGTGGCCGCCTTGCTGCTCGGTTACGTTTATTTCTGGCTGGCGGAGGCGCGCTATGGCAGAGACTGACCGCCAGTTCGGCGCCCCCGGCCAGGCCGGCAGCGACCAGGCACGCCCCAGCCAGGCGCCCACCGACCAAGTCCCCACCGGCCAAGCCCCCACCGGCCAGGCACGCCCCAACCAAGCGCCGCCCAGCCAGGCGCCCACCGGCCAAGCCCCCACCG
>JAITIG010000104.1 GCA_031279575.1 Bifidobacteriaceae bacterium
GGGGCTGTCGCGGGGGGGGGGGCGTGGGCCGCCCCCGGCGGGGTTTGGCGCCACCGGCGGCCGCTTTACAACGCCGCATTGACGGCGGCCGATTGGGCCGCCTGGGCGGCCGCGGCCGCCCGCGGCCCCGGCTCGGCCGGGGCGGAGCAGGCCGCGGCCGTGGCCCAAGAGTGCGCCGAGGCGATGATCGCCCTGCACGCCTCCCTAGTCCGCCACCACACCCCCGCGTAAACCCCGCCCCAGCCAACACCCAGACGACGCCGCATTGGGGCACGGGGATGCCTTCGCGGCCGTGTCAAACCACCTCGGGCCAGCGCAGGCCGTGAAGCAGTTGCCCCCGAGAGCCGCGCGCGGTGTCAGGCCTCAGGCTCCTGGCGGTCCGCCGCGCCCGCCCGCCGCCCGGCTGTCGCGGTTTTCGCCAAGGAGATCAGCAACTCGCCGGACAGGACAACCAGGCCCAGCGCGATGGCCAGGCGGCTCGGCCAAGTCGGCGCGATGATGAGGCCGATTCTCGCCTCGTGCACCGCCAGCGCGGCGAAGAAGCTGTGGAATGCGGCCGCTGCCAGCGCCAGGCAAACCGCCAAAGAGAAGCCCTCCGCCACTATCTTGACGGCCCGTCGGGGACGCGGAGCCAGCCGCTCGGTCAGGAGTTTCACCTGGATCATGGCATCGTCCCGCTGGGTCGCTGGCAAGCCCAGAAAGACAGCCGCCGCGACTGACAACTCGACCAACTCGTACAGCCCGGGGACCGAGGCCCCCGAACTGACTCGGACAGTCACGTCGACCACTATCGCCGCCATGATGGCCATGGTCAGAGTCGACGCGAGGACGCCCAGGATGCCGCTGGCGCCGTGGCAGGCGCGTCTGGCCAGGCTCAGGACTCTCACTGTCACCGCTATCACATCATCCGATCTGGGAGGAAGAGAACAATGTCGGGGAAAAGCATGATTAAGGCCACGAAAACGAGATCCGCCGCCAGGAACGGCAGCACGCCCCGGAACGCGTCTTCGGCTTTGACCCCGGGAACGCTAGATCCGATGACGAAGGCGTTCATCCCGACCGGCGGGGTCACCATGCCGATCTCGATCAGCTTGACGGCCAAGACTCCGAACACGATCGGGTCGTAGCCGATGGCGTCGATGACGGGAAACACCACCGGCACAAAGACCAGCACAATCGACACCGAATCCAAGATCATGCCCAGTGGCACCATCGCGGCCAGGACAACCAGGACGAGGATCCAACCGGGGACGGGCAGGCCCGCCGCCCAGACGGCGAAGGCGCTGGGGACCCCGAGCCGCACCATCAAAAAGGTCAGCATCGCTCCGCCGACCACGATCAGGAAGACCGCGCTGGTCAGGCTGGCCGACTCGACCAAAGAGGTGACGACAGCTCGCAGGCGGGTCTCGCCGCTCTTGCGCCGTGAGGCCAGCAGGATCACCAGGGCGGCCAGCGCCCCGATTCCCCCCGCCTCTGTGGCTGTGTAGAGCCCGGTGTACATGCCCACCACTACGACACCGAAGAGGGCCAGCACTTTGATGAGAGAGAGGTATTTGCGCCGGTCGAAGGCGGCCCGGCCGGTTGTTCCCCTGGCCTGGCCGGACCAGCGGTCGCGCCGTTCGCGACCCACCAGAGCCGGGTTGCGCACGGCCAGGACCACCGCGATCGCACTGTAGAGGACGGCGGAGATGATCCCGGGGATAATGCCCGCGATGAGGAGTTTGCCAATCGACGTGCCGGTGACAACGCCGTAGAGCACCATAGCCACGCTCGGCGGGATCATGATGCCAAGCGTCCCGGCGATGGCGATCGCCCCGGCGCCGAAGCGCTTGTTGTATCCATGGGCCACCATCTCCTCGATGGTGGCCTTGCCGACCGAGGCCACGGTGGCAACGCTCGATCCGGTGATTGCCGCGAAGCCGGCGCAAGCGAAGATCCCGGCTATCGCGAGGCTGCCCGGCAACCGGCGAAGATGGTGCTCGATAAGGTCGAACAAGTCGCCGGCGATGCCGGCCCTCTGGGCGAAGGTCCCCATCAACACGAACAAGGGGACCACGGCCAAGGCGTAGTCTGCCGTCGCGTTGAAGACCGCGCCGCCCAGCGCGCTCTGCGACATCCCCGCGCCCGAGGCGACAGTCAGCCCGATGGTCGACGCGCCGATCAGGGCGAAGGCGATCGGCACGCCGAGCAGGATCAAGGCGACGAGGAGCACTAGGACGCCCAGGAAGACCAGGCAGGCAGTCAAGCTCACCGTGAGTCCCCCTCGCGCCCTGTTGGAACACTCAGAAGCGAGCCGCGCATTCGGCGACGCCGTCAGTTGGCAGGCCGAATTCTTGGTCGTAGGCGCTCATAGCGTCCACATAGGCCCGTTCGAAGGCTGTGGCCGCATCGCCGCCGCCGACGCGCTCGCGCCAAGCTTGCAGCAGGTCGTCGCCGAGCACGTCGGCCCAGGCCTGGCGTTCGGTGTCGCCCCAGACGCTGACCGTGCCGCCGGCCGCTGCGATGGTATCGCAGGCAGACGCGTAGGCGGCCGCCTCGAAACCAAAATAGGCGTCGATGGCGTCAGCGGCTTTGTCTTGCATGATCTTCTTGACATCCTCGCTCAGGCCGTCCCAGGTGTCGGCGTTGATCGAGACGGGGTAGGTCGACAGCAGTCCTTGGCGTGGATTGGCGACGTATGGCGCGACCTCGTAGAGCGCGGCCACCTCGATCGAGTCGAGCAGAATTCCCGAGTACGAGTCGACCACTCCGCGTTGGAGGGATTCGTAGAGTTCGTTGAACACGATCGAGACTGGGTTGGCGCCGACCTCGGCCAGGGTGACCGAAAAGGATCCGGCGGCCCGGATGGACCTGCCTTTGAGATCGCCGATCGACGAGATGGGCTTGTCTTTGGCGCCCAGAAGCGCGTCTCGGGCCGGCAGGAAGAACAGAGGCACAACGTTGTTGCGCGCGTATTCGGCCTTCATCTCGGACGATGACTCGTACATGTCCCGCAGGGAGAGCATGGCGGCTTTGGCGTTGGGGGCGAGGTACGGCACTCCCGTGATCGAGGTGAACGGCAGCTGGCTCTCGTAGTACAGCGCGCCAACAAAGCCGATGTCGGCGCGCCCGTCGCCGGTGCCCTGCAGGGTGTCGTCTGCGGCCAGCAAGGCGGCGTTCCAATGGAACGTGAAGGTGATCGCGCCGTCGGTCGCCTCGGTGACCGAGTCGGCCCAGGACTTCAGAGTTTGCGACAGCGAAGACCCTTCGGGCGCGAAGACCGAGAAGGCCAGGTCTTGCGCGGTGGCGGTTGTCCCGGTCTTGTCCGCCGGGTCGGCCACCACCCCGTCGCCGCAGGCTGCGGCCGCCAGCGCGAGGGGGGCCAACGCGATCCAAGCGGTCAGGCGTGTCTTGGTGGAAGTCTTCATGGTGGGTTTTCCTTTCAATGGCCGGGCGAGTCGAGCGTGGATTGGGCTACTTCGACAAGGGTGTTGAGCATTTGGACGTAAGCCAGCTGGCCCGGCAGCGGCACGCCGTCATCGGCGATCTCGGGCGTGCCGAAGGCGCCGTCGAGGGCGCCGGCGTCGATGCACGCGCGGAGCATGCGGTCAAGGTCGGACGGTGTCAGCATGGCCCGCTGCGCGCCGGTCATGAAGGCGGTCATGGCCCCGACCGCGTAGCCGCCCCAATCGGATATCGCCGCGACCAAGAACTCGTCGGTTGCCAGCACCGTGGTCGAGCCCCCGCCGCAGCCGCACTGGCACTTGCGGCCGGCCGGCATGATGTCGCGGATCTCTTCCGCCACGACGCCGAAGCCGGCCTCGTTGCCGCCATCGCCGATACCGAATGTGAGGATCCCCTTCGCGGCGGCACGCGAGAAGTACTCGTCGGGTTTTGTGTGGAGGGCGTCGTAGTCGATGCCCGTGGCGCCGTGGATGATGCCTTTGGCGTTGGGCGCGAGTTTCTCGATGGCGATCATGATCGCGGGGTCGAGCCGGCCCATCAGGTCCTCGGCGTGGGCCGCGGCCTCGGCGCGGTCGATGGGGCTGACCTCGAAAGTCACGGCGTGGGCTTGAGCTGGTTGGCCCGGCCGCCGGTAGTTCATCCCGGCAGCTCGCACGGTGGCGCGGATGGGTGGCTCAGCGCGGGCCTCCGAGAGGATGGTGACTTCGAGCCCGAACCCGAAGTGCAAGGCGCGGGCCAGGGCGACGGCGCCCGGGATGCCGTCAACCTCGGAATGCGGCAGCACGGGCGGGCCTCCGGCCCCGGTCAGTATGACAACGTTTGCGCCCGGCTCTGCCGCCTCGGCGAACGCCCGCACCGCCCGGGTGACCAAGGGCTCGCCGTACTTGCGGCGCACGGCGCCATAGAGGCGGTGCATGGCGCCGCGGGGCAAGTTGCCCGAGGCCGGGCGCATCTCGACGGTGGCAAGGCGATCGATGTACTCTCCCAAGACTTGCGGCATGGTTCCTCCAGTGGGTGGGATTGGACTGCGGGGTTGACGCCTAAGGTAAAGTTCCTTGCGGAGCGATGTAAACATGTTGTTGAGCTTTTTTACACAAACGTTACAAGAAGCTGGAGTTTGAATGAACAAACAGGGGCCGCGCCCCATCCCCGCCCAAGGCCGTCCCGCCGACCTCTCGCTCCAGCCGCCTTGGCTTAACGATGAGGATTACCAGGCAGAGGCCGTAAAAGTCGTCGCCCAGTTCAGCCCGATCGTCGAGCCTCTGGCCAAGGCTCTCGGCCCCAAGACCGAAGTCGTCTTGCACGATTTGTCGAAGCTGCCTGGCTCAATCGTGGCTATAGCGCAGTCCATCAGCGGGCGGCGGGTGGGCTCTCCCTCGACCAGCCTCGGCCTGACCACGATGTCGGCCAGCGAGCCGCCACCCCATTGGTTCAACTATCGGACCGAGATGCCAGGCGGGGTGGTTTGCCGCTCGTCGACCATCTTCCTGTACGGTGCCGCCGCCTTCCCGGTCGCGGCGCTGTGCATGAACACCGACGTCACCGAGGCGTTGCAAATCCGGTCGCTGTTCGAGGCGGCAGTTGGCCCTTGGCCGCAGGCGGACCACCCGCCGGAGAACGAGGTCTTCTACGACAATCTGGTTTCCCTGACCGACGACATCCTGCAGCGCTCAATCGCCTCGGTTGGCCGGCCGGTGGCAGCCATGACCAAGGCGCACAAGCTACGCGTCGTGGCCGAGCTGGACCAACGCGGGTTCTTCATTGTCCGCGAGGCCGCCGAGATCGCAGCTGAAGCGCTGGCGGTGACCCGCTACACCATCTACAACTACCTCAACGAGGTCCGCGACGACCCGGGCCGCCCGGCTTGAGTCGCCCCGTCGAACCTGTCGGTGCCCGAAGGAGGCCCAGTGAGAGTCGCAATCGACGACTTGCGCGCCAAAGTGCGGCGCGCCGTCCGCCAGCTCGGCTACCCAGAGGGGGAAGCCGGTGTCATCGTCGACGTGCTGATCTACGCCCAGCTGCGCGGCAACAACCAAGGGCTCGCCAAACTCGCCACAGGGGGCGTCCCCCGGGCTGGCCAGGCGGCGCCTTTCGCCGTCGTCAAGCAGGGCGATCTGAGCGCTTTGCTGACGGGCGGGCAGGCCATGGTGACGGCGGCCAAAGCGGCCGACCTCGCGGCCCGGATGGCGGCCGAGCGCGGCATCGGCCTGGTGGCGGCGAATGACTCGCTGGGCTCTTCCGGCGCCATCGGCTACTACGCCAGGCGGATCGCCGAGGCGGGCTTGATCGGGTTCATCGCCGTCGGCACCGGCGCCTTGCGCGCCGTCGCGCCAACCGGCTCGGCTGAGCCGCGGCTCGGCACCAATCCGCTGGCTTACGCGTTTCCCTACGACGGCGGGGTGGTGGTCTTCGACACCGCCACCGCCGCGATGGCCCGCTTCGGCGTCATCGAGCACTGGCTGCGAGGCGAACCCCTGCCGGAGGGCATGGCCTTTGACGGCGCTGGCCAGCCGACCACCGACCCGGCAGCCGTGCTTGGCGCCGAAGCGGGAGCCGGAGGGGCCGGCGGCGCGGTGACTCCCTTCGGGGGGCACCGCGGCTATGGGCTCTCGCTGGCTGTGCAACTGCTGGGAGGCCCCTTCGCTCTGGCCGCTTTCCCGGGCGCAGCTGGCGCAGGCGGGCAGGGCTTCCTCGCGCTGGCGCTGGACCCAGGCTTGCTCAGCGGGCGCCAGGAGTATATGGCGCGCGCCAGCGAACTGGTCGCCAGCGTCAAGGCGGCCCGGCCCCTGCCTGGGCAGCAGGTGCTCATGCCCGGGGAGAGGGGCGACCAAGTCGCGCGCCAGGCCGAGGAGATGGGCTACTTGGACATAGCCGATGGCATCTGGCTCAAGTTCCTCGAGTTGTTGGGCGAGGGGCCGGCTGAAGACTGCCCGTGACGGGGGCCGGGGTGGGGGTGAAGTTCAGGTTGAGGTTTAGGTTTGTGGCGGGCGGACCGGCGTGGCGCGTTGACCAAACTGGGGGATGGGCCTAGCGTCAAACAGTGGAGGCCGGCGCGGCCCCGGGGAGGGCCCCGGGGCGGGGACCGGCGCAAGAGCGAGGGAGACGGTGACGCGGATGGCCACAACAGGCGGCGGGCCGGTGGGACGCCAGGGCTTGCTGTTCGGCGAGCGCGTCACCGACGAGGCGGTCGGCTTCCGCGGCCCCACCGCCTGCCGCGCCGCCGGCATCACCTACCGGCAACTCGACTACTGGGCCCGCACCGGCCTGGTCGAGCCGAGCGTGCGCCCCGCCACCGGCTCCGGCACCCAGCGGCTCTACAACTTCCGCGACATCCTGGTGCTAAAAATTGTCAAACGCCTGCTCGACACCGGCGTCTCGCTGCACCAGATCCGCCTCGCCGTGCAGCACCTGCGCGATCGCGGCGTCGAAGACCTGGCCACGGTGACGCTGATGTCAGACGGCGCCTCGGTCTACGAGTGCGCCAACGCCGACGAGATGTTTGACCTGGTGCAAGGCGGCCAAGGCGTGTTCGGGATCGCCGTCTGCCGGGTTTGGCGGGAAGTCGAGGGCACGCTGGCGGAACTCCCCTCGGAGCGCTCCCAAGCCACCGCCCCGACCGCCGCCCCGGTCGACGAGTTGGCGGCGCGCCGCCTGCGCCGGCGCGTTTCGTAGTCTGAGACCCGGCGCCAGCGCGCCCCGGGGCCGCCAGGGCGATCTTAGCCTGAGGCGGTGACATCAACACACCTCGGGAGCGGACCGCTGGCGCCACTCGGCATCGGCCTGTTCCGCACCTTGTGGATCGCGCAGCTGGTGTCCAACGTCGGCAGCTGGATGCAGGCTGTCGGCGCCCAATGGCTGCTGGTCGGCGGGCGCGACGCGGCCCTGCTGACGGCCCTGGTCTCAGCCGCCTCGCTGATCCCGGTCTTCGCCCTGTCGCTGCCGGCCGGGGTGCTGGCGGACTCGCTCGACCGGCGCTGGGTGCTGGTGTTCTCCAACGCCTTCATGTGCCTGGCGGCCGGCCTGCTGGCGCTGCTGACCTGGAGCGGCAACGCCGGCCCGGCCGTGGTTTTGATGCTGACCTTCGCCCTGGGCTGCGGCACCGCCCTGGGCGGCCCGGCCTGGCAGGCCATCCAACCCGACCTGGTGCCGCGCCACCTGCTGCTGCCCGCCTCGGCGCTGTCCAGCGCCAACATCAACATCGCGCGGGCGGTGGGGCCGGCCCTGGCCGGCGCGGTGGTGGCCTGGGCCGGCCCGTCCCTGGTGTTCGCCATCAACACGGTGACCTTCCTGGGCGTCATCGGGGCGGTTTTGCTGCTGCGCACCCAGCGCCGCTCGCGCGGCTCGGTGGGCCTGGCCCCGGCCGTCGCGGCCGGCCTGCGCTATGTCCGCAACGCGCCGGGGGTGCGGCGCATCGCCCTGCGGGCGGCGCTGTTCGTGGTGCCGGGCAGCGCGCTGTGGGCGCTGCTGGCGGTGGTGGCGCACAGCGGCCTGCACCTTGGCTCGCGCGGCTACGGGCTGATGCTGGGGGCGCTGGGCGGCGGCGCGGTTGGCGGCGCCCTGCTGCTGCCGTTCCTGCGCGGGCGGTTGTCGAACAACGCCATCTTGGCCCTGAGCACGCTGCTCTACTCCGCCTGCCTGGTGGCGGTGGCGCTGACCGGATCGGTGGGGCTGGTGGTGGCGGTGCTGCTGCTGGCCGGGGTGGGCTGGGTCTGCTGCCTGTCGGTGCTCAACACCGCCATGCTGCTGAGCCTGCCGAACTGGGTGCGGGCCCGCTCGATGGCCGTCTACAACGTTGTGTTCATGGGCGGCCAGGGGCTTGGCGCGCTGTTTTGGGGGGCTGTCGGCAACCTGCTGGGCCCCGACGCGGCGCTGCTCGCGGCCGCCGCCATCACCCTGGGGTGCCTGGCCACAATGCACTTGTGGCCGCTTTACCGCGCCACCGGCACGCTCGACCGCACCACCCAGCCGATGTCGGAGTCGACGCCCGATGACGCCGTGCCGGCCTCAGCGGGCCCCGTCCAGATCCAGATCGAATACCGGGTGGCGGCCGATGACGAGTCCGCCTTCAGGCGGGCGGCGCGGGCGCTGGCCTCATCGCGCCGGCGCACCGGGGCGGTCACCTGGGACCTGTGGCAGGACGTGGCCGACCAGCGCGTCTTCATCGAGCAGTACACGCTGCCGAGTTGGGGCGAGCACCTGGCCCAGCGCGAGGAGCGCATCACGGGCTACGACAGGGAGTTGGAGAGCCGGGCGGAGGCTTTGGCCGCCCCCCAGCCGGGTGTGCGCCACCTGGTGCGGCCCGAGTCCATGCCAAGGGTCGACCACGGGCTGGCTGTGGCCGATTTGCAAGCGAAAGGGAGAACCAAATGACCGCCACCGGCGAGGGACCCGCGCGCGGGTTCGACCCGTCCAAGGCCTGGGCCTGGGGGCCCGCCCCGGCGCCCGAATCGGCGGGCTGGCCCGGCCCCGGCGCCCCGCCCGGCCCCGCCCCGGGCCCGCCGCCCGGCGTTGGCCCGCGCGGGTTCGGGCCGGGCGGGTTCGGCCCGCCCGGCCGCCGGCGGCGCCCGAGCCGCCGGTTTGTCGGCCGGATGCGCGCCTGGCTGGTCTTCCGCGGCGCGCTGGGGCTTGTCCTAGGCGGCCTCATCCTGCTCCAGCCGACCTTGTCCCTGGACGCGTTTGCGCTGGCGGTGGGCGTGTTCTTCGTCATCGGCGGGGTGGCGCGGGTGGTGGTCGGGGCGGCCGAGACGCACTACGCGGCCGGCCTGCGGGTGCTCAACGTGGTGGTGGGCGCGCTGCTGGTGGCGCTCGGCGCCGCCTCCATCCGCTACCCCGGGTTCGGGCTGGTGGCCACGGTGGCGATCATCGGGTTCGCCTGGATGATGGAGGGGGCGGCCACCTTGGCCGTCTTGCCGCCGCGCCACCGGGGGCGGGGTTGGGCCATCGCCTTCGGCGCGGTCTCGCTGCTGGCCGGGGCGGTGGTGATTGTGTGGCCTTGGGCCTGGCTGCTGCCGCTGCTGATTGTGGTCGGCGCCGCCCTGGCGGTGGGGGGAGTCTTCGACATCGCCCGCGCCGCCAAACTGAGGCCGGGTTGGGGGCGCCGGTCCGTGGAATAATCGAGGCATGGCCATCAGAGACATCCGCGTCATCGGAGACCCGGTGCTGCGCACCCCCTGCGACCCGATCACCAAGATCGACGAACGCGTGGAAGCACTGGTCAAGGACCTGCTGGAGACTGTCGACCAAGAAGGGCGGGCCGGTTTGGCGGCCAACCAGATTGGCGTGTCGCTGCGCGCGTTCTCCTACAACATCGAAGACGAGGTCGGCTACGTGCTCAACCCCAAGCTGGTCGAGCTGTCCGAGGACAGCCAAGACGGCGACGAGGGCTGCTTGTCGGTGCCGGGCCTGTGGTTCGCCTGCAAGCGGGCGGACTACGCCCGCGTTGTGGGGCAGAACCTGGCGGGGGAGGAAGTCATGGTCGAGGGCGCCGGGCTGATGGCGCGCTGCCTGCAGCACGAATTAGACCATCTAGACGGCCATTTGTTCTTGGACCGGCTCGACCGCGCCACCCGCAAAAAGGCGATGGCGGCTGTCCGCGACCTATAAACACCTCGTTACGCTCCGCCCCGACTGGCGGCGCCGGGAGGTCATAGGGCACAATTGATGCCAGCGCGCCGCGCGCGGCCGCTACCCGTTTCCATTGGCAGCCTGGTCGCAGGTTGTCCGAGGCCGTTGGGGAAGACGCACCTCGGACAAGCGCTAGGAGGCTGATGATGTCTGGTGTGATCACGCGCGGCGTGCTCTTTGTGCATTCATCGACCCGGGCTGTCAGCCCGCATGTCGAATGGGTGGCGGCCAACATCTTGGGCGCGCGCGTCTCGATGGATTGGACCGAGCAGCCCGCCGCGCCCGGCACGCTGCGGGCGGAGCACTCCTGGCAGGGCCCGCAAGGCACCGGCGCGCGCCTCGCCTCGGCCCTGCGCGGCTGGGAGCACCTGCGCTACGAGGTGAGCGAGGAGCCCTCCTTCGGGACCGATGGCGGGCGCTGGTCGCACACGCCCTCGCTGGGCATCTTCCACGCCGTCATCGACGTCCACGGCAACACCATGGTGCCGGAGGACCGCATCCGCGCCGCCTTGGACTGCGGCGGGGACTTGATCGCGATGCGCCGCCAGCTGGACTTGGCCCTGGGGCAGGCCTGGGACGACGAGTTGGAGCCGTTCCGCTACGCCGGCGCGGGCGCGCCGGTCCGCTGGCTGCACCAAGTCGGCTAACCCCCCGGGCGGCGCCGCGCCGGGGCCTCACGGCGAGGCGAAAACCAAAGCCATGTTGTGCCCGCCGAAGCCAAAGGCGTTGTTCAGCACCGCCAGCGGGCCTGGGCCCAGCGCCACCGGCTGGCCGGCGGTGACGCGGCAGCCCACCTCGGGGTCCAACCGCTCGATGTTGGTGGTGGGCGGGGCCAGGCGGTGGCGCAGCGCCAGCACCGAGAAAACCGACTCGACCGCCCCGGCCGCCCCCAGCAGGTGCCCGGTCATCGACTTGGTGGCGCTGACCGGCACCTGGGCCGCCGCCGCCGGCGAGCCCAGCGCCTGCGCCAACACCTCCAGGATGGCCCGCGCCTCGATCACGTCGCCCGCCGGGGTGGCGGTGGCGTGCGCGTTGACGTGGGCCACCAGGCGGGCCGCCGGGCCGGCCTGGGCCAGCGCCTGGCGCATGGCCCGCAGCTGGCCCTGCCCGGACGGGTCCGGCGGGGCCACGTCATAGGCGTCCGATGTCGCCCCCGCCCCCACCAGCGCCGCCAGCGCCGGCGCGCCGCGCCCAGCCGCGTGGGCGGCCGATTCCAGCACCAGCGCGCCCGCCCCCTCGCCCATGACAAAGCCGTCCCGGGTGGCGCAATAGGGGCGCGAGGCGGTGGCGGGCGAGTCCCGCCGGGTCGACAGGGCCTGCATTTTGCCGAACGCGCCCAGGGTCAGCGGGTGGATGGCGGCCTCGGCGCCGCCGGCCACCACCACCTCGGCCAGGCCGGCCCGGATCAGCCGCGCGCCCAGCACCACCGCCTCCGCCCCTGAGGCGCAAGCCGAGACCGGCGCGTGGGCCCCGCCCCGGGCGCCCAGGTCGATGGCGACTTGGGCGGCGGCCGAATTCGGCATCAGCATGGGCACGGTCAGCGGCATGAGCCGGCGCGCCCCCCGCCGGCGCACCGTGTCCCAGGCGTCCAACATGGTCTGCAAGCCGCCGATGCCGCTGCCTATCACCACCGCCAAGCGCTCCGGGTCGGGGCCGGGGCCGGCCGCGAAGCCCGCGTCCGCCCACGCCTCGCGGGCCGCGATCAGGGCGTATTGGGCCGATGGGTCGGCCCGGCGGGTCTCCAGCCGGCTCAGGACCTGGCTGGCGGGCACCGCCAAGGTGGCCGCGAAGTCGGTCGCCAGGCCGTAGTCCTGGGCCCAGGTGTTGTCCAGGCGGCGGGCGCCGGAGGCGCCCGCCAGCAGCGCCGCCCAGGTGGTGGGGACATCGCCGCCGAGCGGGGTGGTCGCCCCCAAGCCGGTCACAACGACCTGCCGGGCGGCGGCCCCGGTGGTGCCCACCGCGCTCAAGCGGCGGCGGCCGCGATGAAGTCGACGGCGTCTTGGACGGTGGCCAGGTCCTTGACCGCCGCGTCGGGGATCTCGACCTCGAACTTGTCCTCAGCCAGGGTGACAATTGTCATCATGGTCAAAGAGTCGATCAGCAGGTCGTCCGCGAACGACTTGCCGGGGGTGACCTGGGCGGCGTCCAATTCGCCCTCCTCGGCCACGATCTCGGCCAAGCCCTCCAGAATCTCGTCTGGGTTCAGTGCCATAGTTGTCCTCGCTTCTTGTCGGTGCTTGTCGCCGGTTGGCGCTGGTGGTCAGGCGGCGGGCAACTCCACCACCTGGGCGGCGTAGGCCAGGCCCGCGCCAAACCCGAGTTGGAGGGCCAGCCGGCCCGGACGCGGCGGGCTCAGCCGCAGCAGGCGCTCGGTCGCCAGCGGAATCGAGGCGGCCGAGGTGTTGCCGGTCTCGCGGATGTCTTGCGCCACCACCGCGTCTGCGCGCAGGCCCAAGCGTTTGGCCTGCTGCTCGATGATTCTAAGGTTGGCCTGGTGGGGCAAAAAAACGTCCACCTGGGCGGCGCGCAGCCCGGCGGCGGCGATCGCCTGGCGGGCCACCTGCGCCATCGCGAAAACCGCCCACTTGTAAACTGTCGGCCCCTCCTGGCGCAAGGTGGGCCACACGCCCTGGGCCACGGCTTGGCGCAGGTCGAGGTCTTGGCCCACCGCGTCCGCCTTCGAGCCGTCCGAGCCCCACACCGTGGGGCCGATGCCCGGCCGCTCGGCCGGCCCCACGATGGCCGCCCCGGCCCCGTCGGCCAGGATGAAGGAGATTGTCCTGTCCGCCGGGTCGATCCAATCGGACAGTTTGTCCGCGCCCACCACCAGCACATGGGTGGCCGCCCCGGACCGCACCAGGCTGTCCGCCAGGCCGATGCCGTAGCAGTAGCCGGCGCAGGCGGCGTTGAGGTCGAAGGCGGCCGCGCCGCCCGCCCCGATGCGCTCGGCCAGGGCGGGGGCGACGGCCGGGGTCTGCCTCAGGTTGGTGATGGAGGCCAGCAGCACTGTGTCGATTTGGCCCGCCTCCAGCCCGGCCCGCGCCATGACCCGCCGGGCCGCCTGCTCGGCCAGGTCCAAGGTGGTCACGCCAGGTTCCGCCCGGGCCCGCGTGACAATCCCGGTGCGCGCCCGAATCCACTCATCAGATGACTCGATTGGCCCCGCCACCTGCTCGTTTGTGACCAAGTTGGCGCCGCGCACGCCATCGACGGCCAGGATTCGCGCGCCTGGGCGGGCCGGGCGGGCGGCGATCACGCCATCCCCCCCGGCGCCTCGGCGCGCTCCAGGGCGGCGCCCGGCAGGCCGCGTTTGGCCAGCCCCGTCAGCACCCCGGCCGGCGCCAGCTCCAAATGGCGCTCGACGCCTCGGGCCGCCAGGGCCTCCAGCACCAGGTCCCACCGCACCGGCGCCGCCACCTGGCGGATCATGGCCTCGGCGATGAGGTGGCCGTTGGTCAAAGCCGCGCCGTCCCGGTTGGAGATGAACGGCACCGCCGCGTCGCGCACCTTGGCGCCGGCCAGGGCGGCCCTCAGGGCGTGCTCGGCCTCGGCCATCAGGGGGGTGTGGAAGGCGCCGGCCACCTCTAAGCGGACCACCCGCGCCCGCGCCGGCGGGGCGCCGGCCAGCCGGTCCAGGGCCTCGAGCGGGCCGCCGGCCACGATCTGGCCGGGGCCGTTGCAGTTGGCGACCTGGGCGCCGGCGGCGGCGATGGCGCGCAGGACGGCATCGGGCGCGCCGCCCAGCACGGCCGCCATGCCGCCCGGGCGCCGGCGGGCGCAGCGGGCCATGGCCCGGCCGCGGGCGGCCACCGCCCGCATGGCCGCGACCGGCTCGAGCGCCCCGGCGATGGCGGCGGCCGCGAACTCGCCCACCGAGTGGCCTGCCACCAAGTCGAAGGGCTCCTCGACCAGCTGGTAGGAGATGAGGGCGGCCGCGGCCAGCAGCGGCTGGGCCACAGCTGTGTCGCGGATGGTGGCGGCGTCAGATTCGGTGCCGTGCTTGACCAGGTCCAAATCAGCCGCGCGCGAGAAGTCTTGAAGTTGGTCGCGCGCGCCGGGCAGGGCCAGCCACGGGATCAGCATCCCCGGTTTTTGCGCCCCCTGCCCAGGGGCCACCAACGCGCGCACGCCTTCCAGTCTGGGTTGTCCGGCTTTGGGGGCGTCCGCCTGGCGCGCACAGGGTCGGGGGCTGGCTTTTGTGGATGTTCTCCAAACCAGCCGCCGGTCAACAGCGGCTGGGCCGGTCCCGCAGGCGGCCCACCCCCAAGGCGTGCTGGAGCACATAGGCCTCGCGCGGGTCGCCCGGGTCCCAGCCGCAGGCGTCGATGATCTTGCCCAGCCGGTAGCGCACCGTGTTGGCGTGCACAAACAGGATCCGGGCGGCGCCCTCCAAGGACCGGCCCAGCTCCAGGTAGGCGGCCAGCGTGCCCACCACGTCGCGGCCCAGCGCCACCAGCGGGTCGTAGACGCTGGCCAGCAAGGTGGCCCGGGCCTCCGGGTCGCCCACCAGCAGGCGCTCGGGCAGCAGGTCGTCGGCCGCCACCGGCCGGGGCGCGCCGGGCCAGGCGGCGATGGCGTCCAAGCCGGCCCCCGCCGCCCTGATCGAGCGGGGCACCTCGGCCAGGCTGCCCACCTTGGGGCCCACCACCACCGGGCCCGCGCCCAGCGCCCCGGCCAGCTGGGCGATCGGCGCGTCAAACTCCTCTAGGCCGCTCAGCAGCAGGATCACCCTGTCGGAGTGGAACCCGGCCAAAGAGTCCGGCACCGCCGCGCGCAATGCGTGGCGCACATCTTGGACCTCGGACTGGTTCAGCGGCGCGTCCAGCCCGGCCACCACGCAAATCGTCGGGCCCTGGTCGCGCCAGCCCAGGGCGGCGGCGCGCGAGCGCACGGCCGGCCCGGCGTCGCCGCGCACCAGGGAGTCCACCACCAGCGCTTCTAGGCGCGCGTCCCACGAGCCGCGCATCTCGGCGGCGCGGGCGTAAACCTCGGCGGTGGCGAAGGCGAACTCGCGCGAATAGCGCAGGATGGCATCGTGCAGCTCATTGGCTTTGCCGGGCGCCGAGACCACCTCCGCCGCCTGCTCGATGACGTCGACGCCGCTCTTGACCAGCAGCAGCGTCTGGTGCAGCGAGACCGTGCGGGTCAATTCGGCCGGGGCGACGGAGAAGATCTCCTGCGACGAGGCGGCCGAGGCCAGCGGATCGCGGCACCAGGCGATGAACGCGTCGATCGACGCCTGGGCCACCAAACCCACCCAGGAGCGGTCCTGGGCGCTCAAAGCGCGGTACCAGGGGTGCTCGGCGTCGATGGTTTTCATCAGCCGGGTGACCATGCGGTCGCGGTGCGAGGACAGGCGCGTGACAGTGGTGGCGCACGGCACAGGGTGCCCGGAGGGATTGCTTGCCATGGGGAAATCCTAAGCCCCGGTTGTGGGAACCCCACAATTCGAGGGCCAAGAGCCCAAGGCCGGCCGGAACTCGATGTGCGCGCCGCGGCTTCCTCGGCTAGCGTTGGACGCGATGAGCGCGCTGACCCCCAACGACCAAGGCTCTAAGTCCGCCGGGAGGAGCCAGGCGGCACCCCCGCTTGGCCTGCTCAACGGCCAAGTGGTCCAAGAGATCGGCTATGACGACGACGTCGACTTCGACCTGCGCGACGCGGTCGAGGACGCCATCGGCGCCGAATTGGCCGACGAGTACTGGGATGACGTGACAGACGCCGCCCTGATCTGGTGGCGCTACGGCGACGGCGACCTGACCGACACCATCGTGGACGCGCTGACCCCGCTGGAGGAGGGCGGCGTGGTCTGGGTGCTGACCCCCAAGCCGGGCCGGCCGGGCTATGTCGAGGCCTCCGAGATCTCCGATGCCGCCGCCATCGCCGGGCTGCACGCCACCACCAGCCACTCGGTGGGCCCGGATTGGGCGGGCACCCGCCTGGCGGCGCGCGGCCGGGCCAAGCGCTAGCCCGCCCCCCGCCTCACCGCACTGTCAGCGGCACGTGGCCCGAGGCGGGCGGGCGGTAGTCCGCCTCGCCGACCTGGGCGGGCTCGGTTTGGCCCAAGTCCGAATCCCCGATGTCGCTCGGGTGCAGCACCCGGTGCAAAAAGATGCGGGCCCGCTGGCTGGCCGGCGCGCCAATCACCTGGCGGGCCGGGCCCTGCTCCATCACCAGGCCCTCGTCCATGAACACCACCCGGTCGCCGACATCGCGGGCGAAGGCCATCTCGTGGGTCACCACCATCATGGTCATCCCGGATTGCGCCAGGTCCCGCATCACCGCCAGCACGTCCCCCACCAATTCCGGGTCCAGGGCCGAGGTCGGCTCGTCGAACAGCATCATGGCCGGGTCCATCGACAGCGCCCGGGCGATGGCGACGCGCTGCTGCTGGCCGCCGGACAATTGCGCCGGGTAGGCCTCGGCCCGGTCCGCCAAGCCGACCTGCTCCAGGTTGCGCTGGGCCACCGCCCGGGCCTCGGCCTCGGAGCGGCGCAGCACCTGGCGCTGGGCCAAGGTCAGGTTGCCCATGACCGTTTTGTGCGGGAACAGGTTGAAGGATTGGAACACCATGCCGACGTGGGTGCGCACCTGGTCGATGTCCACATCCGGGTCCGTCACCTCCACGCCGAGCAGTTTGATCGAGCCGGCCGAGGGCTGCTCGAGCAGGTTGACGCAGCGCAGCAAGGTCGATTTGCCGGAGCCGGAGGGGCCGATGACGCAGACCACGTCGCCCGCCCCGACCGTCAAGTCGATGCCCCTGAGGACCTCGCGCGAGCCGAACGACTTGCGCAAACCCGAGATCTCGATGACGGGCGCGCCGGGCGGGGGGGCCGCCTTGGGTGGGGGGTTCATGCCAGCGCCTTTCCAAAGCCCTTTTCCATCCGCCGGACCAAGAACCCCAGCGGCAGCGTGATAACCAGATAGCAGGCCGAGATGGCGAACAGCGCCGTCATCCCGCCGTGCGGGGCGTTCAGCGCCAGGCGGGCCAGTTTTGACAGCTCGTATTCGTACACCGTCAACCCCATGACGTAGACCAGCGAGGTGTCCTTGGTGAGCAGGATGATCTCGTTGGTGACGGGCGGCAGCACAATCCGGAAGGCCTGCGGGATCACCACCGAGCGCAAGGTGGCGCCGTGCGACATGCCCAGCGAGCGGGCGGCCTCGATTTGGCCTTTGGGCACAGCCTGGATGCCCGCCCGGATCGACTCCGCCATATAGGCGGCCGAGACGCAGCCCAAGGCCAGGGCCGCCTTCAAGGTCACGGTGGGGATTTTGATCTGCAGCGCCAGGGGCAGGCCGTAGGCCACCGCGAAGACCACGATCAGGGCCGGCAGGCCGCGGAAGAACTCGATGTAGCCGGTGGCCAGGGCGCGGTAGAGCGGCGCGCTGGACAGCTTCATCAAGGCCAGCACCAAGCCCAGCGACAGCGACACGCCGAAGGCCCCGAAGGTGTACTTCAAAGTGTTGAGGAAATCGGGCAGGATGCGCGGCGCGTTCTCCTTGATCGCCTCCAAGGTGAGCAATTGCCGGCTGACCAGCTCCCAGTCGGTGGCCAAAGCCAGAACCACGATGGCGCCCGCCAGCACCCCGTACTGGACGCCGCGCACCGACGCGGTCCGCTCCCGGGGCCTGAGCCTGAGCCTGGGGCTGAGGCTGGGGCTGGGGCTGGGGCTGGGGCTGAGCCTGGGGCTGGGGCTGGGGGCGGCGGCATCGGGCGCTGGGGGGTGGGGGCGGCGCGAGCGGCGCCAACCGCGCAGGCCGGCCGCCAGCAGGGCGAGCGACCCGGCGGCCAGCACCGCCGGTATGACGTAGATGGTGGCGACAAACCAGTTCGGGGACGCCAGCACGGCCGCGGGGTAGGCCAGCTCGACCACGCCCAAGGCCCCGACCAGGCAGCGCGCCCTGGCGGAGGCGAAAGCGCCGGGCCTAAAAGCCAGCCCCAGCGCCGCCAGGCTGACGGCGAACCACGGGGCGTAGATCAACGCCAGGCGGGCGACGGTCATGGGCGTGCGGCTTCGGGCGCAAAGCTACTCGGCGGCGGTGGCGAACCACTTCTCGATCAGCGACTCGTAGGTGCCGTCGGAGTTGACGCGCTCCAAGGTGGCGTTGACGGCCTCCAGCAGGGCGGTGTTACCGGTTTTGACGGCGAAGCCGAACTGCTCGCCGGTGTTGAAGGAGCCGACCACGGCGAAGCCCTCGCCGGCATACGGGGTGAGTGTGGGCTCGTCGTTGAAAATGCCTGCCACCTCGCCCGCCTTCAGGGCTGTGACCTGGTCGCCGAGGCCCTCGAACTGCTTGATCTGGGTCAATTCCGGCTGCGCCCGGGCCCAGTCCTCGCCGGTGGTGCCCTGCTGGACGCCGACCGGCTTGTCTTTCAGGCCGGCCAGGTCGGTGATGCCCGAGTCCTCCTTGACCAGCAAACCCATGGTGGTCTCGTAATACGGGTTGGAGAAGTCCAGCTTGGCCTCCCGATCCGCGGTGATGGTCAAAGCCGAGGCGCCCACGTCGCAGCTGCCGGTGTCGAAGGAGGCGGCCGACTCGATCGACTCGAACGGGGCCTCGACAAAGGCGATCTCAAGGCCCAAGTCTTTGGCCATCTCGCTGGTCAGGTCCATGTCGAAGCCGACCACCTGGCCGCCCGCATTGTCCTCGAAGGGAGCGTAGGGCGGGTTGGTGCAAACGGTCAGGACGCCTTCTTTGATGGTTTCGATGGCGGCCGCGCCGTCGGCGGGCGCGTCGGAGGAGCCGTCCCCCTTTTCCACGGCGCCGCAGCCGGCCAGGGCCAGGGCCAGGGCGGCCCAGCCGGCCAGCCCAAGCTTGATCGGGGTCTTGATGGTCATAGTTGCGCCTCTTCCAAAGCTCGCGGGTGGGCGGTGGGCGGCGCGCCGGGCGGCCCGCCACGCATAAAGATACCCGCCAGTCTGTTTCCATGCCATGCCGCGCGGGCGCCCCCGGCTCCGGGCGCCGGCCGGCCGGCCGGTTGGCGCGGCGTCAGGCGGCCGGCGCCAAGGTCGCCTGCGCCAGTTGGACCGCCTCGCCGTCCGATGCCGCCAGGACCAGTTCGGCCGCCCGCCCGGCCGCCATCACATCGGCCCGGGCCGCCGCCGCCGCGGCCGCCCAGGCCGCCGGGACGGCCACGCTCGCCTGGGCGATCTCGGTCCGCATCGACACCTTGGCCTCCGATTTGACGCGGCGCAGCTCGCTCAGCACCCGGCCGGCCACGGCCAGCACCGCCGGGTCGCCGCCTGCCGGCAGCTCGGCCCGGGTGGGCCAGGCGGCGCGGTGGACCGAGTCGCCCGGGGCGTGCCACCAGGACCAGACCTCCTCGGTGGCGAAGGGCTGGAACGGCGCCAGCAGGCGCAGCAGCGCGGCCAGGGCCAAGCCCAGGGCGGTCTGGGCGCTGAGGGCCGCCTGCGGGCCGGCCGCGCCGTTGGCGCGGGCTTTGACCAGTTCGATGTAGTCGTCGCAGAAGGTCCAGAAGAAGGCCTCGACCGCCTCCAAGGCCTTGGTGTGGTCATAGGCCTCCAGCGCCTCGGTGGCCCGCTCCACCACCAGGCCGAGCTGCGCCAGCATGGCCAAGTCCACCGGCTCCGCCACCGCCGCCGGGTCCAACTCCAGGCCCGCCCCGGGGGCCCGCTGGGCGCCGGGGCCGGGCTGGGAGCCGGCGGCGGCATCGGGCGGGGGGGTGGCGGCCAGGAAGGACAAGGCGAACTTTTAGGCGTTGAGCAGCTTGATGGCCAGGCGCCGGCCGATCTTCATCTGGCCGGGGTCGAAGGCGGCGTCTGTGCCAAGGCGGGCGGCGGCCGCCCAGTAGCGCACCGCGTCTGAGCCGTGCTGGTCCAAGAGCCCCGCCGGGGTGACCACGTTGCCAACCGACTTGGACATCTTTTTGCGATCCGGGTCCAGAATGAAACCGCTGATGGCGGCCTTGTAGAAGGGGAGCGAGGCCTGCTCCAGGTGGGCTCGCACCACGGTGGCGAACAGCCAGGTGCGGATGATGTCCTGGGCCTGGGGGCGCAAGTCCATGGGGAAAGTGGCGGCGAACAGGGCCGGGTTGTCGCGCCAGTGGGCAGCGATCTGCGGGGTCAGCGAACTGGTGGCCCAGGTGTCCATCACATCTGGGTCGGCCATGAACCCGCCGGCCTGGCCGCGCTGGCCCGCCGCGTAGCCCGGGGGCGCCTCGGAGGCCGGGTCGACCGGCAGCTCGGACTCATCGGGCAGGATCGGGTGGTCGTAGTCCGGCGCGCCAAACCGGTCCAGCGGGTACCAG
This sequence comes from Bifidobacteriaceae bacterium, assembly GCA_031279575.1. The sequence goes on from JAITIG010000104.1 coordinate 20,342, forward strand.
ACCGGGAACGGGACGCCAAAAAAGCGCTGGCGGGAGATCAGCCAATCGCTGGTCAAACCCTCCACCCAGTTCTGGTAGCGGACGCCCATGAAGTCCGGGAACCACTCCAACTCCCGGCCGCGCCGCAGCAGCTGCTCGCGCACCGCCATGTCCACCCCGCCGTTCGACAAGTACCACTGCCGGGTCGGGATGATCTCCAAGGGCTTGTCGCCGCGCTCGAAGAACTTCACCGGGTGGGTGATCGGCCGCGGCTCGCCCACCAAATCGCCGGACTGGCGCAGCAGCTCCACCACCCGCTGCTGGGCGCTGAAAACCGTCAGGCCCGCCAACTCGGCGTAGGCGGCGCGGCCTTGCGGCGTGTCGATCCCCGGCGGCGGCTCGGGCAGGACGCGGCCGTCCCAACCCAAGATGGCCCGGGTCTCCAAGTGCAGCTCGCGCCACCACACGACATCGGTCAGGTCGCCGAAGGTGCAGACCATGGCGATGCCGGAGCCTTTTTCCGGGGTGGCCAGGCGGTGGGCCACCACCGGCACCTCGGCGCCGAACAGGGGCACCCGGACGCGTTGGCCAAACAGCGCCTGGTAGCGGGCGTCGTCGGGGTGGGCGACCAGCGCCACGCAGGCCGCCAGCAGCTCCGGGCGGGTGGTCTCGATGAAGACCGCGCCCTCGGCGCCGACCCGGGGGAAGCCGATGCGGTGGTAGGCGCCGGGGCGTTCGCGGTCCTCCAACTCGGCTTGGGCGACGGCCGTGCGGTAGGTCACATCCCACAGCGTGGGGGCCAGCTGCTGGTAGGCCTCGCCGCGTTTGAGGTTGCGCAGGAAGGCCAGCTGCGAGGTCGCCTGGGCGTGGCGGCCGATGGTCTGATAGGTCTGCGACCAGTCGACCGACAAGCCCAAATGCCGCCACAGGGCCTCGAACTGCTTCTCGTCCTCGGCGGTCAGGCGCTGGCACAACTCGACAAAATTGGGCCGCGAGACGGGCAGCTGCTCGGCCGACTTGGTCCGCTTGGCCGCCCCGGCGCCGGGGGGCGGGGCGAAGTCCGGGTCGTAGGGCAGCGACGGGTCGCAGCGCACGCCGTAGTAGTTCTGCACCCGGCGCTCGGTGGGCAGGCCGTTGTCGTCCCAGCCCATCGGGTAGAACACCGCCAGGCCGCGCATGCGCTTGAAGCGCGCCACGATGTCGGTGTGGGTGTAGCTGAAAACATGCCCCACGTGCAAGCTGCCGGAGACGGTGGGCGGCGGGGTGTCGATGGAGTAGACCTGCTCCCGGGCCAACCCGGCCGGGAAGCGGTAGGTCCCCTGGGCGGACCAGGCGGCGTCCCATTTCTCCTCCAAGCCGTCCAGCGACGGGCGGTTAGGCACCCGGGGGGGCAGGTGGCTGGGGGCGGGGCTGGGCTGGTTGGGCTGGCTGGGCTGGTGGCTCACGGTGGTCTATCCTCCCAGATCCCGGGCCCGCCGCTGGACTGCGAGGCGGGGCGGGCGGGAGGATAGGAGGCGGCGGCCAAGTGGACAGGCCGCTGGCAGATAGCGGACCTGAGAGCAAAGGCGGCCTGGCATGAGCGGTCCCAAGGGCTACGCGTACCGGGTTGAGGCCGAGCGGCTGCGCCGGCGCCGCGAGCAGGCGGCGCGGCGGGCGCGCTGCGCGGCGCGCCTGGCCACCTGGGACCACCTGGCGGCCGAGTTGGAGCGCTACGGCCCGCAGGCCGCCCAGCCCCGGCCCGTGCGCGGCGCCGAGCAGGATTGGGCCGCCTGGGAGCAAACCCTGCGCGATGCCGTCGCCCGCGCCCGCCAAGCCCTCCGCCTGGAGTCCCTCAACCTGGTTCAGCAGCGCCTGGCGGCGGCCCGCCCGGCGCCCCGCCCAGCCCCGGCCCGGGCCCGCCTGGAGGCCGAGCTGGCCAAGGTCGCCGGGGCCGTGGCCCAGGTGCGCGACGGGCCGGCCCGCGAGCGCCTGGCCGACCTCGCGGCCAAAGTGGGGGCGGTCGAGGCGCCCCGGCAGGCGCAGGCCGATCTGCTGACCCTCAAGACCCGCCTGGCCGAGGCCCTGCGGGCCCAGGGTTGGCAGGACTTGGCGCAGCAGGCCTGCGAGCAGATTGCCCACCTTGGCGGCGAGGCGGCCGAGGCGGTCCGGGCCCAGGCGGAGCTGGCCCGCTCGGCCGAGCAGGTGGCCCAGGTGCGCGCCGCCGCCGAGGCCCTGGCGTTGGCCTGGGCCGGGCGCGAGGCGGCCGACTACGCCGTCGAGGCGCTGCGAGAGGCGCTGGCGGAACTGGGTTTCACCTGGGCGGGCGGCTTCGAGGCGGTGGGCCCGGATTCGGTGGCGGCCGTGGCCGGCCACCCCGACCACCCCGGCTACGGCCTGCGCCTGCAGGTCAATGCCGCCACCGCCCGGTTCTTCACCCGGCTGGTGGCCGAGGGCCCATCCAGCCCCGCCGCCGACGCCGCCGCCGAGGCGGCCGCCTGCGCCAAGGTCAAGGCCCTGCCCGGCGCCCTGCGCCGGTGGGGCGTGGCCGCCAGCCTCGACTTTGAGCGCGAGGCGGGCCAGGTCCCGCTGCTCCGGCTGGCCCCCCCGGCCGGGCGGCGGGCCCAAAGCGGCGGCCAGCGCCAGGCCCGGCGCCAAGCCGGGCGCCAAACCCGGCGCCAGGCCGGCCGCCGCGCCCAAGCCGAGCGCGAAGACGCCGGCGGGAGCGCCTCATGAGCGCGGCCGCAGGCGCCCCGGGGCAGGCGGCGGACGGCATCGCGCGCCAGGCCTGGCGGGGGGCGCCGGCGGGGCCGGGGGGCGGGTGCTGATGGCGCGCACTCGCCGCGAGACGCGCCCAGGCGGCCCCCGGGGCGCCGCGCCCACCCGGCTCGAGCGGCCCGGCGGCCCGCCGGCGCGCCACACCCCGCCGGCCGCGGTGGTGGCGCGCTACGAGCCGTTGGCCGAGTTCCCCGCCGCCGGCGCCGAGGCGGACCTGATGCTGGTGCGGGACCGGGCCAGCGGCGAGCAGGTGGTGTTCAAGTGGTACCGGCTCGGCCTCAAACCCGATCCGCTGGCGATGGCGCTGCTGCGCGCGGCCGACCCGCGCCACGTGGTGCGCCTGGTCGACTTCCACGACGCCGCCGATGGCGCCTGGGAGCTGCAAGAGTACTGCCCGCTCGGCTCCCTGGGGGACTGGGTGGCGGCCCAGGGCGGGCGGCTGCCCCCGCCCACCTTGGCCCTCGCCTTGGCGGAGATGGCGGCCGCGCTGCACTATTTGCACAGCTTGGGCGCGGGGATCGCCCACCGGGACTTGAAACCGGCCAATGTGCTGGTCCGCGCCGCCCAGCCGCTGGACCTGGTGCTGGCGGACTTCGGGTTGGCCCGGGCCCAGCAGGGCATGTCGCGCCTGACCACCACCCTCAAAGGCACCTGGCATTACACCGCCCCGGAGGTGTACAAGCAGATCTCGTCGCCGAAGTCGGATTGGTTCTCGCTGGGCGCGATCATCTACGAGTTGCACACCGGGCGGCGCCTGTTCGCCATGGAGGACGGCTCGGAGATAGACGATGCCGACGCCCGGGCCAGGTGCGAGAGCGGCGCCTACTCCACCGCCGCGGTGGCCGACCCGCGCTGGCGGCTGCTGTGCGACGGGCTGTTGGCCTACCAGCGGCAGGAGCGCTGGGGCTATGAGCAGGTCGAGGCCTGGCTGGGCGGCGCCTCGCCGCCGGCCCCGGCCCAAACCGGGCCGCCCGGCCCGGCCCCGGGCCAGCCGCCCGGCCCGGGGTACCAGCCTGGGTGGGCCTCGGCGCCGGTGCGCAGCGGCCCGGAGCTGGCCGAGCAGCTGCGCGTCCACTGGCGCGAGGCGGCGGACGGATTGGCGGGCCGGCCCGAAGCCGGCCTGGTGCGCTTTGTGGCGGGGCTGCCGGCCGGCCCGGAGGCGCTGGAGGTGCTCGACTCGGCCGAGGGCGTGGCCGCCAAACTGGTCCGCTTGCAGGGCTTGCTGGACCCGGGCGGCCCGCTGGTGTTCGATGGCGCCGCCTTGGACCCCGAATCGGTGGGCCGGCGCGTCCAAGCCGCCGCGCGCGGCCGGGCGGAAGCCTTGGACTGGCTTGAGGCGGTCCTGGCGCAGGGCGTTTTGACGGCCTTCGCCGAGGTGGCGCCCTCGCCGCAGATGGCCCGGGCGGCCTATTGGCTGGGCCGCTGGCACGACCAGGCGGTGGCGGCGCTGGCCCCCCTGGCGCCCGAGTTGGCCGAGATTGGCCGGGCGGCTTGGCGCGAGTCGCTGCCGGAGCTGTTCGGCGAGGCGCTGCGCCGGGCCGGCCGGGAGGCGGCCTGATGGCGCGGGCGGCGCG
>JAITIG010000136.1 GCA_031279575.1 Bifidobacteriaceae bacterium
GCCCGATGCCGCCGCGCCCGGCTGGCCCCCCGGTTTGCCGCCCGCGCCATCCGCGCCGCCCGAAGCCGCCGCGCCCGGCCCGCCCGGTTGCGGCGCCGCTGCCGGGTCGATGCCGCCGGCCCGCTCGAAGGCCCGCACGGCCGCCTCCGCGGCGGCCCAGCGGCCTTTGGCCTCGCTGAAGCGGACCGACTCGGGCAGCGCCCGGCGCACGAACACGGCGTAGAGGGCCGGCGCGGCCCCTATCATCAGCGCCCAGCGCCAGCCGGCCGCGCCGAAGGGGCCGCTGGGGGCGGCCACGAAGTAGCCGATGAGGGCGGCGGCGGTCCAGCCGACGGCCCAGAAGGCCTCCAGCCAGACAATCACCCGGCCGCGGATGGCGGGCGGTGAGAATTCGCTGACCAGGGTTGAGGCGACGGGCAGTTCCGCGCCCAGGCCCAAACCGACCACGAAGCGCAGCGCGATCAGCGCGCCCACGCCCCAGGCCAGGGCGGAGGCGCCGGTGGCCAGGCCGTAGACCAGCAGGGTGCCGGCGAAGACCTGGCGGCGCCCCAGGCGGTCGGCGATGAGCCCGCCGCAGGAGGCCCCCAGCGCCATGCCGACAAACCCGGCGGAGGCGATCCAAGACTTGTCCGAGTTGGTGACCTGCCAGCTTTCTGGCAGCGCGACCAGCACAAATGAGATCAGCCCGACATCCATGGCGTCCATCGCCCAGCCTAGGCCGCTGCCCCACAGCAGCCGGCCGTGGAGGCGGTTGAAGGGCAGGGAGTCGAGTCTTTTTGAGCGGCTGTGGGCGTCTTGGGCGATGGTCACGGCGGACCTCCTTTCTGGCCGGGCAGGGACCCGGCGAGTTTTTGTCTTAGCGACATTATTACCCGTAGTCCGCCATTCGGACGAAACTGTCCGCATTGTGGTCACTCCCGCCGCCCGCGCCCAGCCCGCGCCCGCCCCGCGCCCGTCCCCGCGCCCAGCCCGAGCCCCGCCCCGCGCCCGTCCCGCGCCCAGCCCGCGCCCGTCCCCGCGCCCGCCCCGCGCCCAGCCCGCGCCCGCCCGGCCCAGGCCCGATGGGCGTTTGCCGGTGTGTCCGCCGCCACCCAGGCCGATCTGGTGGCTAACCTGTAAGGGTGCTGGCCGGGCGGCCCGCCCGGCGCGGCGCCGAACTGTCCGGCCGCAGCGCTCGCTGCCGCTGGACCCGCCAGCTGGGAGGAGATGGCCACGTCCGCCAAGAAAGCCGCCGCGGCGCCGCCCCCTGCCCGCCGCCCAGGGGCAACTGGGCGCACAGCCGGCGGCAGCGCCACCAAAGCCTCCCCCGGGCCCGCCGGCGCCCCCGCCGCGCGGGCGGGGGCGCCGCTGGGCCGGGCGGCCAAAGGCGCCTGGCTGGGCGTGGCCCACGGCGTGGGGGCCGGCGCCAGGCGGTTGGGCGCCGGGGCGCGCGGCCTCGCCCCCGAGCACCGCCGCGACGGAGCCGGCCTGCTCTTGATCTGCCTGGCCCTGGTGGTGGCCGCGCAAAGCTGGTTCGGCCTGTCCGGCCCGGCCGGCCAAGCCATCGAATGGGCCGCCGCCGGCCTGGTCGGCGTGCTGTCCAAAGCCCTGCCGGTGGTGCTCATCGTGGTCGCGGTCCGCCTCATGCGCCACCCCCAGGAGCGCGAGGACAACGGCCGCATCTCAATCGGCTTCACCGCTTTGATCGTGGCCCTGGACACCCTCATCCACATCGGGCGCGGCCTGCCCAGCCCGCGCGGCGACTGGGCCGCGATCCGCGCCGCCGGCGGCCTGGTGGGCCTGATCGGCACCCCCGCAGCCGCCCTGCTGACCCGCTGGATCGCGTTCACCGTCTTTCTGGTCTTGGCCTTCTTTGGGCTCTTGGTCGTCGCCAAGACCCCCGTCAACCGCATCCCGCAACGCCTGCGCCAGGCCGTGGCGGCGCTCGGCTGGGGTGGGGCGCAGCCCCGCCGCACCCGCCCCGACCTCGACCGCTACGCCCACGACGAGCCCTACCGCAGTCCCACGCCCGGCCCTGAGGGGCCGTTCCGGCCCGCCGGCGGCCCCCCGGCCCCGGAAACCGACTTCTACGACTCCGGCCAGGACGATGCCGCCCCGCCCGCCTCCGGGGACGGCCCGCCGGGGGCCGGCGCCCCCCCAGCGGGCCAGAACCCGCCCCCGCCCCCGGGCGCGGCGCCGGCCCCCGGCGCCGCCACCCGCCAGACGGCATCGGCCGGGGAGCCCACCACCACCGACTTGGCGGCCAAGGCGCCCAGGCCCAGCCGCGTCCCGGCCGGCGGGGCCCAAGGCGACCTGCGCGGCGAGGTCCTCTACGAGCTGCCCCCGGCCGGGCTGCTGGCCAAAGACCTGCCCCGGCAAGACCAAGGCGACGGCTCGGCGCGCACGGTGGAGGCGCTGATGGGCGTGTTCGAGCAGTTCTCGGTCGACGCGGTGGTGTCCGGCCTGACCCGGGGCCCCACCGTGACGCGCTACGAGGTCGAGTTGGGCCTGGGCGTCAAAGTCGAGCGCATCACGGCGCTGCAGCGCAACATCGCCTACGCGGTGGCAAGCTCCGAGATCCGGATCATCTCCCCCATCCCGGGCAAGTCCGCCATCGGCATCGAGATCCCCAACGTGATCCGCGAGACGGTCTCGCTGGGGGACGTGCTGGCCAGCGACAAAGCCCGGCGCACCCCGCACCCGATGGCGGTGGGGCTGGGCAAGGACGTGGGCGGCGCCTACGTGGTGGCCAACCTGACCAAGATGCCGCACCTGCTGGTGGCCGGGGCCACCGGCTCGGGCAAGTCCTCGTTTGTCAACGCCATGGTGGTCTCGATCCTGATGCGGGCCACCCCGGACCAGGTCAGGATGGTGCTGATCGACCCGAAGCGGGTTGAGCTGACCGTCTACGCGGGCATCCCGCACCTCATCACACCCATCATCACGGACCCCAAGAAGGCCTCTGAGGCGCTCGAATGGGTGGTCCGGGAGATGGACGCCCGCTACGACGACTTGGAGCGCCACGGGCTGCGGCACATCGAAGACTTCAACAAGGCGGTCCGCAACGGCTCGATCCGGGCCGAGCCGGAGGCCAAACGGCCCCTGCGGCCCTACCCCTACCTGCTGGTGGTGGTGGACGAGCTGGCCGATCTGATGATGGCGGCGCCGCGCGATGTCGAGGCCTCGGTCCAGCGCATCACCCAGTTGGCGCGGGCGGCCGGCATCCACCTGGTGCTGGCCACCCAGCGCCCCTCGGTCGATGTGGTCACCGGCGTGATCAAGGCCAACATCCCCTCGCGCCTCGCCTTCGCCACCACCTCGCAAACCGATTCGCGGGTGGTGCTGGACCAGCCCGGGGCGGAGCGCTTGGTGGGCCAGGGCGACGCCCTGTTTTTGCCCTACGGCTCCTCGCGGCCGGTGCGCCTGCAGGGCGCCTGGGTGGGCGAGTCGGAGATCCACGGCGTCGTCGACGCGGTCAAAGCCCAGGCCAAGGCCGAGTACCGGCCCGATGTCGTGGCCAAGTCCTCGAAGCGGCGGGTGGTCGACGAGGACATCGGCGACGATTTGGACTTGCTGCTCCAGGCCGCCGAGCTGGTGGTGGTGGCCCAGATGGGGTCGACCTCGATGCTGCAGCGCAAGCTGCGGGTCGGCTTCGCCAAGGCGGGGCGCCTGATGGACCTGCTGGAGACCAGAGGCATAGTGGGGCCCTCCGATGGCGCGAAGGCGCGCGACGTGCTGGTGCCGCCCGATTCGCTGGCCGCGGTCTTGGCCTCCATCAGCGGCGACGAGCCGCCGGACGGGCCTGCGGCCGCGAGCCCGGGGCCGGGCGAGCCGGCCGGGGCCGGCCAAACCGCCAGCTGATCTGGCCCCGGCTTTGGGGGACCTGGGGCGGGTCGGGGTCGGCGCCCCGGTGGAGGGTGTGGCCGCCTTGGCGGGCCTGGCAGGCGCCCCTGCGGCGGCTGATCTGGGGCCGGGCCGGCGCGGCCGGCCGGGCTCAGGCGCGGCGGCGCTTTTTGGGCGGCTCGTCGCGGTAGTGCCAGCGCTTGGCCTCGTCGACCTCCATGGCGTCGCACAGGGCGTGCCACACCTGGCGCGGCTCGACCCCCGCCTCCAAGGCCTGCGCCGCCGTGCGCGAGCCGAGCGCGCCCACCACCAGGTCCAAGGCCAAGGACTTGGCGTAGGCCGACCCGAAGGCGTGGTCCATCGATTCCCAAAACTCGCTCTGCCGCACCCGGCCAGGCTAGCCCAACCGCCCCCGCCGGGGGTGATATGCCCGATGCCGTCCACCTCGCCGGCGCAGCCGGGCGGCCGGTGTATCCGGTAGGGCCGGACGGCCGGAGTATCCGGTGGGGCCGGGGGCCGGTGCAGCCGGTGAATCCAGTGCGGCCGGTGCATCCATTGCGGCACGGGCGGCTGGTGCGACTGGTGCGACTGGTGCGGCTGGGGCAGCCGGTGCGGCTGGGGCGGCTGAGGGCGGCTCAGGCCAGTTCGCTGGCCCACGGGGGGTTGGCGCCGGCCCGGGAGACCGTCACCGCGGCGGCGGCCGCCGCGCGGTCCATGGCGCGCAGCAGCTGGGTCTCGGTGATGGCGCGCAGCCGCGGCCGCGCCGCCGCCCCCACCAGCCCCAAAGACCACAGGCCGTCGATCAGCCCGCCCATGAAGGTGTCGCCCGCGCCCACCGTGTCCACCACCGCCGAGCGTTTGGCCTGGGCGTTGAGCGTGATCGGGCCGGCGAAGGCGATCGCCCCCGCGCCGCCCCTGGTCAGCACCACCAGGGCCGGGCCCAGGTCCGCCCAGCGCCGCGCCACCGCCTCCGGGTCCTCGCCGGGATACAAAAAGCGGAGGTCCTCATCGGAGGCTTTGACCAGGTCGGCGGCGGCCGCCAGGGCTTCGACGCCGGGCCGCAGCGCCGCCGGGTCGGGCGCCAGGGCGGGGCGGAGGTTCGGGTCGTAGGCGAGTGTGGGCGCGGCATCGGGCAACTGGGCGAGGCTTTGCAGCAAGGCGGCGACCTTCGCGGCGCCGGGCTCCACCACGGTGGCCAGCGAGCCGGTGTGGAGAACTGCGAAAGCCTCCGCCAAAGTCTTTGCCGCACCCGGCGGCTGGAAGTCCCAGTGCAGGTCAAAGGCATATTGGGCCTGGTTGGAGGCGTCCAGGGCGACCGTCGCGGTCGAGGTGCGCTCGGCGCCGTCGCTGCCCGGCGCCAAGGCCACCTGGGAGGCGGCCAGGTGGTCGCGGATGGCCTGGCCGCGGGCGTCGCGGCCCACCCAGGTGGCCAGTTCCACCTGCCGGCCGAGCCGGCCGAGGGCGATGGCGACGTTCATGGGGCTGCCGCCCGGCAGCTCCTTGGTTTGCGAACCGCTGGGGACAATGTCGATGAGGGCCTCGCCAATCACAAGCGCCCGTGCCTGAGCCATGCGCAAACCATACGCTGGCCGCCTGGGCTGGGCGTGGTCCTTTTGGGGTGGCGGCGCGCTGGGCCCGGCGCGGGGCGCGGCTTGCGGTGTCGGCGCCTCGTGGCAGAGTGGAGGCGATGCAAACCAGTCCAAGCCTGCCGCCGTGGTTCGCGCCCGCCACCCGGGCGTGGTTCGCGGCCGCCTTCGCCGCGCCCACGGCCGTCCAACTGGGCGCTTGGCAGGCGGTGCGGGAGCGGGCCCACGCGCTGGTGGTGGCCCCGACCGGCTCGGGCAAAACCTTGGCCGCCTTCCTTACGGCGATCGACCGGTTGATGTCGCAGCCGCCCCCCGCCGCCCCCGACGCGCGATGCCGCGTGGTTTACATTTCGCCCCTCAAGGCTTTGGCGGCGGACATCGAAAGGAACCTGCGGGCGCCGCTGGCGGGGATCTCGAATCAGCTCGCGGCGGCCGGCCGGCGGGTGCCGCAGGTGCGGGTGGGGGTGCGCACCGGGGACACGCCCGCGGCGGCGCGGCGCAACTTCGGCAAGAAGCCGCCGGACATTTTGATCACGACGCCTGAATCGCTCTTCCTGGTGTTGACCTCCGGCGCGCGGGCCGGGCTGGGCGGGGTGGACACGGTGATCTTGGATGAGGTCCACGCCTTGGCCGGGACCAAGCGCGGGGCGCACCTGGCTTTGTCCTTGGAGCGGTTGGACGCCCTGCTGGCGCGCCAGGCGCAGCGCATCGCGCTGTCCGCCACCGTGCGGCCCGCAGACGAGGTGGCCCGGTTTGTGGCGGGGGCGGCCGGCCCCGGCCGCCGGGGGGTCACGGTGGTCCAGCCGCCCGCCTCCAAGGTGATCGATGTGGCGGTCAAGCTGCCGGTCGAAGACTTGGCCGACTTGGACCGGACCTGGGGCCCGGCCCTCCCCGGCGCGGCCGGCGGGGCGGGCGGCGCCGCGTCTGCGGCCGGGCCCGGCGGGGCGCGCGGCCGCGGTGGCGGGCCGGCTGGGCTGGGTGGCGCTGCGCCCGCGGCGGCGGGGTCGGCGGGCGGGCTCGGAGGTGGGCGCGTCCGGGGCGGCGCGGCGGGCGGGCGGCCGCCGCCGGTTTACGACGCCGGCTATGGGCGGACCGACGGGTTGGCAGACCCGGCCGGCGGGCGCGCGGGCGGGCGGGCGGACCTGGCGGGGGGGCGGGCGGAGCCGGCGGGCGGGTTGGACCTGCCGGGGGACGCGGCCGGGATGATTCGCGGCGGCTCGGTCTGGCCGCATGTCCACCAGGCGGTGGTGGACCACATCCTGGCGCACGATTCCACCTTGGTGTTCGCCAACTCGCGCCGGGCGGCCGAGCGCCTGGCCGCCCGCGTCAACGAGGCCTACGAGGCCAGGTTGACAGGCCAGCTGCCGGACCCGGCGGCGGGGCGCGCCTCCGAGATGGTCTCGGGCGGCAACGCGGCCGCAGCGGTGGACTCCCAGATCGCCATGGCCCACCACGGCTCGATGAGCCGCGAGCGCCGCACCTGCATCGAGAACCAGTTGAAGGCCGGGCAGCTGCCGGCCGTGATCGCCACCTCGTCGTTGGAGCTGGGCATCGACATGGGCGCCATCGACCTGGTGATCCAGGTCAGCGCGCCGCCGTCGGTGGCGGCCGGGCTGCAGCGGGTGGGGCGGGCCGGGCACCATGTCGGCGCGGTCAGCCGCGGCGTGGTCTACCCGGTGTTCCGGGGCGACCTGGTGCCCGCGGCCGTCACGGCCGCCCGCATGCGGGCCGGCCAGATCGAGGCGCTCCACATCCCGGCCAACCCGCTAGACGTGCTGGCCCAGCAGATCGTGGCCATGGTGGCGATGGACCCGTGGACGGCCCCGGACCTGGCGCGCCTGGTCAGGGGCGCGGCGCCGTTCGAGCACCTGGGCGAGCGCTCCTTCGAGGCCGTCCTCGACATGCTGGCCGGCAAGTACCCCTCAGCCGATTTCGCCGAGCTCAAACCCCGCATCGTGTGGGACCGGGCCAGCGGCCAACTCGCCCCCCGGCCTGGCGCCGCCTACCTGGCGCGGGTGTCCGGCGGCACCATCCCCGACCGCGGCGTCTACGGCGTCTACCTGGCGGGCGAGCGGGCCGACCCGAAAAGCGCCAAACGGGTTGGCGACTTGGACGAGGAGATGGTTTACGAGTCCCGGGTGGGCGACACCTTCACGCTCGGCTCCTCGACCTGGCGCATCCAGCAGATCACGCCGAACGCCGTCTATGTCACGCCCGCGCCCGGGCTGCCCGGCCGCTTCCCCTTCTGGCATGGCGACGCGCCGGGCCGCCCGGCCGAGTTGGGGGCCGCCATCGGCGCTTTCATCAGGCAGATCGGCGCTTTGGCCGCCCCCGAGGCGGAGCGTCAGCTGGAGGCGGGCGGCCTGGACGCTTGGGCGGCGGCCAACCTGGTGGCCTACCTCCAAGAGCAGCGCGAGGCCACCGGCGCCCTGCCGGACGACCGCACCATTGTGGTCGAGCGCTTCCCCGACGAGTTGGGCGACACCCGCGTCATGGTCCACTCGGTGTGGGGCGCGCCGGTCAACGGCGCCTGGGCGGCCGTGCTGGCGGCCCGCATCCAGCAGCGCTACGGGCTGGACGCCCAGGTCATGCAAGCCGATGACGGCATCATGCTGCGCCTGCCGGACACCGCGCCAGAAGCCCAGTTGGATCTCCTGTTGCCGCCCGATGACGTGCCCGCCGCCGTGACCGCCGCCGTCACCGGGACGGGGCGGTTCGCGGCCCGCTTCCGGGAGGCGGCCGCGCGGGCGCTGGTCTTGCCCCGGCGCGGCCCGGACAAGCGCCAGCCGCTGTGGCAGCAGCGCCACCGAGCCCAGCAGCTGCTGGAGGTGGCCTCGAAGTTCAGCGATTTCCCGCTGGTCATGGAGGCGATCCGGGAAACCGTCCAGGAAGACTTCGACGTGGCCGGCCTGACGGATCTGATGCGGCGCCTCGAGCAGCGCCAGGTGCGGCTGGTGGAGGTGGCGACGCCCTCGGCCTCGCCCTTCGCGGGCACGGTCGCGTTCGGTTACACGGCCCAGTTCTTGTACGACGGCGATGCCCCGCTGGCCGAGCGGCGGGCCGCGGCGCTGAGCCTGGACCCGGCCATGCTGGCCGAGTTGCTGGGCGCGGGCCCGGCCAGCGACCTGGCCGAACTGCTGGACCCGGCGGTGGTCAAGGCGATGGACGCGGAACTGGCCCGCACCACGCCGGAGCGCCGCGCCCGCTCGGCTGAGGCGCTAGCAGACCTGCTGCGGGAGCTGGGCCCGCTGGGCGCGGCCCGGTTGGAGGAATCGACCGCGGGCCCGTGGCGCCAGTGGGTGGGGGAGTTGGCCGCCGCCCGGCGCGTCATCGAGATCCGTTTGGCGGGCCAGACGCGCTGGGCGGTGGCGGAGGACGCGGCGGCTTTGCGCGACGGCTTGGGCGTGGCGCTGCCGCCGGGTCTGCCGGAGGCGCTGCTGGCCCCGGCAAGCGACCCTTTGGGCTCGTTGACCAGGCGTTATATGCGCCACCATGGGCCGTTCAAAGCTGCCGACCTGGCTGCGGACTTCGGCTTGGGGGCGGCTGTGGCGCAGCGCGAGCTTGACGCCCTGGCGCGCCAGGGGCTGGCCCGGCGGGGCCGGCTGCGACCCCTCGGCGCCGCCCGCCCGGGCGGGCCGCCTGCCACCTTGGACCCAGCCGCAGCCGGCCCGGCTGGGGCGGGCGCGGGCGGTGGCGCCGCCGGGAAGATGGCCGGCCCGGCCGGGCTTGGCCAGTCCAGCGGCGATCCGAGCGGGGCGGGCGCAGACGGCGGCGGCCCGGGCGGCGGCCCCCCAAGGGAGATGGCCGGCCTGGCCGGGGTAGGTCATTCCAGCGGCGATCCGGGCCAGGCGGGAGCAACCGCCACCGGGCAGATAGCCGGCCCGGCCGGTTCTCCTGGCGCGGCGGCCGCCTGGGATGCCTCCGGCAGCGATTACTGCGATCCCGAGATTCTGACGCGGCTGCGCCGCCGCTCGCTGGCCGCCCTGCGGCGCGAGGTGGAGCCGGTCGAGGGCCGCGTCTTGGGCGCTTTCGCGCCGATTTGGCAGCAGATCGGCCGTCTCAAGGGGGCCGATGGCGTGCTGGCGGCGGTCGAGGCCCTGGCTGGGGCGGCGGTGCCCGCCTCGGCGGTGGAGTCGCTGATTCTGCCCGCCCGGGTGGTGGATTACAGGCCGGCGGCGTTGGACGAGTTGATCACCGCCGGCGATGTGGCCTGGGTGGGCGAGGGCAAGACCGCCGCCGCCGATGGCGCCATCCGGTTGTTGGCCACCTCCACGGACGATGCCGTGCTGGCCGAGGCCGAGCCGCCGCCGGCCGGCTCGGCCGGAGCCGAGTTGCTGGAAACGCTGCGCGGCGGCGGCGCCTTTTTGCCCTTCGAGCTGGCCGAGCGGCTGGGCCTGGAGCAGAGCGCGCCAGAGTTGCGGGCCGCCTTGTGGGAGCTGGTGTGGGGCGGCTGGGTGACAGCCGACTCATTTGGGCCGCTGCGCGCCTTCCTGGCCGGCGGCCGCACCGCCCACCGCGTCGCCCGCCGCCCCCCGCGAGCCCGAACCCTAACCGCCCGAGCCCTAGCCGCCGGCCTAGAGGCCGGCCCGGGGTTGGCGCAGGCCAGCGGGCGGGCGCGTTGGGCGGGCGGGGCCAGGGCGGCGCCGCCCCCGCCCGAGCTGGCGGCCAGGTGGGCCTTGGCCCCGACCCCGGCCGCCCACCTAGAGGCTTTGCCGCCGGAGAGGCGCCTGGCGGCCACCGCCAGCGCCTTGCTGGAGCGCTACGGCGTGGTGACGCGCGGCTCGGCGGCCTCCGAGACCAGCTTCGCCCAGCTTTACCCGGTGCTGAGCGCGCTGGAAGAGTCCGGGGCGATCCGCCGGGGCTACTTTGTGGAGCATTTGGGCGGGTCGCAGTTCGCCTTGCCCGCCGCCCCCGACCAACTCCGGGCGGCGGCCGAATCCCAGGGCGCGCTGGCTTTGGCGGCAACCGACCCGGCCAACCCCTACGGCGCGGCGCTGCCTTGGCCGGACCACCCCGGAACCCACCGCCCGGGGCGCGTGGCGGGCGGCATCGTGCTCCTGGTCGATGGCCGCCTGGTGTTCTACTTGGAGCGCGGCGGCCGCACCGCGCTGTCCTTCGCCGAGGCGACCGAGGCCGGCCGGGCCCGCCTGGGGCGAGCCGCCCGCGCCTTGGCCGAGGCGGTGGACAGGGGCGGCATCGGCTCCCTGAAGGTGGCGCGCCTGGACGGCGAGGACGCCCTGAGCGCCCACGCCCGCCTGGACGGCGCCGCCGAGGCCCTGCTGGCAGCCGGCTTCGCCGTCACCCCCTCAGGCCTAACCAAACGCCCACCCCGATAACCCAGCCCGCGCCGGGTCCCAGCTGGACGGCGGGTGTGGGCGGGGGCGAGACCACCCGGGCCCCGGCCGGCCCGCGCCGGCGCAGGACAACTAACAATGCCAACCCCCGCCCGCCGAATTTGACGTAGACCCGCATCCACGGTCTCAAGCTCGGTGACAGTCAGGTCCAGTTCACGCTTCTTCATGGGGTTTCACCCCCTCTCAGATTCTCCGGATGCGGCAGCGAGCGGCGCATCGCTTGGCTGTTGCTGCTCCGCGTAGGCGGCGAGGGCCCCTGCGGATCTTCGCACCACTTCCCTCTGTTTGCCGTTGAGGCCAGTTTCCACGAGCGAAGACAGGATCTGGTCGATGGGCGCGGCGCTGTCCCACCCGACGATGCCTTGGTCTCGGAGACAGGAGTCGTACAGGTCCGTCAAGGTTTGGGTGAACTCTGCGGCCAAAGAGTCGACTTCGCCCTCGGTTGCGTCGGGGCCAATGTCCGCGAGGGCGGCGTCGAGTTCGGCGGCGCGGCGCGCAGCCGGACTAGAGGTGAGAGCCTCAAGCATCTGACGGGCCATCTCGGAGTCTCGCTCAGTGCCGAGCCCGCCGACCACTTCGACCAGCATCTTCTCCGCCTCGATGGCCTCGTCCGCCTCACCTAGCGCTCGCAGAGCGGCGATGTGGCGGGCGAATTCGGGGAGAACATCGATCGGAGCGTTCTCTTGACGAATCGCCGCTATGGCGCGTCGTTGGGCACGTAACTCGGAGATCTGGTCAGCTAACGCCCGGTCCAAGTCGCGGAGAATACTTTCAGCGTCCGAGCTCTCAGGGTTGTCGACGATTTCACGCACTTGGTCCAAAGCGAGACCGAGCCCGGCCAAACGCTTGATCCGGATGAGTCGAAGGACATGCTCTGCCTCATAGATCCGATAACCGCCGTAAGTGCGCTCGGGCTCCTCCAGAAGACCGATCTGATGGTAGTGACGCAAGGTCCTCACTGTGACGCCGACAAGGTCGGCGAGTTGTTTGCTGGTGAATTCCATCCCGGTCGACCCCCTACTTGGCTTCTGCCGCATCGCGGGTCAACGACGGCGGCGGTTGTTCGCCGGACAGCGCGCGGCGCCTGAGGGAAGGGCTTGCCAGCGTCGCCACGAGAGCGCAGGTGAGCAAGCCGGCGAGTGCGACAGCGGCGCCCCGCACTCCTGTGTTGTCGATCAGCACTGCCGCTCCCATCGTCACGAACGGCGCCAAACCCATGGTGAGCGCGTTCTGATTCCCCAAGACCCTACCCCGCATCGCCGCTGGCGAATGATCCAGGGTCAGTGACGCCAAGAGCGCGGACAGCGCTCCAGTGCCGACGCCGATCACTCCTGCGGACAAGACGATCAGCGGGAACGCGGGTATGGCGGAGAGCGCCCAGGCCCCGGCCGCTACCGCAGCTGAGCCCACTGCTAGTGTCACCCGCGCGTTCAGCCGTTGGTGCGCAGCGGCGTAGATCCCAGCCCCGACGAGCGTTCCGACGATGATTGCGCACAGCGTGAGGCCGATCCGGCCCGGTTGTCCCTCCTGTGTGAAATGGACCGGAAGCACGATTCCTTGAAATGCGGCGACCACCACTGCCACAGCGAGCCCAACGGCCGTCACGGCCCGCAAAGTCGGGTTTCCGAACAAGAGGTAGCGCGCCCCAGCTATGAACTCAACCAGCGCCGGGCCCGTCCCGGGACCAGGTGAGGCCGCGGGTTGGCACACGTTGTGGGGCACCGCGAGCATTGACAAACCGGCAAGGGCGGACGTAGCGGCCGTCACCCACAAGGCTGCCGCGGGCGTCACCGTCACGAGGAGCACGCTGGCGAGCGCCGGGCCCGCGAGCATAGAAACAGAAGACAGAGCCTCCCGCACTCCGATCAGCCGCTCCTTCTGGGTGCCGGTGATCCGCGTCAATTCGGGAACAAGCGCCTCCCTCGCGGTGAGCGCGGGCACGTCTCCGAGCGCTGACAGTGCGCCGAAGGCCGCGAACCAACCCGTCGTAAGGCCATTAGTGGCCGCTACGATCGGAAGAGCGGCGACCGCAACCGCCGAAATGACGTCACCGGCGATCGCCGCCGTTCTGCGATTAACACGGTCCAGCACCACGCCTCCGGCGGCCGCCGCGACAAACTGGGGAAGCCCAGTCGCTAACGCCACCACGCCAGCCGACAAGACCGAGCCCGTGGTCATTAGAACCAGAACCGGCAGGATGACCGCACACAAGGAGTTGCCCAGCGCCGAGAGGGATGCCGAGGCCAAATACGCAGCTTCTGAACGTTTCATGGTGGACAACCAACACTATGACGTAGGGTCGCAGTCAACCCCACGCCTACCGAAAGGCGCCGTAGGCAACCTAACGTC
>JAITIG010000199.1 GCA_031279575.1 Bifidobacteriaceae bacterium
CCGCCGGGTGGGAGGGGTGGTGGCGGTTCAACACCGTGGCCCGCGCGGCCGGGTTCATCCCCGGCGAGGAAGTCGTGTTGGGGTTGGCTGTGGCCGGGGAGGCCGCCAACCCGGACGGGACCGCCGCCATCGCCATCCCCCGGCGGGTGGTCGAGGGGCTGCCGACCGGCGAGGTGGTCTTGTTCGGCCGGACCTCCGGGACGGTCGCGCTGCGCGAGCCCCTCCAAGACGAGACCCGGTGAGCGGGCGTTGAACACCCCGGCGCCGGCCCCCCAGGGCAGGGACGCCCTGGCGAACATCGGGTTGGCCGCCTTGGGGGCGGCCGCCGCGCTCGGGGTGGTGTTGCGCGCCGCCGGGTCGCTGGCGGCGCTGTTGGCCGGCCGCCCGCAACCGACGGGGGGCCTGTTCGACGGGATCATGGCCGTCTTCGACCCGGCCGACCCCGGCTCCCGGATCGGCGCGCCAGGCCTCAACCCGTGGGCGTACTGGGGTTGCGCCGCGGTCCTGCTCGCCATCGCGGGGGCCGCCGGGGCGGCCGCCTGGGCGGCGTGGCGCCGATCAGACGCGAAAACCAAAACCGACCCGCGCCGCATCGCCGGGACCGCCGGCGGGGACGAGACCCGCCGCGCCGCCTCCGCGAAAGCCCTCCTGAAACGCGCGCGAACCCTGCGCCCGTCGATCGGCAAGGCCAGACCCGGCGACGTCGGCTACCAGTTGGGGTCCAGCCGCGGCGCCAAGGTGTGGGCGTCGGTCGAGGACAGCATCCTGCTGATCGGCCCGCCGCGCTCCGGCAAAGGCCTCCACGTCGTCGTCAACGCGATCCTGGACGCGCCCGGCGCGGCCGTCACCACCTCGACCAGGCCGGACAACCTCACCGCCACGTTGAGAGCCCGCCAGAGGCTGGGCCCGGTCGCCGTGTTCGACCCGCAACAACTCGCCGGGGGCCTGCCGGCCGGGTTGCGCTGGTCCCCGGTGCGCGGCTGCGAGCAACCCTTGACCGCGATGATCCGGGCGACCGGCCTGGCCGCCTCGACCGGGCTCGGGGCGGGCGGGGTCGAGAACGGCGGGTTCTGGGAAGGCAAAACAAGGACCGCGTTGCAAGCCCTGCTCCACGCCGCCGCGTTGGACCACCGCGACTCCGCCGAGTTGTTCCGGTGGACGTTGGACCCCAACGCCGCCATCGACGCCGTGTCGATCCTCCGCTCCAACACCCAGGCCGCGACCGGGTGGGCCGAGGCGTTGGACGCCACCATCAACTCCGACCCGAGAACCCGCGACTCGATCTGGCAGGGCGTGTCCCTCGCCCTGTCAGCCCTCGCCGACCCCAGAGTCCTCGCCGCCGTCTCCCCGAAAGCCGGCGAGGGGTTCGACCCGGCCGACTTCCTCCAACAACAGGGGACCTTGTACCTGCTCGCGACCGGCGCGGGGGCGGGCGCGTCGGCGGCGCTGGTCGCCGCCCTGGTCGAGGACGTGGTCGAGGCCGCCCGCCGGCTCGCCGCCCGCTCCGCCGGCGCCCGCCTCGACCCGCCGGTGTTGTTGGCGTTGGACGAGATCGGCAACCTCGCCCCCTTGCCGTCCCTGCCGGTGTTGATGGCCGAGGGCGGCGGCACCGGCATCACCACCATGCCCGTGCTCCAGTCCCTCGCGCAAGCCCGCCAGAAATGGGGCGCCGACGCGGCCGGCGCGATCTGGGACGCCTCCATCGTCAAGATCATCCTCGGCGGGGCGTCCTCCACCGCCGACCTGCGGGACCTGTCCACCCTGATCGGCGAAAGAGACGAGACCACCACCTCCGACACCCGCACCGACGCGGGCGGCCTGTCCACCCAGCGCTCCATCCGCCGGGTGGCGATCATGCCGCCCGAGGTGATCCGCACCCTCCCGTTCGGGACCGGGGTGATCCTGCTCCGCTCGGCCCGCCCCATCATCGCCGACCTGCGGGCCTGGCCGGACAGGCCCGACGGGAGACAACTCAAAACCGACCGGGCCGAAGTCGAAGCCGTCTTGCGCGCCGCGACCCCGGGAAGCGCCGGGCCGCCGTGACCGGCCCCCACCGGGCCGCGGCCCGGCCCTGGCCCGCGCCGGCGCGCGGCGGCGCGGAGACGCCCCGGCGCCTCAAAGCGGGCAGTCTTTTCTCGGGATTCGGCGGCCTCGACCTGGCCGTCGAGGACGTTTTCGACGCTGAGACCGTCTGGTTCGCCGAGACCGACCCGGCCGCCGCGAGAATCTACGAGCGGCATTGGCCCGGGGTCCCCAACCTCGGTGACGTCTCCCAGGTCGACTGGTCCCAAGTCGCCCCGGTGGACATCCTATGCGGCGGCCCGCCCTGCCAAGATCTGTCCTATTCAGGCCGTATGGCTGGCCTGGGGTCGCGCACCCGTTCGGGGCTGTTCTGGTTCATGGCGGCCGCCGCGGCGGCCCTGCGGCCGTCTTGGGTCGTGATCGAGAACGTTCCCGGATTGCTGGCGGCGCCCGCGGGCTTGGAGTTGGAAGGCGGCGAGGATGGGAGCAGGCGAGGCAACCCGGACGGTGGCGGCGGGCCCGGCCGGCTTTGGGGCGCCGTTCGCGGTCTGGGACCCCCAGACGGGGGCGTGGATGGTCCCGGGCCCGGATCTGAGCGGGCGATGGGAGCGTTATTGTCGGCCCTGGCCGGTTTGGGGTTCGACGCGGTCTGGGCTCGCCTGCCGGCCAGCGCGGCTGGGGCGTGCCATCTGCGCCGCCGTGTCTTCGTGCTCGCCTGGCCCGCTGCTGTGCACCCCGTGCGCCTCTGACGCCGGCCGGTCGGCCGAGACCCTCGAGGAGCGGACCGCGAAGGGCCGCCAGGTGTCGATGGGAAACCAGCTGGCCCATGTCGCCGCCCGCGCCCCGGCCGCGGACGGGTCGCCTGATTGGGGGCGGTGGGCTGGTGCGGTCGCCCGCGCCGCGGCGATGGCGGGCCGCCCGGCGCCGGCCCCGACACGGCCGGGCCGCGGCGGGAAGCCGACCGCGAACCCGGTGTTCGTGGAGTGGGCTATGGGCCTGCCGGAGGGGTGGGTGAGCGACCCGGCGCTCGGGTTGCCGGCCGGCCGCCAGCTGCGCGCCTTGGGCAACGGGGTCGTCCCGGCCCAAGCCCGTCTCGCTTTGGCCGTCTTGCTCGACGCCGCCCGCGAAACCCGAACCGGCCAGACCGCCCAGGCCGTCCAGGGCGCGCCGCCCCCGGACGGCGCCGCCTGACAACCAGCGGCCCCGGTTTCGGCGGCCGCTGGCCGCCGGTCCGGGTTCGCCGGCCCCGCCCGGTTCGGCCGGGAGGGGCCGCGCACCTGTGGGGTGTGAGCGCGGCCCCCGGTGATGTCGGGGTCGCCCCGAGCTTTGAAGGAGCGGCCAGAATGGGTATCAAAACGTTGGAGTCGATGAGCGGTTTCATCGCGTCCGACCCGGTGGTCAACGTGACCGAGTGGGGCGCGACCCGGATGTGGGTGCGGGTCGGCCAAGAGCACCACACACCCAACCCGGACGGGTCTTTCACCGCCGGGCCGGCCACGTTCCACGACTTGGTGATGTTCCGCCGTTCGGCTGAGCGGGCCGCCCCGATGCTGAGGAAAGGCGACAGGTTCATCGCCGAGGGCCACGTCCACCGCCGCTCCGCGACCGGCCCGGACGGCGAGCCGATAGAACGGGAAGAGTTCGTGGCCCGCCGCATCGGGCACGACAACAACGTTGTCAACTACCAAGTCGACCGGACCCCGCGCCGCGCCCAAACCCAAACCGAAACCCGAACCCAAACGGCGGAACGCGGCCAAGCCCCGGCCGGAGCCGGCCAGGCGCCCGCCGCCGGGGCGGAGGCGCCCCGGCAGCCGCTCGAGGCGGCCGCCGGCAGGGCGATGCCGCGCGACCGGGTGACGACCGGCGCGCGGGCCGCCGCCCGCGGCCTGACCACAGCCCGCCACGCGCCCGACCCGGCCTCCCCCACCGCCCCCACCGCCCCGACAGGGCCGACTGGGCCGGTGTCCCCGTTCGCGCCGCCGGCCGCCCCGGCCGCCGCCCAGGCGGTGGCACTGTGAGCGCCCGCCGCCGCGCCGGGGTCTTGGTCCCGCCCGTCTTCGACCAAGACGACACGCCAACGCGGAACGCCGCCGCCGGGGCGGTCTCGGAGGCTGGCGGGTCTTCGCGGGGCGGCCCGCCGGCCCCGGTGGTGTGGGCGGCGTTGAGCGGGGAAGAGGCCGAATCCGAGTGGCGGGCGCTCAACGAGTGGGTCGAAGACCTGCGCCAAGTGTTCTGCCTGCCCGCCCAGGTGGTCCCGCCGTTCTGGCACCGCCACCAGCTGCTGGTCGAGCACCTCTCAGCGCTGAGGTGCCATTGGCTGGCCGCGTTCGACCCGGCCCAGCACGCCTCCGCGCCGTTCGGGTGGATCAGAGACCTCGACGAGTGGAAACTCCGCATGCGGGAAGCCGTCGCCGCCCTCGGCACCCGCGTCGACCAAGACCGCCCCCACCAGGCGGCGCCGTGGCCGGGCGAGCCCGCCCCGGACCCCGAAGACGCCCCGCCCCCAGTCGACCTGGCAGACCGGCGCGCCGACTTCCTCGCGGTGGTGGCCTGGGACGTCGCCAGGCGCCGCGCCATCGAAGCCCGCTTCTACCAACTCGCCGCCGACGCCAACCCCGATGACGACCCCGACCACGGCGACGGGTGGGGCGCTTGGGGCGGGGGCCGATGATGGGGCGGACGTATCGGCGCAAAACGAACTGGGTGCCGCAAGACGAGCGGCGCTTGACGGCGCTGGCCGAACCGGAGGACATACAACCGGCCCGCCTGCGGGACCTGGTGTTGGCGATGGCGTTGTCGATGCCGGGCCAAAAACCCTGACCAGCCCCCAAAAAACAAGCCCGACCCGGCGGGGCGGGGAATGTCCGCTTGAGCGGGGATCGGAGCTAACATGGACAAGCGGCCCGGCAAACCACAAGGCGCCGCCCCCGGCCGGCGACCGGCCAAGGGGCGGTCGGGACCGCCCCGGGCCGTTCCCTCGCGTTGTTGTGGGGCGGGGCGGGGCAACATCAGAGTAGACGACGCCGGGCCGCTGGAAACAACGCCTGAGCGCCCTTCCGGGGGCCTGTGATCGGAGTCTGCTCGATGACCATTCCAACTGCCCGCCCAGCGCCGGCCGGCCGCCCGGCGGCGGTCTCCTACCTGCGTGTGTCCACCAAAGAGCAGGCCGCCAAGGGCGGCTCCGAGGAGGGGTATTCGATCCCGGCCCAACGCGAGGCCAACCAGAAGAAAGCCGACGAGCTCGGCGCGGTGGTCGTCGCCGAGTTCACCGACGCCGGCGAGTCGGCCCGCAAAGCCGACCGGCCCGCCCTGCAGCGGATGCTGGACTATGTCGCGAAACACCAAACCGCCTACTGCCTGGTCCACAAAGTCGACCGGCTGGCCCGCAACCGCGCCGACGACGTCACCATCCACCTCGCCCTCCAAGCCGCCGGCTGCCAGCTGGTGTCCGCCACCGAGCAGATAGACGAGACCCCCTCGGGGATGCTGCTCCACGGGATCATGTCCACCATCGCGGAGTTCTACTCGCGCAACCTCGCCACCGAGGTCATCAAAGGCTGCACCGAGAAAGCCAAAACCGGCGGCACACCCCGCAAAGCGCCGCTCGGATACGTCAACGTCCAGACCCGCGACCCGGAGGGCCGCAAAATCCGCACCGTCGAACCCGACCCCGAACGCGGCCCGCTGATCGCTTGGGCGTTCAAGACCTACGCCTCTGGGGAGTGGACCGTCATGCAGCTGCGCGACGAGCTGACCCGGATGGGCCTGACGACCCTGCCGACCCCGAAACGCCCCGCCCGGCCGATCGCGAAGTCCTACCTGTACAAACTGCTCGCCAACCCGTACTACAAAGGCGACGTCGTCTACCGCGGCCAGGTCTACAAAGGCAACCACGAACGGCTCTGCCCCCCAGAGGTGTTCCTCCGCGTCCAAACCGTCCTAGAAGCCCACTCCCACGCCGACCTGCGCAACCAGACCCACGACCACCACCTCAAAGGTCTCGTCTGGTGCGGGGCGTGCGGCGCCAGGCTGATCCTGACCCACGCGAAGTCCCGCTCCGGGACGGTCTACCCCTACTACATCTGCGCCGGACGCCAACGCGACCCCGAGGCCTGCCAATTCCAAGCCGTCCACGTCGCCGCCGTCGAAGACCTCGTCGCAGACCTCTACAAAACAGTCCAAGTCCCCGCCTGGCTGCGCGCCAAAATGCGCCAAGACGTCAACCAAGAATTCGACCGGCTCGTCGCCGACCACCGCCAAGACCTCGCCAACCTGCTCGACCAAAAACGCCGCCTCCAAGACCACCAAGACCGCCTAGTCGACGCCCACCTCGAAGGCGTCCTCTCCCGCCAGGTCCTAGCCCGCAAACAACGCGAACTAGAAAACCAACTCGGCGTCATCGACGACCAGATCGCCGAAGCCCGCGACGACTACGCGCCCAAACGCGCCAACATCGACCTCTGCCTCGACCTGCTCAACCAGCCCCACGCCCTCTACCAACACTCCGAGCCGCCCATCAAACGCCTCGCCAACCAAGTCTTCTTCAAGAAAATCCGCATCCACGAGCAAACCAGCCAACCCGACACCCACCACGCCCAAGCCGACCTCAACCACCCATTCACCGAACTGATCCCCGCCGCAGACGCCCACGCCACAACCACACCCCCGCCAGCCCAACAACCCGCATCCCACCCAAACGCAGATGTCGCACCAGGTTTGAACTGTTCCACTTTGGTGCGCCCGAAGGGATTCGAACCCCCAACCTTCTGATCCGTAGTCAGATGCTCTATCCGTTGAGCTACGGGCGCCTGCCCCGAAAGGCCAAACGGTGAGTCTACCCGCGGCGCCGAACAACGGCAACACACCGGCATGCTTCACAGTTGCGGCCCGCGTGGAGGGGGCTGTGCCTCATCGATTCTTGCCCGCGTGGCGTGGGGGCTTCCCCCAGCGCCGGGCCGCGCCAGTCCGCAGCCGGGCCGGGCCGGTCCGCAGCCGGGCCGCGGCCGGGCCGGTCCCAAGCCCGGCCGGGGGCAGGCCAAACCCCGCAAACCGGTCAGCTTGTGACCACCACCGCTGGGGAGGTTCCAGAAATCGTCAAGCCCTGGTACGTCATCGTCAATGTGACGGTGATGACGTTGCCGACCCGCTCGGAGGAGGGCAGGCGGTAGCTTGAGGCGGTCGAGAACCGGCTGCCGTTGCGGTACCAGGCCACCGAGATGCTGGGCCAACCAGACGGCTTGGACACAGACAAAGTCGACTTCGGTGTGGGCGAGCCCTGGATCGGCGCCGCCAAAGCCGACGGGTCGAACACCTCAACCGAGGTGGTCCCGCTGATGCCGGCGTAGCGCCCGGTGATGGCGCAAGTCCGCCGGGAGGGCTCCTGCCCGGTCGCAAAGGTGCAGTTGGGCCCGGTCGAATAGGTGTAGGCGACGCCGGCGGCGGCCTCTGGGACCACATTGCCGTAGGCGTCTTTGCCGACCGCGCTGAGCGCCACCCCGGAGGTGTTGGCGACCGCCTTGGCGGCCGGGGTCAACGTCAAGGTGGCCACCGCCCCCGGCGCCACAACCGCCGCCGGCGAGGTCCCTGAGATCGACAAGCCCTGGTAGCTGAGCGAGCGGACCACGGTGATGGCGTTGCCCATCTTCTCCGAGGAGGACAACCGGTAGGTCGAGGAGGTTGAGAAGGACGAGCCGTTGCGGTACCAGCGGTACGTCACCGAGGGCCAGCCCTCAGGGGCGCCCGCGGTCAGGCGCGCCCCCGGGGCCACCTCGCCCTCGATCGGCCCGGCCAAGGCCGCCGGGTCGAACACCTCCACGCTGGCCGTGGCGCTGAGCCCGGCGAAAGTCCCGGTCACAACGCAAGTGCGGCGCGATGGCGCCTGCCCGGAGGGGAATTGGCAGCCGGCTCCCAGCGAATAGGAGTACTGGGTGGCGCCCTGGGCGCCGGGGATCTCATTGCCGTAGGCGTCCTTCGCCACCGCGTTCAGCACCACCCCGCCCGCGTTGGACACAGCCTTGGCGGCTGGCGTGATGGCCAAACTGGCGGGCGCCCCCACCCCGACGGTCAACGCTGGGGCGGTCCCGGAGATGGTCAAGCCCTGGTACGTCATCGTGCGGGTCAAGGTGATGACGCCCCCAAGCGGCTCCCGGCTGGACAGCTTGTAGCTTGACGCGGTCGAGAAGGAGGACCCGTTGCGGTACCAGCGGCGCGACACGCTGGGCCAACCGCTGGGCGCGTCCGGGGACTTCAACGTTGCCCCGGGGATGGCTTCGCCGATGATTGGGCTGCTCAGCGGCGTCGGGTCGAACACTTCGAGGCTGGCGCTGCCGGACACGCCCTCATAGGTGGCGGTCACCAGGCAGGTCCGCCGCGAGGGCTCTTGGCCGGCCGGGAAGGAGCAGGAGTCGCCCAGCGAGTAGCTCAAGGTGGCGCCTTGGGCAGCCGCCGGCACCGTCCGCCCGGCCGCGTCCTTGCCGGTCACCGTGAACTGGGGGGTGTCCCCGATGGCCATGGCGCGCCGGTCCACCTCCAGCTTCAAGCTGGCGATGGGCCCGCTTGCGACAGTGGCGGCCGATGACGTGACCGCAACCGTGTAGCCGCTGTACGTCAGGGTTCGCCTCACCGTGATGGTGTTGCCGGCCGCCTCGCTGGTGGGCAGGGTGTAGGTGGCCGCGGTGGCGCGGGAGATCGCCGTGCCGTTGCGGTACCACTGGTAGGCCATGGTTGGCCAACCCTCCAGGGCGGCGTTCAAGGTGGCGCCGGGCACCGGGTTGCCGGCCGGGGGCGCGGCCAGCGGCGAGGGGTCGATCACGCCGACATCGGCGCTGACGGTGATATTCAAATAGGTCGCGGTGACGGTGCATATCCGCAAAGGCGGCGCCTCGCCGGTGGGGAAATTGCATTTGGGGATTGAATAGGTGATGACTTCATCCGCGCCCACGTCTCTGATCCAGGAGCCGTCCGCCGTGTAATAGTGGGTTTCGAAGGTCACAGTCCCGGTGTTGCGAACTCCCCGGCTGGCATTGACAACAGCCCCCGATGCGGGCGCCACCAGCACCCGGATGCGGACTTCGCCCGCCGCGGCGGCGCCGGTGCCGGCCACCACGCCGGCCAAACGCGCAATGTAGGTGGTGTTCGCCACCGGATTCGGCGCCGTCGGGGTGCCAGCGATAACCCAACCGGACCCGGTGTTGGCCAGCGCCAGGCCGGGCGGCAAACCAGTCGCCGTGACCGCGCTCAGGGCGCCGCCGCCGGCCAGGCCCAGCGGGATGGAGCTGGCCTGCCCGGTGATCAATGTGGGCCGGTTGGGCGTGGCCCCGATCACCTCTGAGGCTTGGGCCGCCGCCACCGCCGCCGGCACGTCGATCACGCCGCAGCCGGTCTGGACGTCTTTGCCGGCCGGGCTGACATCGTGCGCCGTGGCGCACAGCAGGTCGATGGCGTCATTGGAGGACAGGCCCGGGTTGGCCCTGAACACCAACGCCAGGGCGGCCGCCGCGTAGGGCGCGGCCATCGACGTGCCGGAGGCGTAGGTGTAGCCGTTTGGGCCGGTCAGGGTCAGGATCGACTCGCCGGGGGCGGCGATGTCGACAAACGAGTTGTAGGTTGAGAAGCTGGCTTTTTGCCCAGATGAGGTGGTGGCCGCAACCGCCATGACGCCATCGAACGCGGCCGGGTATTGGGCTGTGGAGTTGCCGCTGTTGCCGGCCGAGGCCACCACCGCGACATCGTGGGCCAGGGCGTAGTTGATGGCGCTGAGCTCCAGGCTGGCGGGGGATTCGCCGCCCAGCGACATGTTGATGATCCGGGCGCCGGCGTCGACGGCGTGGATGATGGCGTTGTAGATGGCGCTGATGGCGAACTTGCCGTCCGGGTTGGAGGCTTTTTCGACCAGCACGGCTTGGTCCCAGCCGGCGCCGGGCACGCCGATGCCGTTGTCGGTGGCGGCGGCGATCTGGCCTGCCACCATGGTGCCGTGGTTGGACGCGGTCGGCTCGACGCTGGTTGGATCGCCGTCGCCGAAGTTGGCTCCGGCCACCAGGTTTTCGCCTTTGTCTGGGTGGGACATGGCGAAGCCGGTGTCGATCACGGCGATCACGGCGGTGTCTGGCCCGCCGGGCATGGCGCCGAGCGAACCCCAGACCTGTTTGAACCCGGCCCCGGGGAAGGTTCCCATGCCCCACATGCCGCGGTCTTGCAGGTACGGGTCGCTGGGGGTTGATGAGTACATCGGTTCGCGGTAGGTCTCGTAGTCGACGGCCTCAAACAGGCCGGAGTCGGCTAGTTCCGCCAGCACCTGCGCGGCTTGGTCCTGGCTGTCGACCCGGACCACCACGGCGTCGGTTGGGGCCTCGGTTGTGGGGGCGGCCAGGATTCCCGGGTCGCCGGAGGCCGGGTCGGCGAGGTCTGGCGCGGCACCCCCGGCTGCGGGCTCGAGGTCCAGGTCAGCGGCTTGGCTGACCTCGGCTAGGACCTCGGCGGGGCTGGTTCCCGGCTTCGGCGCGGCCACGATTGTGTCCCCCGCCACGTCCGGCGCCCACGGGTCCGCCAGCGGCTCAATGGTGCCGTCCGCCGCCGCCAGGGAGCCCGATGCCGCCGCCTGGGTGGCTGCCGATGCCGCCGCCGCAGTGGCCGCCGATGCCGCAGATCCCGCCGACGCCGTCAGGGAGGCCGCCGCCGCGGTTGCCGACGCGGTGGTCGCCGACGCGGTAGTTGCCGCAGCGGCGGTTGCCAACGCGGCGCTCGACGACGCCGCCGCCGCGGGGGCTGGCGCCGCCTGGGCCGCCGCCGATGCGGCCGGGGCCGGAGCGGCCCCAAGTGTGACGGCCAAG
This sequence comes from Bifidobacteriaceae bacterium, assembly GCA_031279575.1. The sequence continues at coordinate 10,854 of JAITIG010000199.1, forward strand.
CCGAGCACGGCGACCACTGCCAGCCACGGGGCCGGCCGCAAACCTGGCCGACGGCATCGGCCCCGGCCGGAACCGGAACCGGGGCTTGAGAAACGCGATGCCCGGGCGGGCGTTGAATCAGCGTGTGAATGCCAGGACATGGGGGACTCCTTGGGCTAAAGAATGTCGGCTGGAACGCCATCGGCGGCGTCCCAAACGGCGCTGGGCGCCACCGCCAAGACTACCTCAAGCAACCCCAATCGCGGCCCTGGAAGGGCCAATCGCCCGGTGCCTCCCCATCTGCCCAAAGCCCACCCGTATCCCCTGCCGCGCCGACCCCGGCGTCAACCGCCCCTGGCTCCGCGCTCCACGCCCCGACCGGCCCGGCGCCGCGCCGCGCCGCGCCAGCGCCCCGCGGGGCCCCGCCCCGCACCGCCCGGCCGAGCCTCGCCCCCGCGCCGCGGTTGGCCGCGCGGCGCGGCCCGGGCGGTCAAAGGTCGGTCGGGTCGATCGGGAAACCGTCCGAGTCCAGCACCTCGCCCCCGACCGTCTGGTAGATCACGCGGGCTATCCCCGCCAGCAGGCTCGCCATCTGCGCCCTGGTCTGGCAGTGTTCGGCGGGCGGGAACTCCATCAGCAGGTGTTCGGGGTTGCGGGGAATCCAGCGGACGGCGTATTCGACCGCCCCCGGAGCGGCCCAGGGCACCTCGCGCAGCGCGCCGGGCGGCTGGTCAACCCCCGAAATCTCGATCACCAGCGTCCCCGCCGGGCCCAGGTCCGCCGTCAGCGCGTACCGGTCCAAGCTCGGCTGGCCCGCCAAAGCGGCCGCGTCGCCCGCCCGGGCTGCCGCCAAAGCCTCGTTCCGGCGCGCCGGGTCAACCGCCAAGCCCGGATCGCCCAGCGTCTCGGCGGCCGGCGCCTGAGGCGTCGGCGCGAAGGCGTGCCAGTCAATCGCCAAACGGAATCTGGGCACCACCGCGCGGGCGGTGGCCAAGGCCGCCTCGGGCTCCAACCAAAGCGGGGAGAACACCGAAAGGTCCAGCGCGCCATCGGGCACCGGCGCCACCATCAGGCCTGAACCGTGGAACCTGACCACCCCGCCCAGCCGCCGCGCCGCCGCCACCAGGAAATCCGCCACCCGGCGTTCCTCGCGCACCGGCAGGCCGGTGGGGAAGGCGCGCGAAATCCCGGTCGGGTCGAGCGCGCGAAGGAAGGGCGGGTCGCCGCGTTCGGTCAAAGTGTTGGCGATCCACGCCTGGTGCAAGCCCCGCGGCAGGCCAAGCGTGGCGCCCAGGGCCGCCCCCACCTTGTACGGCCCGAACAGCGACGAGTAGCGCGACAGGCCAATCTCCCCCATCGCCTGCTCGACTCTTTTCCACCGGGTGGCCGCGAGCAGGGCCAGTTCACCCGCCTCGATGTCGCCGCCCAGCGCCAAGATGTGGTGGGTGTCGGCGAGTGCGCTGGTCAGCGTCTGAGGCATGGTGTTGTCCATTCAATCTGGGTCCGGTCGGCGGCGACCTGCGACCGCGGCGGTGTCGCAGTCTGAGAAGGGCACACGGACCACTCTACGGCCCCCCGGCTGCCAGCCAGGCACCCCGCGGGAGCAAAAATCCTCAGGCGTGGCGCCGACCGCGCGGTCGCCAACCCCGAGCCGCGGCCAGTTCGGGCCGGGCGGGGCCTTTCAGGTATGCTCATATGGCTTTACCGCCCCGCGGGCGTAGTTCAATGGCAGAACAGCAGCTTCCCAAGCTGCCAGTGCGGGTTCGATTCCCGTCGCCCGCTCCCTGTGACGTCTCGGGACATAGGAAACCGGTGAACCCACGAAACGCGGGTTCAGGGGTTTCGTGTTTTGCCGGTGGGTTGGGGTTGGTAGGTCCTGGTCGGGTCGAGTTGGAGTTGTCGGAGGATCTCGTCGGCGGCGAATCCCTCGCGCAGTCCACCCGCCGCCCGCGGCGAGCCGCCCGGCGCCATAGTCCCTGGTCAGAGCCCCGGCCCCCGTGGCGGGTTTGGCGGGCCGGTGGTCAAACTGCCTGTAACGGCCGGTTTGGGCCCGTTATAGGCAGTTTGACCACGCGAGCGCCGATGGCGGCGGCCCACCCCGCGGCATCGTCCCTGGTCAGAGCCCCGGCCCCTGTGGCGGGTTTGACGGGCCGGTGGTCAAACTGCCTGTAACGGCCGGTTTTGCCTCTGTTATGTCTCGGAATCTTGTGGGCAGTCGCGGTTGACCTGCTGTCTCTTTGCGTTGGGTGGCTTGGGAGGGCGCGCGTTGGGGTTGACGTGCTGTTCCGCAGCGCGCGTCGCCTGGGGTTTCACCTTGTTGTGTCCAGGAGA
>JAITIG010000209.1 GCA_031279575.1 Bifidobacteriaceae bacterium
AGTTCGCCGCGCCGGCCGCCCGCCGCCCGCGGTTCGCCGCGCCGGCCGCCCGCCGCCCGCGGTTCGCCGCGCCGGCCATCCGCCGCTGTCCCCGAGCCGTCGCCGCCCGCCGCCCGCGGTTCGCCGCCCCGGCCGCCCGCCGCCGCTGTCCTGGAGCCCTGATCGCCTGCCGCCTGCCGCGGGTTGGCGTGGTTATTGGAGTAGGGGTGGTGGGATGCGGGTGTGGTGTCCGGTGGGGGTTTTGATGGTGGTGGCGCCGGTGGCTGGGTTGTGGTGGTATTGCCACCCGTGGTGGGTTTTGAGTTGGTGGCAGCGTTTGCACAGTGGTTGGAGGTTGAGGCCGTTGGTTTGCCCTTGGGGCCAGGGGGTGGTGTGGTCTGTTTCGCATCGGTTGATGGGGGCCCCGCATCTGACGCAGGCTTGGTGTTTGGCGGCGGTGGCGGCTTTGAGGGTTTGGGAGGGCTGGTAGCCGGCCGAGGCGAGGAGGTGGGCGGGCCAGGTGGCTGGTTGGTGGATGTCGGGGCACAGGGCGGCCAGCCGCCCGGCTTGGGTCAGGGCGACTTGCCAGGTGGCTTGGAAGGCCAGCCGGAGGGAGTCTTCCCAGCAGATGGGCGCGCCGCCGCCGCCGGCGGCGCCCAGGATCAGGCCGGGCGCCTCGGCCAGCCCGGCCAGGGTTGCGGCGTCGACGGCGACCAGCATGTGGGGGGTGGCGGCCAGGGCGGCCTGGGTGGCGGGCGGCTCTGCCTGCCCGGCGGGCCCGAACGCCTGGCACAGGGCGTCGAACTCCCGCTGGGCCTGTGTGCGGCAGAACTGGTCTGCCCGCCCGGCCGCAACTGCCTGGCCCTGGCCGGGTTGGTCGGGGTTGTGGGCGGTGTGGTGTTGGTTGGCGCGTTGCCGGGCTTGGCGGTCTTCGGCGGCGGCTTTGCGGCCGGCGGCCTCGATTGAGGCCATCACCAGGCCGAGGGGCCCGGCCGGCCCGTAGGCGCGCAGCTCGGCCATCCCGAACGGCTTCGCGGAGTATCTGACGGACCGGTCGGCCCGCCCTTGGGCGGCGCCTTTGGACATGGCCGCCGGGTCGAGTTTGGCGGCCAGCCGGTCGACCCCGCCTTGGACCCTTTTCCAGTCGAACTGGGCCGCCAACCGCACCCCGAACCCCACCACCTCGGCTTTGGCCTGGCCGTCTTGGACCCGGCCGGCCGCCGCCCACACCGCCAGGCAAGACCTCCCCGGCATCTCCCCCCGGTCCTGCGCCGACCCCACCTGGTCGTATTCCAGCCCGGCGCGCCCGGCCCGCTCGACCTCCCGCGCCTGCCAGGAGGTCAGCGCCGCCCCCAGGGCGTGCTCCTCGACCGCGGTCCACCCGTCCCCGCCGGCGGCGTCCCGGGACGCTTTGGCCAAAGCCACCAGCCGCCCCTCCCACGCGCCCACCAGCCGCCCCAGCCGGGCCAACTCCGCCGCCACCCCAAGCAGCTCCCCGACCGGGGCGCCGGCCGGGGAGGCCGCCCGCCCCATCAGCCCGGCCGCCGCCGCCAGCAACCCCCCAGCCTCCCCCGCCAACCCCGACAGCAAGCCCGCGCCCGCGCCAGCGGACCCGGCGGCAGACCCCGCCCCGGCCGCGGCGCCAGCGGACCCGGAGGCGCCAGCAGTGCCGGCGGCAGACCCCGCCCCGGCCGCGGCGCCAGCGGACCCGGAGGCGCCAGCAGTGCCGGCGGCAAACCCCGCCCCGGCCGCGGCGCCAGCGGAACCGGCGGCGCCAGCGGACCCGGCGGCAGACCCCGCCCCGGCCGCGGCGCCCCCGCCCCGGGCGGGTTCCGGGCGGGCGGCCCCCGCCGGCGCGCCCTGGGCGGGCGGCGTCCACCCGGCGGCGGCCGCCTCGTCCAAAACCCACCCCGGCAGCGCCGCCGGGCCGGGGGACGGCACCCAGGAGGGAACCGGCCCCGGGCCGTCCTCCCAAAGCTCCCAGCCCCAAAGCTCCCCGCCACAAGGCTGCCCGCCCCAGGGCGTGTTGTCCCAGTCCGGGCCGTCCGCGAGAGCCCCCAAGGCGGCGCCGAAAGGTTCGGCGGCGGGAGGCGCGGCGGTCGAAGTCATACCCCTAATTGTACACGAACACCCATCTGAACGCAACCCCCCCGGCCAGAATAGTTCAGCCGAATGATCGCGCCCGCTGCGGCCCCGTCCCGGCGGCCCCCGACCCGGCGCCGAGCCCCTCCCCGGGGCGCCGCCCAACCAGCCGGAAACCCGCCCCGCCGCCCCGGTCCGGCCGCCGGCCGGCCAGGCCCCGGCGCCAGGATCGGACCATGGCGGCTGTTCCGCCCGCGATGGTCCGATTCGCGCGGGCGGGCGGAACGGCAGGCTGGCGTCTGCGCTGGTTGGCGGGTTGGGGCCGGTGCTGAGAGGCGGGAGCGGGCGCCCGGATCGGACCATGGCGGCGGATTTGGCGGCGATGGTCCGATTTGTGTGGGGGGCGGGAGCGGCGGGCTGGCGTTCGCGCTGGTGGGCGGGTCGGGGTCA
>JAITIG010000236.1 GCA_031279575.1 Bifidobacteriaceae bacterium
CCCCGACCGCCGGCCCCCGACCGCCGGCCCCCCGGCCACCCGGCCCCCGGCCCCCGGCCATCGACCGCCCGGCACCCGGTCCCCGGTCCCCCGGGCGCTAGCTGGCGCGCTTGGCCAGGTGGTCGGGGTTGAGGATGCGAACCGCCCGCCCGTCAAGTTTGATCCAGCCGCGGGCGGCGTACTCGGCCAAAGACTTGTTGACCGTCTCGCGCGACGAGCCGACCAGATGGGCCAACTCCTCCTGGGTCAAACTGTGCCGCACCAGCACCGTGCCGTCCTCTAGCGACTCGCCAAACTGGTCCGCCAAATCCAGCAGCGCCTTCGCCACCCGGCCCGGCACATCGGTGAAGACCAGCCCGCCCACCGCCTCATTGGTGCGGCGCAACCGCCGCGCCAAAGCCTGCAGCAGGTGCTTCGACGCCGCCGGGTTCTCCTCCAGCCACTCCACAAACGCCTCATGGCTCAGCTCCAGCAGGTCAGACGCCGTCACGGCGGCGGCGGTGGCGGTGCGCGCGCCTGGGTCGAACAGCGTCAGCTCGCCGATGATCTCGCCCTTGCCGAGCACCGCCAGCAAAGTCTCGCGGTTGTCCGGCGAGGTGGTGCCAAGCTTGATCTTGCCGGTTTGGATCAGATACAGCCGGTTGGCCGGGTCGCCCTCCCGGAACAGGACCTCACCCCGCGCCAAATGCACCGAGACCATGGCGCGGCGCAAGCGCTCCGCCTGCTCCTGGCTGATGCCGGCAAACAGCCCCGAAGACAGCACCACCGTGAAACCAGCCTGGTCGGTTTCAGAATTATCCATCTGGACACCACCTTCGCTAACAGTTGGGCCCCGAGCGGACAGACCGGGGTAAACCCCAGCACCAATTGTGCCCGATCCGCCCCGCCCGCGCCCACCCGGGTAAACCTCAACCCGCCGCAGACCGCCGCCGACCGCCGCCGCGAGCCGCGCCAGCCAGGCCGGCTGGGGCGGCGCAGCAGGCGGGGATCGGCCAGCTGAGGGCAAACCGCGCCCGTCGGCCCTAGCCTTGGCGGCCGCCCGGGCGGGCCGCCAGCCATTCCGCGATCAGCTGGGCGACTTCCTCCGGGGCTTCCTCCGGGGCCAGGTGGCCCACCCCAAGCAGCAGCTCAAAGGTGAAATCAGGTCCTCCCAGGTGACCCGCCGAGGCGGCCGTCCAACGGATCAAAGGGTCGCGGTCGGTCTGGATTTGCAGCACCGGCACCGTGGCGGGGGCCCGCGCCGAGGCGACAAAGCGGGCGTGGGCGGCATCGAGCAGGGGACGGGTCGACCAGCGGATCATGCGGGCGGTCTTGTCGGCGGCGAAGGGGATGCGCATGGCGTCGGTGTAGTGGCCCGCGCTGGCCGGGTCGAGGGCTTGGGGCTGCGCCATCCAACTTGCCAGCAGCGCCGCCATGAACGCCTCCCGGGTCAGCAGGCGGCGGGCGCCGGCCGGCCAGCGCAGGGCCGTCAACTGCAAAACCGCCCGGGGGGAGACCAGCCAGCGGCGTTTGGGGACCAGGCTGCCGGGGTGGCGGGCGCAAATCGGCACGATGCCGGCCAGCGCGCGCGGGGTGCGGGTGGACATTGTCCACGCCACCTCGCCGCCGAAGCCGTGCCCCACCACCACAGCCGCGGAATGCCCCAAAGCGGCGATCACGGCCGCCACATCGCGCGCCAGCATGGGCAGGGAGTAGCCCTCCGGCGGTTTGTCGCTGGCGCCGATGCCGCGCAGATCCATGGCGTAGCAGCGGTAGCCGAAGGCGGCCAGGCGGGTCAGCAGGTGGCGCATCGCCCACCAGTGCTGGGGCACGCCGTGCAGCAGCACAATGGGCGGGCCGGCGGCCGGCCCGGAGCAGGCGACATGGAAGCGCAAGCCGCTGGCGGAGACAAAGCGGTGCTCCCAAGGTCCTTCAATTAGAACCGCGCTGAAATCTGCGCAGGCGCGCCTGCCCACGCCGCCTCACTCCTTGGCCGGGGCGCCGGCCGGGCGCGGCGCGGGGCCGGGGGCCGGGCGCGGGCGGCCTGGCTGGGTTGCGGGCTGGGTGGCGGGGGGGGGGGCCGGTTGGGCCGTCGGCCCGGCGGGGGCCGGGCGCGGGCGGCCTGGCTGGGTTGCCGGCTGAGCGGCCGGTTGGGCCGTCGGCCCGGCGGGGGCCGGGCGCGGGCTGCCTGGTTGGCCGGCCGGGGTGCCGGGGGCTGGGGCGCGGGGCGTGCCGCGCAAAGCCGCGACCGAGTCTTTGACCTCGGCGGCGGTGGCGCTGAGCGATGCGGCGGCGCCCTTGACCAGCTGCCGGGCCGCCAGCGCCACCGCGGCGGCCAACACCAAAGCCGCGCCGGCGGCCACCAGGTAGGCCGCCCAGGGCGCCAAGCCCAGCGCGATCAAGCCCCACACCAGCGCCAGCACCAGCAGCGGGATCACGCCCAAGGCCAGGACCAGCGCGACCGCGAACAGCCCCACCCCGGCGCCGATCTTCGCCCCGTCCTGCGACAGCCGGGCTTTGACCAGTTCAATTGTGGTCCGGTAGAGGGCGCCGAGTTGGCCGAGCGCCCGGGTCAGAGTCTCGGTGAGGCTTTGGTCCGCCATGATGCTCCCTGGTGTTAGCGGCGTCCGCGGTTGGAGCCGGAGAAGTCTTACATGGAAGGGTAGCCTGAGCCCGCCCGTTTTGCCTGGCGCGCGGCGAATCCCCCGCCTCGCGGAACCGCCGCCCCCCGGGCGCCCCGAGTTGAGCTGGGGTTTAGCTCCAAGGGCTAAGCTGACCAGGCGAGACCGCTTCGACCATTTGACGGAAGGCCCCCAACATGTTCCGGTTGACCCAGCTTTCGCTGCGCAACAGGGCGGTGGTGGCCCTGGTATCGATCGCCATCCTGGTAGGCGGGGTGCTGTCCCTGGCCGGGCTCAAACAGGAGATGATCCCCTCCATCGAGATCCCGTACGCGCTGGTCACCGCCACCAACCCGGGGGTGGCCAGCGATCTGGTGGAGGACCAGTTGGCGGAGCCGATCGAAGGC
>JAITIG010000122.1 GCA_031279575.1 Bifidobacteriaceae bacterium
GCGGAGCGCCTCCGCGGTCATCGGCGGCCCGCGGCCCCGCCCGCCGCGTCGGCAGACCCGCCCGGCAGCCCCGGCAGCCCCGGCAGCCCGTCCGGCCCTCCGCCTAGGCCGACCGGCCCGGCAGCCCCGGCAGCCCGTCCGGCCCTCCGCCTAGGCCGACCGGCCCGGCAGCCCCGGCAGCCCCGGCGGGGAGGGGCAATGGAGGCGGGAAGGGCGAATTTGCTTGGAGTTTGCCTTAACCCAGCGCCCGGCGCGCGTTTTGAGCCAGGCGGGCGCCGTTGTTGGGCGTTCCATGGCGGGGTTTGGCCGAGGCTTGACCAGCCCCTAACCCCCGCTTAGGACTTAAGTCATTATCGCAGGTCAGGGGCACCGTTTCAGTTGGGTTTGAAGGCCCGGCAAGGGTTACCATCGAAGGGTGTGCCGAAGCCGCCGCGATGACTAGTCCCGACCCAAGAAAGGTCGCCCTCCCGTGACAACCCACGTCAGCACCGAGACCCCCGGCCCAAGCGCCTTCGGCGCCAACGCCTGGCTGGTGGAGGACCTGTACCAGAAGTTCCTGGCCGACCGCGAATCCGTCGACCAAGCCTGGTGGGAGTTCTTCGACGGCTACCGTCCCACCGCCCAGCGCATCCGCGAACGCCAGGCCGCCGAGGCCGCCCGCCTGGCGCCCGCCCCGCCCAGCCCCCCAGGCGCGCCGCTGGCGCCGCCGCCGCCAGGCCCCGCGGCGCCGACCGCCGCCCCGGCGCGCGGCCCGGTGCCGGTCGCCCGCCCCGAACCACCCCGCCCGGATGACGCCCCGCGCCGGCCCAAACCAGTCGACCTGGCCTCCGATGCCGCCCCCACGGCCGCCGCCCTGCCCGCCATAGCGCGTTACACCAGCGCCGAGCCGAGGGCTTTGACCCACGCCGGCGAGGTCCCCGACCAGGACCTGACCCAGGTCCTGAAAGGCGCGCCCATGCGCACCGCCGCCAATATGGAGAACTCCATCGGCGTGCCCACCGCCACCTCGATCAGGCAGATCCCGGCCAAAGTCATGATCGAGAACCGGCTCATGATCAACAACCAGCTGGCCCGCTCGCGCGGCGGGCGCGTCTCCTTCACCCACATCATCGCCTACGCCATGGCCGAAGCCCTGCGCGAGACCCCGGAGATGAACGCCGCCTACACTCTGGCCGAAGGCAAGCCGGCTGTCATCCGCCGGGCGCACGCCAACCTTGGGCTCGCCATCGACCTGCAAAAACCGAACGGCGTGCGCCAACTGCTGGTGCCCGCCATCAAACAGGCGGACCGGCTGACCTTCGGCGAACTGTGGGCCGCCTACGAGGACCTGGTGCGCCGGGCCCGGGCGGGCAGCCTGACCGCCGACGACCTGACGGGGGTGACCTGCTCGCTGACCAACCCGGGCGGCATCGGCACCTCCGCCTCGGTGCCGCGGCTGATGCCGGGCCAATCGGTCATCGTGGGGGTGGGGGCGATGGAGTTCCCGGCCGAGTTCCAGGGCACCAACCAGCAAACCCTGTCCGAATGGGGCATCTCCAAACTGCTGACCTTGACCTCCACCTACGACCACCGCGTCATCCAAGGCGCCCAATCGGGCGAGTTCTTGCGCCTGATGCACCGCAAACTGCTCGGCGAGGACGGCTTCTACGACCGCATCTTCGCCTCCCTGCGCATCCCCTACGAGCCGATCCGCTGGGAGCAGGACACGCGCACGCCGATCGAGCAGCGCACGGCGGCGGTGACGCGGCTGATCCACGGCTACCGCGTGCGCGGGCACATGGCGGCCGACATCGACCCGCTGGCCTACCGCCAACGCGGCCACGAAGACCTGGTGCTGAGCTCGTACGGTTTGAGCATCTGGGACATGGAGCGCGAGTTCAGGGTCGACGGCTTCGGCGGGGCCGAGACGATGAAGCTGGCGGACATCATCCAGCTGGCGCGCGACACCTACTGCGGCAAAATCGGCATCGAATACATGCACATCGAGGACCCGGAGCAGCGCACCTGGCTCCAGCGCCGCCTTGAGGCCAAGCCGGCCCCGCTCGGCCGCGCCGCCCAAATCCAAGCCCTGCGCAAGCTCAACGAGGCCGAGGCGCTGGAAGCCTTCCTGCAAACCAAGTACGTCGGCGCCAAGCGCTTCTCGCTCGAGGGCTCCGAGGTGGCGATCCCGGTGCTGGACGCGATGATCTCCCGCTACGCCGACCAGGGCACCAGCGAAGTGGTGATCGGGATGGCCCACCGCGGCCGCTTGAACGTGCTGACCAACATCGCGGGCAAGTCCTACGGCCAGGTCTTCTCCGAGTTCGAGGACAATCCAGACGCCCGCGAAACCTTCCAAGGCTCCGGCGACGTCAAATACCATCTCGGCACCGAAGGCCCGTTCACCTCCCCGGCCGGCAACCAGATCCAGGTCTACCTGGCCGCCAACCCGTCGCACTTGGAGGCCGCCGATGGCGTGGTCGAGGGCATCGCCCGCGCCAAGCAGGACCGGCTGAACTTGGGAGCGGACGCCGCCTTCGCGGTGGTGCCGGTTTTGATCCACGGCGACGCGGCCTTCGCCGGCCAGGGCGTGGTGATGGAGATCTTGAACTTGCAGGGCCTGCGCGGCTACCGCACCGGCGGCACCATCCACATTGTGATCAACAACCAGGTCGGTTTCACCGTTGGCACCTTGGACTCGCGCACCACCCGGTACGCCACCGATGTGGCCAAGGGCTACGGCTGCCCCATCTTCCACGTCAACGGGGACGACCCGGAGGCCTGCATCCGGGCGACCTTGCTGGCGGCCGCCTTCCGCGACGAATTCCAGCAAGATGTGGTGGTTGACCTGGTGTCTTACCGCCGTCGCGGCCACAATGAGGGCGACGACCCGTCCATGACGCAACCAGTCATGTACTCCTTCATCGACAAGAAGCGCTCGGTGCGCAAGCTTTACACCGAGGCCCTGATCAGCCGCGGCGACTTGACCTTGGAGGAGGCCGAGGAGTCCCTGAAGCATTTCCGCTCCGAGTTGGAGCGCGCCTTCAAGGAAACCCGCGAGGACATCCAAGCCCAAGTCGAGGCCCGCGCCGCCGCCGGCAGCCCGCCGCCCGATGCCGCCTGGCCGGCGCCCGGGGCCGGCTCCGGGCCGGAGACCGCCCACGGGCTGGAGCTGCCCGAGTCCCAGCGCGAGGACGCGGGCGTGCTGGTGGGCTGGAAAACCGCCATCAGCCGGGCGGCCGTGGAGCGGGTGGGGCAGGTGTTTGTGACGCCGCCGGCCGGATTCACCGTCCACCCGAAGCTGCGGCCGCTGCTGGAAAAACGCGCCCGCATGGCCAAGCAGGGCGGCATCGACTGGGGCATGGCCGAGATGCTGGCCATCGGCTCGCTTCTGCTGGAGGACATCCCGGTGCGTCTGACCGGCCAAGACACCCGCCGCGGCACTTTTGCCCACCGGCACGCCACCTTCCACGACAAGGTCAACGGCGCCGAGTGGACGCCGCTCTGGTTCTTGTCCCACCACCAGGCGAAAGTCTTCATCTACGACTCGGCGCTGTCCGAGTACGCCATCGCCGCCTTTGAGTACGGCTACTCGGTGGAGCGGCCGGACGCGCTGGTGGTGTGGGAGGCCCAGTTCGGGGACTTCTTCAACGGCGCCCAAACCGTGGCGGACGAGTTTGTCTCCTCCGCCCAGCAGAAATGGGGCCAGAACTCCTCGGTGGTCTACCTGCTGCCGCACGGCTACGAGGGCCAGGGGCCGGACCACTCCTCCGCCCGGATCGAGCGCTGGCTGCAACTGTGCGCCGAGGGCAACCTGCGGGTGGCCCAGCCCACCTTGCCCGCCAACTACGCCCATCTGCTGCGCCTCCAGGCCTACACCAGGCCGCGCCGGCCGTTGATCGTGTTCACGCCGAAGTCGGGGCTGCGCCGGCCGGAGGCGGTCTCCGCGGTGGAGGACTTCACCACTGGGGCGTTCCAGCCGGTGCTGCTGGACCCGCTGGTGGCGCAAAGCCAGGCCCGGCGGGTGCTGCTGTGCTCTGGCAGGGTCTACTGGGACTTGCTGGCGCAGCGGGGCAAACTGGGCGGCGCCGCCCAGGCCACCACCGCCATCGTCCGCTTGGAGCAGCTCTATCCGCTGACGCGGGCGATGATCGGCCTGATCCTGGACGGGCTGGCGCCCGAGGCGGAACTGGTCTGGGTGCAAGACGAGCCCGCCAACCAGGGCGCCTGGAGCTTCCTGCTGCGCCAGGCCACGCCCATGCTGGGCGGCCGCCGGCTCGGGGTGGTGGCCCGGCCGGAGGCGGCCTCGCCCGCCACGGGGTCGCATTCGGCTCACGCTGTGGAGCAGGCCGCCCTGCTGGACCAGGCTTTCGCCGCCTGAGGCCGGGGCAGCCGGGCGCCGCCTGCGGTCGGGGGCGTTGCGGTAGGCGGGTCGCCACCTGAGGCCGGGGCAGCCCGGCGCCGCCTGGGGCCGGGGGCGTTGCGGTAGGCGGGTCGCCGCCTGCGGTCGGGGCAGCCGGGCGCCGCCTGCGGTCGGGGCAGCCGGGCGCCGCCTGCGGTCGGGGCGTTGCGGTA
>JAITIG010000240.1 GCA_031279575.1 Bifidobacteriaceae bacterium
CCCCGACCAACCCTGGCTGACAACCGAAGCCTTCCTAACCGCCCTAGACCAAAGCCTCCAATCCCGCCCCTTGCCCTAGGCGCCCGCACGCGCGGGTTCGACCTCAATCGACCGGTCCGGGCTTGTTCTTGGTTGGCGCGCCGCCGTGGTCCGATCCGGGCGCCCGAGCCCGCCCAACCGCGGCGCGCCCGATGCGCCGACCAGCGCAAACGCCCAGGCGGCGGCCCGGCCGCCCGCACGGATCGGACCATCGCGGCCGAAAACGCCGCCGTGGTCCGATCCGGGCGTCCGAGCCCGCCCAACCGCGGCGCGCCCGATGCGCCGACCAGCGCAAACGCCCAGGCGGCGGCCCGGCGGCTCGCACAGATCGGACCATCGCGGCCGAAAACGCCGCCGTGGTCCGATCCGGGCGCCCGAGCCCGCCCAACTGCGGCGCGCCCGATGCGCCGACCAGCGCAAACGCCCAGGCGGCGGCCCGGCGGCCCGCACAAATCGGACCATCGCGGCCGAAAACGCCGCCGTGGTCCGATCCGGGCGTCCGAGCCCGCCGCGCCCTACCCGGTGACGTAGTCGGGCTCAGAGCCCTTGCCCTCGCAGAAGACCACGATGGTGCGAAGCTCCTCGCGGATGGCGACTTTGCGTTTGAGGGTCTTGGCGGCCGGTGCCGTGCGGGGGGACTGGCGGCATCGGGCGTCTGTCGGGGTGGGGCGGCCGAGGCAAGGGGGGTGGGCGATGGCGCTGGGGCGAGCTGGCGGCATCGGGCGGCTGGGGGGTGGGGTTAGCCTTTGACGGAGCCGGACATCAGGCCGCCGACGAAATACTTGCCGAGCAGGATGTAGACCACCAAGGTGGGCAGGGAGGCGAGGACGGCGGCCGCCATCGAGACGCCGTAGTTTGTCATCATGGAGCCCTTGGCGATGGCGTTCAAGGTGACCGTGACCGGGGCCTGGGTCTCGGCGTTGCCGCCGAAGAAGGTGGCGAACAGGAAGTCGTTCCAAGCCGAAGTGAACTGCCAGATCAACACCACCACAAAGGACGGGATTGAAATCGGCAGCACCACCGAGACATAGGTCCGCAGCATGCCGGCGCCATCGACGCGGGCGGCCTCCATCAAATCGGCCGGGACCGACTGGTAGTAGTTGCGGAAAATCAGCGTGGTGATGGGGATGCCGTAAACCACGTGCAGCATGATCAGCGTCATGATGCCGGATTGCAGGCCCCAGTTGGACTGCATGTCCAAAACCAGTTTGAACAGCGGCACCATCACGGCCTGGTAGGGGATGAACATGCCGAACAGGATCATTGTGAACACAATGTTCGAGTACGGGAAACGCCAGCGGGCCAGCACAAACCCGTTCATCGAGCCCAAGAAGGAGGAGATGACGGCGGCCGGGACAACCATGGCGAGCGTCCGCAGCACGGCGGGCAGGACCGGGAAAATCTTGCCGTAGGCCCCGGACTTGGAGCCGAGCAGCGCCACCTTCCAGTTCTCAAAGGTCCACTCTTGCGGCAGCAGCCAGGCGCGGGACGGATCGGCGTCGCCGACCGCCTTGAAAGACGTCACCAGCAGCACGTAGACGGGGATCAGAACCACGATCAAGAAGAACAGCAGCAGGGTGTGGCGCACCAGCTTGCCCCAGTCGAAGCCTCCGCCGGGCCGTTTTTGGGCGGCGGCGGGAGCGGCGGAGCCGAAGTGGTCTGTGGCCGTGGTCATCGCTTGTCCTCCTTCGCCACGTGAACCAGGTAGGGCACAATCAGGAACAGCACCAGCAGCAGCAGCATCACGCCCACGGCGGCGGCGTCGGCGTAGTCGGCGCCGTTTTGGAAGAAGGCCATGTCGATGGCCGGCACCCGGGTGGGGTAGAAGGTGTAGCCGCCGGTGATGGCCACAATCAGGTCAAACACCTTGAGCGACATGTGGCCCAAGATGATCAGCGCGCTCAGCGCCACCGGCGACAACTGCGGGAACAGCACATGGCGGTAGATCCGCCATTCGGAGGCGCCGTCGACCCGGGCCGCCTCGCGCAGCTCGTCCGGGATGCCCCTGAAGCCGGCCAGGAACAGCGCCATGACATAGCCGGCCATCTGCCAGATGGCGGGCAGGGCGATGGCGGTGATGCCCAGGTTCTGGTCCATCTGCCAGTCGCTCTCCAGGAAGGTCAGCCCCAGGGTGTGGAACAAGCGGTTCAAACCGCGCGCCTGGTCGCCTTTGGTGGGGTTGAGCAGCCACTTCCAGACCACGCCGGCGGCGACCGAGGAGATCGCGAACGGGAAGAGGTAAAGCGAACGGAAAATGCCCTCGGCGCGCGAGCGCCGGTCCAGCAGCCAGGCCCACAAGAAGCCGAAGCACATGGTGCCCGCGATGAAGGACACGGTGTAAAGCAGCAGGTTGCGCAGCGAATGCTGGAAGCCTGAGTCCTTCAGCAGCGTGAGGTAGTTCTCCAGGCCCACGTTTGCGGTGGGGGCTTTGCCCGCCAACTGCGCCATCGAGTGCGCGTCGGTGGTTGAGACCTGGACCGAGCCGAAGATCAGGTAGTAGACGAAAACCCCGATCAGGATGATCGAGGGGGACATCAGCAAAATGGGCGGCACATACCGCCTAAGCCGGTTCATTGGCGACGCCTCGTAGTTTGGGGGCGGCGCCGGCCGGGCCTACGAGGCAACCCGGCCGGCGCCGCCTGATTGGGAACGGGTGGTGGTTTAGGCGAAGGCTGCCGCCAGCTCTTGCTGGAGGGTGGCGATGTCGCCCGCGCCCATCGCGCCGGTGGTGAACTTCGAAACCGCCGAGTTGGTGTCGTTGCCCTGCTGGATGGTGGCGGCGGCGCCGTGCTGGATCGAGCCGACGATGGCGTCAGACTTGAACGAGCTGGCAGCCGACTGCTGGTACTCCGAGAAGCCCTCGGCCGCCAGGTCGATGTCGGTGCGGGCCGGGATGGAGCCCTTGACCTTGTTGAAGCCGATCTGCCCCTCCTTGGAGGAGATGACGTCCAGCCAGGCCTCGGCGCCGCTCTTGTGGGGCGCGCCGACGCAGCGGGAGAAGGAGTCGGCCAGGAAGTCGTAGATGCCTTCCGTGCCGGGGCTGGCGGCGTAGAGGTAGTCCACGCCGGCCTTGAGCTCGTTGGAGTCGAGCAGGGCTGGGACCCAGTCGCCCATGATGTTGAAGGCGCCGGTGCCGTCCAGCAGCATCTGCGTGGCCGGCTCCCAGTCCATCGACTCGCGGTCCGCGTTGGTGTAGCTCATCAGCTTGGCGAACTTCTCCAGCGCGCCTTTGACCTCGCTGCCCGCCCAGTCGGTCGAGCCGTCGAACAGGCCGTTGTACTTGTCGGCGCCGAGCTCGGCGATCAGGACGGTCTCAAGCAGGTGGACCTGGGTCCAGGTGTTGCCGACTGTGAGCGGGGTGACGTTGGGCGTCTTGGCCTTGATGGTGTCCAGCGCCGCGATGAAAGCGTCAACCG
This sequence comes from Bifidobacteriaceae bacterium, assembly GCA_031279575.1. Next base: position 3,456 of record JAITIG010000240.1, read on the forward strand.
AGGCGAACTGGGCGGAGTCGGTGGGCAGGCCCGCCGCCTCCAGCACCGGGATGGAGGCCCACAGCACGTTGGCGCGGTGGACGTTGGACGGGATGGTGTAGATCTTGCCGTCCTGGGTCAGCATGTCGACCAGGTCTTGGGGGAAGACGTCGTTCAGGTTGAACTTGCTGTAGAGGTCGGAGACGTCCTCAACCTGGCCCGCGTCGATGTAGTCTTGCGCCTCCTTGCCGGCGTGGACCTGGAAGGTGTCCGGCGGCTCGTTGGCCGTCAGGCGGGTTTGGAGCAGCTCCTTGGCGGAGCCGCCGCCGCCGGTGACGCCGCCGTTGACAAACTTCACGTCCGGGTACTTGTCCACCAGGACGTCCTCGAGGGCTTGAAGGCCGAGGGCCTCGGAGCCGGATGTCCACCAGGTGAAGACCTCGACCTCGGAGGCGGTCCCGCCGTCATCTCCGCTGGTGGTGTCGCCGCAGGCTGCGGTGCCGAAGATGAGGGCTGCCGCCCCGATCGCCGCCAAAAATCGTTTTGTGCGCATGTACTGTGATCCTTCCGCGTCGTCGCTTTTCGGAATTCGGGGCCGCGCCGCGCGGCTTGGGGGCCGAACGCCCCCGCTTGGCGCGGCGCCATCCCACTTGGGCTTGCGCCTCGGGTCAACCATTCCGTGTCGCGGGGCCGAGTGCAAGTGATAAAGCCAAGCTAACCCAAATTGTTATATACCGTTCAACTGTTGAACTCACCGGCGGCGGCCCGGCCCGCCAAAACCAGCGAGCCGTACAGCTCGGAGAGCCCGTGGTGGCGCGCCAAACGCACCTGGACCGCCCGCGCGGGGGCGGGCAGGGAACGGCGCGTGACGGTCTCGCGCACGGTGTCGAGCAGCAAATCGGCCGCCGCCGTGACCGGCCCGCCCAGCACCACGGTGGCCGGGCTGAGCAGGTTGACCAGGCTGGAGATGGCGATCCCGACGTTTCGCCCCATGTCCTCCAGCAGGCGGATCGAGCCGTTGTGGCCCGCCCGGGCCATGTCCAGCCACTCCGGCAGGGTGACGTCCCGCTCCATGGCGCGGCTCAAGGTCTCCAGCAGCACCGGGGTCGAGGCGGTGGTCTCGACGCAGCCGCGGTTGCCGCACCGGCACAGCCGCCCCGAGGAGTCGAGGCTGACATGGCCCAGCTCTCCCGCCGTGCCGGCCGCGCCGCGCAGCAGCCGGTCGCCATCGATCAAGATGCCGCAGCCGATCCCAACCGACAGCCGGATGTAGGCCTGGGGCTGGCGGGTGGCCACCGGCGTGGCCCAAGCGAATTCGCCCAAGGCCCCCAGGTTGGCGTCGTTTTCCACCACAACCGCCAACCCGAGCGCGCGCGAGAAGTGCTCTTGCAGGTCAATGCCGGTCCAGGCGGGCAGGACGGCGCCCGCGCCGATCTCCCCGGTTTGGGCCGAGAGCGGCCCGGGCACCCCGGCGGCGGCGCCTTTGATGTCCGCCCGGTCGAGCCCAAGGCGGTCCAGCAGGGTCTGGAGCAGCTCGGCGCACAGCTTCAGGCCCTCTGCGGCCGAGGCGCCGGGCGTCATCGGGCGCAACTCCCGGGCCACCAGGTGGTGGTCGAGCGTGCCCAGGCCGGCGTGCAGGTGCGTCCGCCCCAGGTCGAGGCCGAAGATATAGCCCGCCGGCGCCGCCCGGGCCACCACCCGGCAGCGGCGGCCCTGGTGCAACTCGGTGGCGATGGAGACCTCGCGGCTGGCCTCGAGCGCGCGCGCCAGGTTGGACACCGAGGCCGGCGAGAGCCCCGAGCGCCGCGCCAATTCGGCTTGGGTGGCGCGCCCGCCGGCCTCGGCCAGGGCTCGCAGCAGCCGGTCGCAATTGGCCCGCCGCAGCGCGCCGGGCGATCCGGGTCCTTTGAGGGACATGCCGAAAGCATACAAGACTTGAACGCTTGCGTTCTCCGCCGCAGGCTGCCGCGCCGCCCGCCCCGGGCTGTCAGCGGCGGCCAAGCGGCCGCTCCCCCCGCCCCCGGTTGGACGATGCCGCCCCGTCCCGCCGCCGCGGAGCCGCCGGGAGACCGGGAGGCGGGGCGCCCGGGCGCGGCATCGGCGGTTGGGCGATGCCGCCCCGCCCCGCCGCCGCGGAGCCGCCGGGAGGCCGGGAGCCCGGGCGCGGCATCGGCGGTTGGGCGATGCCGCCCCGTCCCGCCGCCGCGGAGCCGCCGGGAGCCCGGGCGCGCCATCGGCGGTTGGGCGAGGCCGCCCCGCCCCGCCGCCGCGGAGCCGCCGGGAGGCCGGGAGGCCGGGCGCGGCATCGGCGGTTGGGCGATGCCGCCCCGTCCCGCCGCCGCGGAGCCGCCGGGAGGCCGGGAGGCCGGGCGCGGCATCGGCGGTTGGGCGATGCCGCCCCGGGGCCGGGCTACCGGAAGACCACCGTGCGGCCGTTGTTGAGCAGCACGCGGTGCTCGGCGTGCCAGCGGACGGCGCGGGCCAGCGCCCGGCGCTCGACATCCGCGCCCAAGTGGGCCAGCTCGGCGGCGGTGATCGAGTGGTCCACCCGCTCCACGTCCTGCTCGATGATCGGCCCCTCGTCGAGGGCCGGGGTGACGTAATGCGCCGTCGCGCCGATCAGTTTGACGCCGCGCTGATGGGCTTGGGCGTAGGGGCGCGCCCCCTTGAACGAGGGCAGGAACGAGTGGTGGATGTTGATGGCCCGGCCGGACAGGAACTCGCACAGGTCCCGGCTCAAAATCTGCATGTACCGGGCCAGCACCACCAGTTCCACGTCCAATTCCACCACCAGGTCCTTCAGGCGGGCTTCCGCCTCCTGCTTGGCGCCGGGCGGGACGGGGACCAGATGGAACGGGACGCCATAGAACTCGGCGATCCCGGCTAGGTCCGGATGGTTGGCCACCACCGCCTGGATGTCCACCGGCAAGCGCTCCTGCTGGCAGCGGTAGAGCAGGTCAAGCAGGCAATGCGGGGCTTTGGAGACCATCACGATGGTCCGCATCGCCCGCCCCGCCAAGTCGAGCCGCCAGTCCATGCGGAAGCGCTCCGCCACCGGCAGCACCACCGCGTCCAGCACCCGGCGCTCCGGGGTGGCGTCCACTTCCACCCGCATGAAGAACCGGCCCGTCTCCGGGTCCCCGAATTGCTGCGACTCGGTGATGTTGCCGCCGATCGCCGCCAGCGCCCCGGACACGGCGTGGACAATCCCCGGCCCGTCCGGGCAGGACAAGGTCAGCACCCAGTTGGTGGTCGGCTCAGCGCCAGGTTTGGCGCCCGGTTTGGCGCCCGGGTCGGCGCTCGGGTCGGCGGTATTGGCTTGTTCGGCAGGCACGTTGCCCAAGCCTATCCCCCCGTGGCCCGATGCCGCCCGCATGGCTTGCGGCTGGCCCGATGCCGCCGGCCCGGCTTGCGGCGGCGGTGGAGGAACCGGGCCGCGGCATCGGGCGGGGTTAGCTGGGTTAGCTGACGGCTGTGCCGAAGGCCAGGCCCAGCAGGTAGGTGATCATGGCCGCGCCCCAGCCGATGCCGATCTGCCGCAAGGCCTTCTTCAGCGGCGAGGTGCCCGAGAGTATGCCCGAGTACATGCCCGTCACCGCCAGCCCGCCGCCCACCAGCACGGCGGCCAGGATCACCGCCGCCAAGCCGGTCAGGCCCAGCAAATAGGGGATGACCGGGATGATGGCCCCGCAGGAGAAGAAGCAGAAGCTGGCCGCGGCCGCCTTCAGGCCGGAGCCCACCAGGTCCGAATTGTGGCTGGCCCCCGGCAGCGAGAAGGCCGCCCGTTTGTCCAAAACCAGTTCGGCCCGGGCTTTGGCCTGGTCCTCGTCCAGGCCGCGGGCGCGGTAGACCAGGGCTAGCTCGTTGGCGTTGATGTCCAAGGCGGACAGCAGGCGGCTGGTCTTCGGGTCCGGGTTGGAGGCGTCCAACAGCGCGCGCTGCGAGTCGACCGAGACGTACTCGCCGGCTGCCATCGACATCGCGCCCGCCAGCAGGCCGGCGATCCCGGTCGCCATCACCACCACCGGGCTCACCCCCGTCCCGCCCATGCCGAGCACCAGCGACAGGTTGGACACCAGGCCGTCGTTGGCGCCGAACACGGCCGCGCGGAACGTCCCCGAGATGCGGGTGCGGCCGCGTTCCGCCAAGCCGCGGATGACCTCGGAGTGGATTTGCTCGTCGGCGGTCATGGCGGCCGGGACGTTCGGGTCGCGCGAGTAACGCGTCCGGGTTTCCGCCCGCCCCGCGATCGCCAACGCGAACACAAACCCGAAGTGCCTGGCCATGAACGCCAGCAGGTCGGTTGACAGCCGCCGCTGCGGCATCCGGCCGGCTTGGTCGCCGAGCAGCTCGCGCCAGTGCTTGGCGTGGCGCTCCTCGGCCTCGGCCAGTCCTTCGAGGATTTCGCGCTCGATTGGCGCCGAGCGGGCGGCCAGGTCGCGGTAGGTTTTCGCCTCTTGGGCCTCGTCCGCCAGGTAGCGCCGCCAGCGCCGGATCTGCTTCCGGCCTGGCCTGGGCGGGGTTTGGGCCGCCGCCGGGGCGCTGTCCGGATGCCGCTCCGGCGGGTGCGGGCCGGGCGGGGCTTCGGTGTTCTGGGGCGGCTCGGGGCCAGGTGCGGCTTGCGGCATAGTAGGTCGATCCTATTGGCCCGCCCGCCCCGGCGCCCGCCGCCCGCCGCCCGGTCCGCGCCGGCCTGGGGTCCCGCCGCCCCGCCCGCTGGCTTGCCCGCTGCCGCCGCCCCGGTTGGGCGGCGCCAGCCCGGGCCGCGGCGGGGCGGTGGCGGGCCGGG
>JAITIG010000008.1 GCA_031279575.1 Bifidobacteriaceae bacterium
TGCCAGGCGCAGTAAGGGGGAACTGTGAGCGAGACAGTCTTGGTGATCAACGCGGGCTCGTCGTCGATCAAATACCAACTCGTCGATGTGGCCACGCGCGAGGCGCTGGCCAGCGGAATTGTGGAGCGGATCGGAGAGGCGGTCTCGCCTATCACCCACCGGGCGGCGGGCGCCAAGCACACCGTGGAGGCGCCGGTGCCGGACCACACCACCGGGCTGCGCGGCGTGCTGAAGCTGTTCGCCCAGCACGGCCCGGCCTTGGACGCGGCCGGGCTGGTGGGCGTGGGGCACCGGGTGGTGCAAGGCGCGGACGAGTTCTCCGCCGCCACTTTGATCACGCCCCAGGTGCTGGCCAAGATTGTCGAGTTGGCGCCGCTGGCGCCGTTGCACAACCCGGCCAATATCCAAGGCATCGAGGCGGCCCGGGCGGCCTTCCCGGATTTGCCGCAGGTGGCGGTGTTCGACACGGCCTTCCACGCCACCTTGCCGCCGGAGGCCTACACCTACGCCATCGACCCGGCTTTGGCGCGGCAGTTCAAAATCCGCCGCTACGGCTTCCACGGCACCTCCCACCAGTACGTCTCGCGCGAGACCGCCAAGGCTATGGGGCGGGAGTTGGAGGCGGTCAACCTGATCACGGTCCACATCGGGTCGGGCTGCTCGATGGCGGCTGTGCGCGGCGGGCGGTCGGTTGAGACCTCGATGGGTTTGACGCCGCTGGAGGGGCTGGTGATGGGCTCCCGGTGCGGGGATCTGGACCCGGCGATCGTGTTCCACCTGGTGCGGGTGGCCGGTTTGACGATCGACCAGATCGACACCATGCTCAACAAGCGCTCTGGGCTGCTGGGCATGTGCGGGTCGCTGGACTTGCGCGACATCCACCGGGCGATAGCGGCCGGCGACAGCGCGGCCCAGTTGGCCTTCGACGTCTTCGCCCACCGCCTGCGGGGCTACATCGGCTCCTATTGCGCCCAGTTGGGGCGCCTCGACGCCATCGCCTTCACCGCCGGGATAGGCGAGAACGACCCGCTGGCGCGGGCCGGCGCGGTGCGCGGGCTGGAGGGCTTTGGCGTCGAGTTGGACCCCGGGCGCAACCAGGCCGCCCGCGGCGCCGCCCTGATCTCAACCGACGCCTCCCGCGTCCAGGTCTGGGTCATCCCCACCAACGAGGAATACGAGATCGCCCACCAAACCGCCGCCCTAATAGCCTCCCAAGCCCTGTCCAAACCCTAACCCCAGCCGCCCGGCATTGCGACGGGTGTCGCCTCACGGCTACGGTTGTGGCATGTCGACTATCGCAGTGCGGGATCTGCGCAACAACACGGCCGCGGCGATCAGGCGGGTCGAGGCGGGCGAGACCGTCATCCTGACTTCGAGGGGGCGGCAAGTCGCCCGGATAGTGCCAATTGACCAGCGCAAACGCCCCTTCCTGAGCAGGCAAGAGTACTTGGCGATGCCGCTGGCGGACGGGGGACTGCTGGATGATCTAGCCGCCATGGGCGATTCCCCGCACGACACGGTGGGACCGTGGTGACCCCGGCGGCGCTGGCAGACACTTCCCTCTTCGTCGGGATCGAAGCCGGCAGGCCAATCCACTACGACCGCCTGCCGGCGGAAATCCACGTCTCGGTTGTCACCTTGGCCGAGCTCGAGGCCGGTGTGCTGCGCGCGCCAGACGCCGAACGGCGAGCCCGGCGCCTTGCCACCTTGCGCGAGGTCGCCTCGCTCGAGGCCGAGCCCATCACCGAGGCGGCCGCGCACCACTGGGCCCTGCTGCGCTCGCGCCTGGCCGAGGCCGGCCTGCGCGCCAACGTCAACGACCTGTGGATCGCGGCCTGCGCCCTCGCCCTCGGCCTGCCGGTGGTCACCCAGGACGCCGACTTCGAAGCCCTCGAACCACTGGGCGGCCCCAAGGTGATCCTCATCTGACCCAGCAAGCAGATCAAACCGGGGACGTTGACCTGGTTCGTAGACTGGGGGGATGCGGCGGGCTATCGGGCGCCACGAGGCCTGGGTGGCGGGGCGGGTGGCGGAATTGGAGGCGGGGCGGGCCGGCGGCCAGGACGTGCGCGATGCCGCCCGGGCGCTGGCCTGGCACCACCACCGCCAGGTCCGCCACTTCCAGCACGAGCGGCTGGTCCACCTGCTGGTGACGCTCTTTTTCGCGGCCCTGCTGGTGGCGCTGGTGGGGGCGCTGGCGGCGGTGGCGCTGGGCCCGGCCGGGGCCGCCCAGACGGCCGGCCTGTTCCAGGCGCTGGCGGCCGGCGCCGCCGTGGTGGGCGTGCTGGAAGGGTTCTACGTGGTCCACTACTACCACCTCGAGAACGGCGTGCAGCGCCTTTACCGCTTTGACGCTAGGCTGGCCGAGCTGGCGGACCAGGCTTAGCCGGCTTTACAAATGCGCCGGGACGTGCCGCCCAGCGCGTAGAGTCACGCTGCTTCCCACGCCCGGGAAGCGAGCACTGCCCAAGTCCGACAAGGAGTGCCGCCATGGCCTTGAAACCCGCCATCGGAGTCATCGGGAGGCTGGCCATGCCGATCGCGAAGCGTGACTCATTTCTTTTGGTGCTGACGATCATCGTCATCGAGTTCATCAGCGGCTACCTGCAGGGCTACTACGAGCCGCTGCTGGGCAAGTTCGCCTCCGAGTTGGAGATCGACGCCTCCAATCTGTCGCTCTTCAACGTCCTGCCAACCGCGGTCGGGGCGCTGTTTGTGCCCTTCTTCACCCGGCTGGGCGACATACGCGGCTACCGCAAAATCTTGCGCGCCGCCATCAGCGCCGTGTTCTTGGCCAGCATCGTGGTGTGGGCCGGCGTGGCTTGCGACTCCTGGCTGCTGGTGCTGGTGGGGCGGACATTCTTCGGCGCCGTGCCGGTCTGGCTGCCGCTGCACATCGCCTTGGTGCACGCCAAAACCGCGGGCCAGCGCGCCACCAAGGCGGTCAGCGCCATCGTCGCCACGGTGACGGTGGGCACCGTGTTCGGGACCGCCACCTCGGGGCCGATCTACCAGGCCTGCGGCGGCTCGCTGGCCGCCACCGTCGCCATCGT
>JAITIG010000017.1 GCA_031279575.1 Bifidobacteriaceae bacterium
TAGAGCCCAAAGAAGGACCAGGTGTTCCACAGCGGCAGCAGGACTTGGCGGACGGCGTCGCGGATGGCCTCGTCCGTCACCACCAGGTTGCCGCCGCGCAGGATCGCCCCCGACATCAAAAACCAGCGCATGGCGTCCGCCCCGTCGCGCTCGAACACCATGCGCACGTCCGGGAAGTTCCCCTTCGACTTCGACATTTTCAGGCCGTCATCGCCCAGCACGATGCCGTGCGTCAGGCAGGTCCGGAAGCTCGGCTTGTCGAACAGGGCCGTCGCCAAGACGTGCAGGGTGTAGAACCAGCCCCGCGTCTGCCCGATGTATTCGACGATGAAATCGCCCGGGTAGTGGGAGTCGAACCAGTCCCGGTTCTCGAACGGGTAGTGGACCTGGGCGAAGGGCATCGAGCCGGACTCGAACCAGCAGTCCAACACCTCCGGCACCCGCCGCATGGTGGCCCGCCCGGTTGGGTCGTCCGGGTTGGGGCGGGTCAGCTGGTCGATGCCGGGCCGGTGCAAATCGGCCGGGCGGGCGCCGAAGTCCCGCTCCAACTCATCCAAGGAGCCGTAGACGTCCACCCTGGGGTAGGCCGGGTCGTCCGACATCCACACCGGGATGGGGCTGCCCCAATAGCGGCTGCGGGAGATGGACCAGTCGCGCGCCCCCTCCAGCCATTTGCCGAACTGGCCGTCCCGGACGTGGGCCGGGTGCCAGGCGATCTGCCGGTTCAACTCCACCATGCGGTCGCGGATCTGGGTCACGGCCACAAACCAGGAGGACACGGCGTATTGGATCAGCGGCGTGTCGCAGCGCCAGCAGTGCGGGTAGGGGTGGGCGTAGGTCTCCTGGCGCACCAGCCGGCCGGATTGCCTCAGGGCCTGGGTGATCGGCTTGTTGGCCTCGAACACGTTCAGGCCGGCCCACGGCGCGACCGGCTGGGTGAAGCGCCCCTCGGCATCGACCGGGTTGACCAGTTCGATGCCGTTGGCGTCGCCCACCAGCTTGTCCTCCTCGCCGTAGGCCGGCGCGATGTGGACCAACCCGGTGCCGTCCTCGGTGGTGACGTAATCCGCCGCCACCACCGTGAAGGCGCCGGCCTGGTCGGCGAAGAAGTCGAACAGCGGCCGGTAGCCCAACCCGACCAGCTCGCTGCCTTGGAAGCGGGCCAGCACCGCCGGCTCCTCCCCCAGCTCGCGCCGGTAGGCCCCCAGCCGGGCCTGGGCCAGCAGCACCCGCTGGCCGGGCATGGTGGCGGGCTCGACCAGCACGTAGTCCACCGCCGGGTTGACCGCCAGGGCCAGGTTGGACGGCAGCGTCCACGGCGTGGTGGTCCAGGCCAGCGCCGCCGCCCCGGCCAGCAGCCGGCGGGCCGCCGCAGCCCCGCCCGCCGCCCCGGCGGCATCGTCCCCGGGGGCTTGCTGGGCGGCATCGGCGGCCGGGGGGTCTGGGAGCAGCTCGAAGGCGACGGTGACGGCGGTGTCCTGGCGCTGGCGGTAGACCTCGTCCATGCGGGTCTCAGAAGCCGACAGCGGCGTGCCGCAGCGGAAGCAGTACCACAGCACGCGGTGGCCCTGGTAGACCAAGCCCTTGTCCCACAAGGTCTTGAAGGCCCACATGACGGACTCCATGTAGTCCAAGTCGAGCGTCTTGTAGTCGTGGTGGAAATCCACCCAGCGGGCCTGGCGGCTGACGTAGTCCTGCCACTGGTCGGTGTAGCGCAGCACCGAGGCGCGGCAGGCGGCGTTGAACTCCGCCACCCCCATCTGGTCGATCTCCGATTTGTGCTTGATGCCGAGTTCGCGCTCGGCCTCGATCTCGGCCGGCAGGCCGTGGCAGTCCCAGCCGAAGCGCCGCTCCACCCGGGCCCCGCGCATGGTGCGGAAGCGCGGCACCACGTCCTTGACGTAACCCGTCAGCAGGTGCCCGTAGTGGGGCAGGCCGTTGGCGAACGGCGGGCCGTCGTAAAAGACGAACTCCCGCGCCCCCGAGCGCTGGTCGATGGAGGCTTGGAAAGTCTTGTCGCGGCCCCAATAGGCCAGGGTCTCGTGCTCCAGGGCGGGGAAGTTGGGGCTGGCGGGCACGTCGGCCAAGTCGGGGCGGTGCAGTGGGTAAGCCATGCCTGGGTGGTCCTTTGCGCGGTCGTTCGGTTGTTGCCTGCTGCCGCGAGGACGATGCCGTCCGCCCACCGGCCGGGTTGGGCCCGGCTTGAGGGCGGCGCACCGCGGTGCCACCTCGCTTGCCCCGCCCCTTTGGCAGCCCATCGGCCCGGGACCACTCTTTGACCAGGGCTTTGGCCGCGCCCTGCGGCGCGGGACCAGCCGCTGGCCGGGGCTTTGGCCGCGCCCCTGGGCGCCCGGTTCTAATGAGGCCGCCCCGGGCTGGCGCCCGGGCTGGGCCCGTTCTTCCGGGGAGCTCGCCGGTGATGGCCGGGTCAAGGCTCGCCAACGGGCGATTCTAGCCCACTTGCCCCCCGGCCGGCCGACCGCCTGGGCGGGCGGGCCGGGGTGGCCTGGACATGCGTGCAGGTCCCAGGCGCGGCGGCGCCAGGCGGGCTAATCTCGCCGCATCGCCTGGCGCCCAACGGCGCCAGGCGGCAACACACATCTCCACACCCGTAGAACCAAAAGGAGCAACGCAATGCGCGGATTCGGGATGCACTCAATCGACCAAGTCGGCTGGCTGGAAAAGGAGCGGCCGGCCTGCGGGCCGCTGGACGCCATCGTGCGGCCCACCATCATCGCGCCGTGCTCGTCGGATGTGCATGTGGCGCACGGCGGCTCGGGGCCGAAGTCCAACCTGATCTTGGGCCACGAGGCCGTCGGGATCATCGAGGAAGTCGGCCCCTATGTCCAGCGCTTCAAGCCGGGCGACCTGGTGGCGGTGCCGTGCGTGACGCCCAACTGGCTCTCGCGCGGGGTGCAGAACTTCCGCTCCTTCTCCCACGACAAGGGGCCGTTCGGCTCGTTCAAATTTGTCGGCGAGAAGGACGGCGTCATGGCCGAGTGCTTCCACGTCAACATGGCGGACCCGAACCTGGCGCACATCCACCCGGGCGTCGAGCCGGAGGCGGCCCTGATGACGGTCGACATGATGTCGACCGGGTTCCACGGCGTCGAGCTGGCAGACGTGGGCATCGGGGAGAAGGTTGTGGTGATCGGGATCGGGCCGATCGGCCTGATGGCGATCGCGGCGGCGGCGCTGCGCGGCGCCTCGCAGATCATCGGCGTCGGCACCCGGCCCAAAGCCCGCGAGGTGGCCTTCGAGTACGGCGCCTCCGAGGTCATCTCCTACAAGGACGGCCCGCTGGACGAGCAGGTCATGGAGCTGACCCGGGGCAAAGGCGCCCACAAGGTGATTGTGGCCGGCGGCGACCCGGAGGCCTTCGCCCAGGCCATCCGCATGACCCGGCCCAACGGCGTGATCTCAAACGTGAACTTCTTCGACATCAACGACAAGATCGCCATCGCGCCGCTCGACTGGGGGCTGGGCATGGCGGACAAGGACATCCGGGGCTCGTTCTGCCCCGGCGGCGGCAAGCGCGTCCAGCGCCTGATCAACATGATCGAATACAAGCGGATCGACCCGACCAAGATCATCTCGCACCGCTTCCACGGCATGGACGCCATCGAGGAGGCCTTCCACCTGATGGACTCCAAGGCGCCCAACCTGATCAAGCCGGTGGTCTACCTGGACTGAGACCGCTCAACTGTTCCAGGCCGCGATGGCGCGGGCCAGAACCTCGTTGGCGTACGGCTCGGCCGGGTCGCGCAGGCGCTCGATGACGCGCGCCACCACCTCCGGCGGTTTGTCCTGGGACAGTTTGGCTTTGGCTTGGACCTTGGCCGGGCGCAGGCGGAAGCCGGTGGTCAGGCGGGTGATGCGGCGCGCCAGCGGCGCCACCGGGGCGATGTCCCAGGGCTGGGGCCGGGCGGCCTCGAATTGCTCGGCCGTGCGCCGGATGACCTCGAAGGTGGCCGCCTCGTCGAGCAGCTCGGGCCGGCCGCTGACGTGGATGGTCATGTAGTCGCAGGTGGGAACGTAGGGGCCGGGGCCGTACCAGGCGGGCGAGATGTAGCCGAAGGGGCCTTGGACAACCAAGGTGACGGGCCGCTCGCCCAAGGCGTGGGCGGCGGCATCGGGCTTGGCCAGGTGGGAGAGCAGCGTCAAGTCGGGGGCGGCCTCATCCACCAGCACCGAGACCGGGCTGACGCGGGGCGCCTGGGCGCCTTGCCCGGAAACCAGCAGCGCCCAGGGGTATTGGCGCACCAGGGCGCGCTGGGCGGGCAGGTCGTCAAAACTGTACGCGGCCTCGTCTAGCACGCCTGCCAGCCTAGACCCGGGCGGCGGCGCCATGTTTCAGGAGTATTACAAGTCTCATAAGCTTCAGTTTCATTTGAAACCTCATGCTGGTTTATCCCCTAGCATCGTGTTTGGCAAAGCCAATCCAAAGAAGATGACCTGACCTTGAACCTCAGGAGGAGTCAGTGAAAACCTTTCGCACCACCGCCCTCATCACCGCGAGCTGCCTGCTCGCCGCCACCTTGGCCGCCTGCGGCGCCAACTCCGGCGACGACGCGTCCCCGACCGGCGCCGCCACCGGCGCCCCAAGCGCCGATACGGCCATCACGGTTGGGATAGCCACAGTCGACCACCTCACCCCCGGCAACCAGGAAACCGCCTACGACGTGCTCCTGCCGCTGTTCGCGCCCCTGGTCACAGTGGACCAGAACGGCAACACGTCCTTGGTCCAAGCCGAATCGATCGAGTCCCCCGACGGCCTGACCTGGACCGTCAAGCTGCGCGACGGCTGGACCTTCCACAACGGCGAGAAGGTCACCGCCGACACCTACATCAACGCCTGGAACCACGCCGCCTACGGCCCCAACGCCTGGATCAACAACTTCGAGCTGGCGCCCATCGCCGGCTACGCCGAGATGCAGGGCGAGGCCCCCGCCGCCGAGACCCTGAGCGGGTTGAAGAAGGTCGACGAGACCACCTTCACCATCGAGCTCACCGCCGCCGACCGCCAATTCCCGCTCCAGTTGTCAGACGCCCAAACCGCCTTCTACCCGATGCCGGCCGCCGCGTTCGAAGACCTCGAGGCCTACGATGTCAACCCGATCGGCAACGGCCCCTTCCAAATGGCCGCGGCCTGGGACCCCGCGAGCCAAGGCGACATCGTGCTTGAGGCCTACCCCGGCTACGCCGGGGACAAGCCGGCCATCAGCCAGATCAACTACAAGATCTACCTCGACATCGCCACCGCCTACACCGACGCCCTGGCCGGCACCCTCGACGTGGCCAACGTGGCCGGCTCCAAGACGGCCGTGGCCAAAGAGGACTTCGGCGACCGCTTCAAGCCGCTCGACGCGCCATCGGTCGACTGGTTGGGGTTCAACCCCGACGACCCGCGCTTCGACGACATCCGGGTGCGCCAAGCCTTCTCGATGGCGATCGACCGCAGCGCGGTCAACGACGCCATCTTCTCCGGCTCGCAAGTCCCCGCCACCTCGCTGACCTCCCCCAACATGCCCGGCAACCCGGACGGAATCTGCGGGCAGTACTGCGAGTTCCACCCCGACGAGGCCAAAGAGCTGCTGGCGGCGGCCGGCGGGGTCGAAGGCGCCGTCGAGATCTTGTTTGTCGGCGGGTGGGGCCAAGAAGACATGTTCGAGGCCTTCGCGGCCCAGCTGAGCCAAAACCTCGGCATCGAGGCGGTGGCGACGCCATCGACCGACTTCGCCGACTTCCAAGCCCGGCGCGACGCCGGCCAATACGCCCTGCTGCGCGGCCACTGGGGGGCTTTGTACGCCAGCCAGCAAAACACGCTGCGGGCCGCCTTCACCGCGGATGGCCTGGGCTACGACGCCACCCACTACTCCAACCCCGAAGTCGACGCCCTGATCAACGCGGCCGACTCGGCCCCCACCTTGGAGGCGGCCGCCGAAGGCTACGTCAAGGTCCAAGAGCGGATCTTGGCCGACTTCCCGACCATCCCGACCTTCGCCAACCGCTTCTTGTGGGTGACCTCGGAGCGGATCGACTCGATGCCGTCAACCCAGGGCAGCCCGTTCTACGCCCAGATCACGCTGAAGTGAGCCCCCTGGAATGGTCCACCGGCGCGCCGGCTGAAATAGTCCGGCGCGCCGGGGCCTTGCCAGGCCGCTCCGCCTTCCCGCCGCTCGACGAGCTGCTGGACGGCTTCGAGGCCGTTCGCGCCGCCCACCCGGACCTGGTGCGGCGCCGGCGGATCGGCACCAGCCGCTTGGGCGAGCCGATCCAGGTTTACCGCGCCGGCTCGGGGGCCAAGCAAAACCTGGTGGTGGGCGGGGTGCATCCGAACGAGCCGATCGGCTCGCTCACAGTCTGGCACCTGATCAGCCAGCTGTGCGCCGATGAGGCCATGCGCCAGGCCTTCGACGCCACCTGGCACATCGTGCCGTGCGTCGACCCAGACGGCTACCGCCTGAACGAGGGCTGGTTCGACCGCCCGGCCGACCGCCTCCACTACGCCCGCCACTTCTACCGCCCGGCGCCGGACGAGCAGGTCGAATGGACCTTCCCGGTGGACTACAAGCTGGCCTACTTCGACCGCATGATGCCCGAGACCCAGGCCCTGGCCCGCCTGATCGACGCGGTCAAACCAGACGTCTACGTCCCGCTGCACAACTCCGAGCTGGGCGGCGTCTACTACTACGTCTCGCGCGCGTCGCAGGCCCTGTTCGACTTGCTGCACGCCGTGCCCAAGGCGCTCGGCCTGCCGCTGGCCTTGGGCGAACCAGAATCAGGCGAGATGGTGGCCGCGGCCGACGCGATCTACCCGATGTTCGGCTTCGCCCACACCTACGACTGGCTGGAAGGCCTTGGCCTGGACCCGGTGGGGCCCAACCCGGCCGGGGACTCCTCGACCGCCTACGCGGCCCGCCACGGCGCCTTGTCGCTGATCGCCGAGCTGCCCTACTGGAGCCACCCGGCCGCCGACGACACCACTGCCACGGCCGAGCCCTACGCCGATCTGCTGAGGCGGACGGGCCAGGCGCATCTGGCCACCGCCCAGGCCTTGACCGAGGCCTTGGCCGCCGCCGCGCCCCACCTGGCCCTGGACACGCCGCTGCGCCGGGGGGCCGAGGCCTTCGCGCCGGGCATTGCCGCGACCGGCCAGGCCGCCTTGGCCCGGGCCGCCCAAGTCGACGGGGCCCGGCTGGCCAGCGCAGCCGAACGGTTCTCCTGCGAGGACGTGGTCCACATGTTCCGGCTGCGCTTCGGCTCGATGACGCTCCAAGCCCTCCAAGCCGAATGCCGGGCCGGGCTGGCCGGCCCCGAGTTGCGCCGCATCGCCCAGCGCCTGGACGCCCTCTACCAGCAGTGGCAGGCCGATGCCGTGCGCGCCACCCCAGCCGATCCCATCGATTTGAACCGGGCCGCGGGCGTCCAATACGGCGCCGTCTTGGCGGCCGGCGCGCTAGCCGCCGGGCTGATCGGGTAACCGCTATGAGGCTGGCGGCAAGGCTGGGCGGACGGGTGGGCGGGCTCGCCTTGGTGTTTTTGGGTGTCACCTTGATCATCTACCTGGCTGTGTTCGCCTTGCCCGGCGACCCGATCCGGGCCTTTTTGGGCCCCAAGCAGGTGCCGGAGACCACCATCGAGGCGCTGCGCGTCAAATACCACTTGAACGACCCGATCTGGGTCCAGTACTGGGATTACATCTCCGGCATCTTCCGCGGCGACTTCGGCACCAACTTCGCCGGGCGGCCGGTGGCGGACCAGATGAGCGCGCGCTGGCCGGTCACCATCGCCTTGGGCTTGACGGCCTGGGTGATGGAAATAGTGGCGGGCGTCGCCATCGGGATAGTTTCGGCTTTGCGCAAAGGCAAGTGGCTGGACTACTCGCTGCTGGCTTTTACCGTGCTGGCGAGCTGCATCCCGGTGTTCGTGATGGGCTTGGTGGCGCAGCTGGTCTTTGGCGTCAAACTGGGCTGGCTGCCGGTGGCCGGCTTGGCGCAGGGCTGGCCCAAGTCCTATCTGCTGCCCGCCGCGATCATCGCCATCTTCGGCTTGCCTGCCGTCTCCCGGCTGGTCAGGGGCGCCATGGTGGAGTCTTTGGAAGCCGAGTACGTCACCATGCTGCGCGCCCATGGGATGCGCCAAAGCCGCATCGTGTCAGTCCACGCGCTGCGCAACTCGCTCATCCCGGCCTCGACCTACCTGGCCACCGACCTGGGCTATTTGCTGGGCGGCTCGGTCATCATCGAAGGCATCTTCAACCTGCCCGGGGTGGGCAACCTGTTGTTCGAGGCCATCAAAGCCCACGAGGGGACCACGGTGGTGGGGGTGGCCACGGCTTTGATTGTGGTGTTCTTGCTCACCTCGCTGCTGATAGAGCTGCTCCACGCCCTGCTCGACCCGCGCATCCGGCGAGGTGGCCGCCATGCCTAAAGCCCGCTCCAAGGCGGCCAAGCGGCGCGGCGTGTCGCGGCGCCTGGCGGCCAAGCCGACCTTTGTGCTGCCGGCCATCGCCATCGCCCTGCTGGTGGTGGTGTCTTTGTTCCCGGGCTTCTTCGCCGGCTTGTTTGGCCACGGCGACCCGTATTACGCCGACTTGGCCTACAGCCAAGACGGCCCCTCGCCGGGGCATCCCTTCGGGTTCGACCTGCAGGGGCGCGATATTTGGGCCAATGTCATCTACGGCACCAGGACCTCGATCGCGGTCGGTTTGACGGCCACGGTGCTCTCGGTGGCGATCGCCGTGGTGCTGGGCACCGCGGCCGGCTACCGGGCGGGCTGGGTCGACTCCCTGATCACCCGGCTGACCGAGGTCTTCTTGGGTTTCCCGTTCCTGCTGGCCGCCATCGTGGTGCTCAACTCGGTCAGCCAGCGCAACGTTTGGACCGTCTCGCTGGTGCTGGGGATCTTCGGCTGGCCGGCCATGGCCCGGCTGGTGCGGGCCAGCGTGCGGCAAGTGTGCCAACTGGACTATGTGATGGCGGCCCGGGTGCTGGGTTTGCCGGCTTGGAGGATTGTCACCCGCCACGTCCTGCCCAACGCCATCACCCCGGTGTTGATCCTGGCGACCATTACAATTGGAGCCGTCATCGTGGCCGAATCCTCACTGACCTACCTGGGGGTGGGCTTGCAGCAGCCAACTATCTCCTGGGGGCTGCAGATCGCGGCCGGCTCGCGCAACTTCCAGACCGCGCCGCACATGCTGGTGTTCGCCTCGGCCTTCCTGACTGTGACGGTGCTGGCCATCATCTGCCTGGGGGAGGCGCTGCGCTCCACCCTTGACCCGAAGAGGCTGGCATGAGCACCGGATACCCCACCCCAGACCTGGCCCGGCCCGAGCCGGCCAGCCAAACCGAGGCCTTGGAGCGCCAACGCCGGCAGTTCGCCGAGGATCTGTCGCTGATCTGGGAGCTGGCCGGGACATCCCGCATGGACGGCCGGGTGCTGGGCTACCTCATGGTGACCGACCAGCCGTGCTTGTCCTCCGCCCAATTGGCCCAGTTGCTGGGGGTTTCCGCTGGCGCCATCTCGATGGCGACCAGGCGCCTGGTGGACAT
>JAITIG010000059.1 GCA_031279575.1 Bifidobacteriaceae bacterium
GCAGCCTGGGGGCCGTTGGCCTTGCCCGTGCAGTAGGCGATGTTGCTGCGTGTATCCAGGGTATCGGGATGGAAGGGCCCGAGCGCCCGGACCCGGTCGGGCAAGAGCTCCAAGTAGAGGGCCAAAGCTCGCCGATGCTCGCCGGTCTCGTACATGCGAGCAGCGATCTCAGCGCGCGTGGTAAGGGTGTCGGGATGGAGGGGGCCGAGCGCCTTGGTCTGGTCGGGCAAGAGCTTCTGGTAGAGGTCCAGCGCTCCCTGTGAGTCGCTGGTCTCACCCGTGAGTCTGGCGATGTTGGAGCGCGTGTTCAGGGTACGCCGGTGATGGTGGCCAAGCTCCAGCGCTTGGTCTGGCAAGAGCTCCAAAAAGAGGTCTAACGCTCGCTGGTGGTCGCCGGTCTTGCCCGTGCAGTGGGCGATCTGGGCGCGGGTGGTCAGGGTGTTGGGGTGGAAGTGATCGAACTCCGCCGCCGTGTCGGGCAAAAGTTCTCGATAGAGGCGTAGCGCCTCGCAGAATTGGCCAGCTTCGGCGGTGCAGTACGCGAGGTTGCCGCGCGCTGCGAGGGCGCGGGGGTGGCCTTGCCCGAAGTGGGGATCGGCGGCGAGGCGGTCGGCCAGGGTTTGGGCCGTGTCGCGGGCCTCGGCGAACAGGCGGAAGTCTTCATGGAGCCTCGCGAGTTGCTCGAGGGCGGCTAGGGCCGCTTCCGCGGTGGGGCGTTCGGCGGCGGCCTCGAGGACGGCTTGGTAGGCCTCGACGGCTTGGGCGTGGAGGTCCCGGGCTGGGGCCGGGTGGTGGTGGAGCAGGTCGCGGGCTTGCCGGGCCAGCAGGGCAGCCACGTTGCCGAGCACGTCCAAGTGCAGGTCCGAGCCGGGGCCCGCAGCCTTGCGCGCCTGTTTGGCGCGAGCTCGCCAGCAGTCCACCGCCAGGGCGTGCAAACCCGCCTCGACCAGGGCCTCGGTGGTGCGGTTCAACAACCACAAGGGCGGGTGGCCCAACCGCTGCTGGACCAGGCCAAGCAATTCCTCCGCCTCGATGGTGCGCCGCTCGGCGGCGAAACCCAAGTAGTCCTCCCGCCATTGGCGCGGCACGTCTTTGAGCCAACGCTCGTCCGAGACCGCCCGCAAGGCCTCAAACGCCACGCGTTCTGGCACCTCCGCCCAATCGGAGTCATAACCCCGCTCGACCTGGCGATACAGCTCCCCCCACACCGCCTCCCGCTCATCTGGGGTCAGCAAAGCCGGCTCCGCCGAGCGGAACGCCCGGTCCAGGGCCGCCTCGTGGGCGGCAGGCGTGGCAAACCGGACCAAGCGACCCTCCGCGCAAGGCTCCGAATCCGGCTCGGCCCAGCCCGGCGGGTCCACCCGGAAAGGCTCCTGGCCGGGGGCTGCGCCCTCCCACACCAGCCAGTCCGCCTCAGCCAAACCGGCCGGGTCCACCCCCGCCATCTCGCAAGCGTCGCGCAACCAATCCAGCGGCGCCGTCAACCCCAGCAGCGCCGCCACCGCCAGCGGCTGCGCCACCCGCTGCGGCATCCGGTCCAACGCCTCCTCCAAACCGCCCGCGCCCGGGTCCAACGGCCCCGGATCGGCCGCCACCGGGTTCAACGCCGCCGCCGCCAAAGCCGGCCGGGCCAGCAAGTCCCGCAACGCGCCCGGGCTGCCCGCCGCGGCGGTTAGCAGACGCGACAGCACGGCATCGTTCAACTCGGCGTCCGCGCGCGGGCGCAACACGTCTAATGCCACCGCCTTCATCGCCTCCGCCGCCAAAGGCCCGAGCCGGTAGCCCTCGGCGGCGGCCCGCGCGGCCGGCCCGGGCGGCTCAGGCGGCACCCGCCCAGCCCCGCCCGGGCCCCACCACGAGCGTTTTATCCCGCGCCCTTCCGCCCAGGCGACCAGCGGCGCCAGGCCCATCCGGGCAGGCTGGTCGAACCGCTCGTTGGTCTCATCGACCGCCAACACCACCAACACTCGGGCGCCATCGGAGCCCAGCAAATCGGCCAACAACTGGGCGCTGCCCCGGTCCAGCAGATCGGCGTGGTCCACCGCCACCACCACCGGCAGCAGCTGGGCCGCCCCGCGCACCAAATCCAGCAAGCCCTGGAGCTGGGCAGCGTTGACCGAGTCTCGGCGCAGATCAAGCGGCCGCGCCCGGTCCGGCCCCGCCCGGCGAAGGCTTGCCTCCCGCCAGTCCCGGGCCGCCTGCTGGCCCAAGAGGATCGCGTCCGCGATTGTGAACACCGCGGCGATCGGCGTCACCACATCCAAGCCGAGCACTGTCGACAACAATCCCGTCGCCACCGAGGCGTAGGCCACCGCTTTGCCCGCCCGCGAGGGCAGCGCCGCGGCCGCCTGCCGGCCCAAGAGGATCGGGTCCGCGATTGTGAGCGCCGCGTCGATCGGCGTCACCACATTCAAGCCGGGCACCAGCGACAACAATCCCGTCACCACCGAGGCGTAGTCCACCGCTTTGCCCGCCCGCGGGGGCAGCGCCGCGGCCGCCTGGTCCATCAACTGGCGGATCGGCTTCAAATGCTCTTCCACCTGAAGAGCCGCGTCAACCGCCGCCGACCGCTCCTCCGCGCCCGCCAAGAACCACCACAAATACGGGATGGCCGCCTCCCGCTCCACCAACAAATGGGGGTAAACCGAATCCCCGCCCGGGCCGCTGGAGGCCGCGCCCAACTGTCTTGGCCAATAGCCTGGGCAATCGGCGGCGGAAATCTGGTACAAACCCCGCAGCAGAGTGGTCGCGCCCATTCCCGGCTGCGACTTCACCACCACCAGCCGCCGCGTCCCCGAGAACACCGGCGCGCGCGACACCGCCTCCCAAGCCTGCTCCAAACCGGCCAACGCCACCGCGCGGTCGCGCGCCAAACCCAGGTCAGCGTCATAGGCGGGGCTCACGGCCACAACCCTACCCATCGGCCCGCCACTCCAACAGCCCCAAAGACGGGCCCGCGGGGCCGGCCAGCGTTGGTGGACGATGGCGTTGGCGGCGGTTGGCGGCGCGGCCGGCAGGCGCCGCATTGGCGGCGGCGGGCGCGGGCGGTCCGGGGGCCGGGGACGGGGCCAGGGGCCGTGGGACAGGCGCCGGGGGAC
The DNA here is from genome assembly GCA_031279575.1 of Bifidobacteriaceae bacterium. The sequence goes on from JAITIG010000059.1 coordinate 3,099, forward strand.
GACGCCGCGGGGCCAGGCGGAGGGGGCCGGGCCCGGGTGGCCAGGCAGCGGTGGCCAGGTGCTGGGGGCCGACGCCGGGGGACGACGCCGTGGGGCCAGGCGGAGGGGGCCGGGGCCGGGTGGCCAGGCAGCGGTGGCCAGGCGCTGGAGGCCTACGCCGGTGGCCAGGCGCCGGTGGCCGACGCCGGGGGGCCAGGCGCCGGTGGCCGGGGGCCGGTGGCCGGGGGCCGGGGGCCAGGGCCCGGGTGGCCAGGCGCCGGTGGCCGGGCCCGGCCCCCGGCCCGGGTTGGGCCCTACGCCGGAGCCCGCCGCGGCGGGCAGGTGGCAAGATGGAACAGTGCGCGCCCCGCCGGGAACGCCGGGCGCGGCGCGAACAGCCAGGCCGACGCCTGGGCTGGGCCGCCGCGTCCAGTCGGCGCTTCGCGCCGCCCACGTCAACACGGTCGGAGCCTTGCCCAAGCAGGGCCGCTAGGAGGAACAATGCCAGTCGCAACACCACAGATCTACGCCGCCATGCTGGACCGGGCCAAGCAAAACAGCTTCGCCTACCCAGCGGTGAACGTCACCAGCTCCCAAACCGCCACGGCCGCGATCCAAGGCTTCGCCGAGGCGGAGTCGGACGGCATCGTGCAAGTGTCGGTTGGGGGGGCGGAATACCTGTCCGGCTCCACGGTCAAGGACCGCGTGGCCGGGTCGCTGGCGCTGGCGGCCTATGTCCGCGAGGTGGCGGGCAACTACGGCGTGACCATCGCCCTGCACACCGACCACTGCTCAAAGCCCAACCTGGCGACCTGGGTGCGGCCGCTGCTGGCGCTGGAAGCCGAGCAGGTGGCGAAGGGCGGCCTGCCCACCTTCCAATCGCACATGTGGGACGGCTCGGCGGTGCCGCTGGAGGAGAACCTGCAGATCGCCAAGGAGCTGCTGGCCCTGTCCGTCAAAGCCAACACCATCTTGGAGATCGAGATCGGGGTGGTCGGCGGCGAGGAGGACGGCGTCTCCGCCGAGATCAACGACAAGCTGTACACCACCGTGGCGGACGCCACCAAGACCGTCGAGGCGCTGGGCCTGGGGGAGAACGGCCGCTACCTGACCGCTTTGACGTTCGGCAACGTGCACGGGGTCTACAAGCCGGGCGCCGTCAAGCTGCGCCCGGAGATCTTGGATCAGATCCAGGCCGCCGTGGGCTCCGCCTATGGCCGGGAAAGGCCGTTTGACCTGGTGTTCCACGGCGGTTCAGGGTCTACCGAGCAGGAGATCGCCGATGCCGTCTCCTACGGCGTGATCAAGATGAACATCGACACCGACACCCAGTACGCCTTCACCCGCCCGGTCGCCGCCCACATGTTCTCCAACTACGACGGCGTTCTGAAGGTCGATGGCGAGGTCGGCAACAAGAAGGTCTACGACCCGCGCTCGTGGGGCAAGGCCGGGGAGGCCGGCATGGCCGCCCGCGTGGTCGAGGCCGCCCAGCAGCTTGGCTCAGCTGGGCAAAAGGGCAGTTACTGACCCGCCTGGGGCACCTCCCCGCGCCCGGCGCCGGGCCGCGCGACGGCGTCCAAGGGGTCGCGATGCCGCCGGGCGCGGGGAGGGCTAATCGGCCGCGCGCCGGGAGGGCCGCCCGGCCGCCGCGCGCGCTGCGGCGGCGGCCAGCCGGCCCAGGCGCAACCTTGGGCGCAACGCCCTGACCTGCAAGAACGGCCGCTTTCAGGCAGCTGCCCAGGCTGCCTAGGCGCAACCTTCGGCCCAACGCACTGGCCTGCGCAGACGGTTCGCTTTCGAATCAGCGGTTGAAGGTGGTCAGGCCGGCCGTGGGGGCCACCGCCTCCCAGGCGCCGCTGGCCTGGGAGGCCAGGGCGGCGGCCGCGATCCGGGCTGTGGCCAAGGCGTCCGCGGCCGAGGCGGCCACCTGCTGGCCGGTCGCCACGGACTTGACGAAGCGCGAGCCCTCGATCACTTTGAGGTCGTCAAAAGACAAACCCATGCCCGCGCCCGGCTGGAAGCGGGCGAAGTCGCCGAACCGGGCGTCCGCCAGCACGCGGGCGTAGCCGTAGTCCCGGGCGCCCGGGGCCGGGCAGACCTCGATCTCGTTCAGGCGCTCAAAGTTCCAGCTGACCGCCCCCTGGGTGCCGTGGACCTCGATGCCGTAGTCGCAGCGCGCCCCAATCCCCACCCGGGTGGACTCGAACGTGCCCACCACGCCGCCGGCGAACTTCGCCAAGACCGCCGCGTAGTCCTCGTTTTCAACCGGCAGCAGGGGAGCGGCATCGTCCGCTTGGACGTTGTGGCCGGTGCCTTGGCCGGGGGCGGGGCGCTGCCTAATGAAGGTCTCGGTCAGGGCGCTGACCGCCGTCACCGGCCGGCCAAGCAGGTATTGCGCCAGGTCAAAGCCGTGCGACAGCAGATCCCCCAACACCCCGGAGCCGGCTTTGGCGCGCTCGAAGCGCCAGGTGCGCGGCCCGCGCGGGTCAGCCGAATAATCGGCGTTGAACTTGCAGCGCAGGTTGGTCACCCGGCCCACCGCGCCCTCGCGCACCAACTGCTTGGCGTATTCGATGGCGGGGGCGTGCCGGTAGGTGAAGCCGACTCCGGTGACCAGGCGGGCGGCATCGGCGGCGGCCACCACCTCGGCGGACTGCGCCGCCGAGAGGCCCATCGGCTTCTCAATCCAAAACGGCTTGCCGGCCTCGGCCGCCGCCAGCGCGAAGTCGCGGTGCAGGAAGTTCGGGGCGCAAATGCTGACCGCGTCGACCTCGGGGTGCGCCAGCACCTCGCGGAAGTCGGCGGTGGCCTGCCGGTAGCCGAACTGGCGTTGCGCCGCGGCCGTGTTGGCCTCGACCGGGTCCGCCACGATCACCAACTCGGGCTCGATGCCCCAGTCCGCGTACTTGTCCCGGATGGCGAGGTAGGCCCGCGAATGCAGCCGCCCCATCCATCCGGCCGAGATCAGGCCGATGCCGATGCGCCGGGTTTGGTGGTTGGTCATAGTTGCTCCTTAGTGGGTTGTTCGGTTGTCAATTTGGTTGGCCGCCCCGCCCCGCCGGGGCAAGCCGCCCGGGCAGGCCGCCCAGGTCCGCAACGCCCCCGCCGGGGCAAGCCGCCCGGGCAGGCCGCCCGGGTCCGCAACGCCCCCGCCGGGGCAAGCCGCCCGGGCAGGCCGCCCAGGCCCGCAACGCCCCGCCAGCGCAAGCCGCCCGGGCAGGCCGCCCAGGTCCGCCCCGCCCCGCCCGGGCAGGCCGCCCAGGTCCGCAACGCCCCGCCGGGGCAAGCCGCCAACGCCAGGCCGGCGGGCGCCGCCGCGCCACGTCAGCGCGGGATGCGCCCGGAGGCGAAGTTCCACTCGATCTGCTCCAGCGACTTGCCTTTGGTTTCCGGGAGGTATTTCAGCCCCCAGGCCAACCCCAGCAGGCCCAGCGCCGCGAAGAGGAAGAACGTGTTCGAGATCCCAATCCCGGCATTGGACACCAGCCACGGAAAGGTCAAGGTGATGGCGAAGTTAGCCACCCACATGCACGCCACCGCCGCGCCCATGGCCAACCCGCGCACCCGGCAGGGGAACACCTCCGCCAGCAGGCACCAGGTGGCCGGCCCCACGCCGCCTTGCATGAAGGCCAGGAAGGTGACGGTCAGCGCCAGCACCAGGTAGGCCTTGGCGGGCGACTCGGCCATGCTCACCGCCACGATGCCGATGGCGACGTGGGCGCAGGTGGTGCCGCACAGCCCCACCAGCACCATGCGCCGCCGGCCCACGTACCCCAGCAGCCAGATCGCCACGCACATGGCGACCACCGAGATCAACCCGTTGGCGGTGTTGGCGAGGATGGCGGTGTCCATCGCCAACCCGGAGCGGGCGATGATTTGGGTGCCGTAGTACATCACCGAGTTGACCCCCGTGATCTGGTTGATGACCGCCACGCCGATGCCGATCAGCAGGCACCGCCGGACCCACGGCACCGCCAGGTCGGCCCAGCTGGCCCGCTCTTGGCTCGCCTCGCGTTTGACGTTTTCCAGGATCTCGGCCAGTTCGGCCGCCGCCCGGCCGGGGGCGCGCACCGCTTGGAGCACCTTCAGGGCTTGGTCGGTCCGGCCTTGGGCGGCCAGCCAGCGGGGCGATTCCGGCATCAGCCTCATGCCCACCCACAGGGCGACCGCCGGGATGATCGCCATCGCCAGCATGTAGCGCCAGACGTGCTCGCTGCCGCCCATGGTTTTGGCCAGCACCGCGTTGGACACGAAGGCCGCGAATTGCCCGCTCACAATCATCAACTCGTTGCGCGTCACCAGCCGGCCGCGCCTATCGGCCGGCGAGATCTCCGCCAGGTAGGAGGGCACCGTGACCGATGCCCCGCCCACGCCGAGCCCCAGCGCGATCCGCGCGATGGTCATGGTGTAGCGGTCGGGCGCCAGGGCGCAGCCGGCCGCCGCCGCGGTGAACAGCACCGCCAGGCACAATATGGTGCGCCGCCGCCCAATCTGGTCTGCCAGTTTGCCCCCGCCCAGCGCGCCCGCGGCCGCCCCGGCGATCAGCGAGGCGGTCACCACGCCTTGCCACAGCGGGTCCAGGTCCAGTTGGCCCGCGCTGGCCATATATGGCAGCGCCCCGTTGATCACCCCGGTGTCGAACCCGAACAGCAGGCCGCCAAAGGTGCACACCAGCACCGCGGTCCGCAGAGTCGACAGATAGTCGCCGCCCGATGCCGTCTGCGCGGCTTGCCTTCCCGCCTCAGTTTGCGAGACTCCCATTTTTGCTTCCCCCGATTTGCGTTGTTTGGTAGTAGTTGTTTGGGGCGCGCCCCCGGGCGCGCCCGCCTGGCCGCGCCTCGGCACGCGGCTCTCCCCGGCGGTTCAGTTTGGCTGGCGCGGCCGGCCGCTAGGGGGCCGGCACCAGCACGTCTCGCACCAGGGCGTCGAGTTGGGCGTCGGCGTCGAGGAATTGGCGCAGGGTTTTGCGCGTCGCCCCGAACGAGTCGAATTCGGCCGGCTTCAGCCCGTCTGGCTCCCAGGCCCGCCGGAACTCCGGCACCCGGTCTAGCAGGGCCCCGAGGATTTTGCGTTCGACTGGGGCCTCCATGCGCGGCGGCAGCGCCAGGTTGTTGTGGTTGATCAGCGTCTGCCATTTGAATGGCGGCGAGACCACCACCTTGCCGCCCACGAACTCGGTCAGGTGCATGGTGTTGCGGAAGGCGGCCGAGAGCAGCCGCGCCCGCAAGCCCAGCCGGCGGAACTCGGCGTAGGCGTTCTTGAACGCCGCCACCCCAGCCCACTCCAAGGCGCCCGGGTCGATGGCGATCCGGTCGCGCGCCACCACCTGCCGCATCCAGTCATCCAGCCGCCCCACCATGATGGTCACCACCGGCCCCATGGTGGCGGTGTCCTGGCCGGCGGCCTCGCGGCGCCTCAGGCCCCGTTCGATGGCCTGCCCGGTGGCGAGGGCCTGGGCGGCGGTGAATGAGACCGTGACGTTGACCGAGACCCCCCGGTAGGTGGCCTCCTCGATCGCCTCCAGGCCAACCTCGGTGGCCGGGATTTTGACGATGATGTTTGGCGCCAGCCCCGCGAACCGCTCGGCTTGGTTGGCCAGCGCGCCCGCGTGGCGGGCCAGCCGCGGGTCGGTTTGCATGGAGAGGCGCCCGTTGACGCCTTTGTGCTGGATGAAGGCCGGTTGGAGCAGTTTGGCGGCGTCGGCGGAGAGTTCTTCGACCACGGCCCAGCCCAGTTCCGACTCGCCGGCGGTGGGGCGCTCGGCCGCCAGCTCGGCCAGGCGGCGGCTCCACCTGGGCCAGTCGGCTTTGACGCAGGCCACGGCGATCACCGGGTTGCAGGTGGCGCCCACGGCGCCCCAGCCGATGGCTTGGCGCAGTTCGCTTGGGTCGGCCGAGTCGTTCCACAGCACAGTCGGCCCGGCCGCCGCCATCTTCTTCAAAGCCGGCTCAGTCATCAGTTCCCTCCGCAAGTTCGGTTGTGTTGTTTGGGCCCGCCGCCGGCGCCTCCAGGTCGATCACCGCCCGGCCCACCACCTCGCCTCGGGCCAGGGCCTGGTAGCCCTGGCCGGCTTGGTCCAAGCTCAGCCGCCTGGTCACCACGGTGCGGTAGTCGATCGCCCCGCGGGCCGCCAAATCCACCACCGCGGCCAGGTCTTGCCTGGTCAAAGCCCCGTAGGAGCCGATGATCCGCTGCGAGCAGCGGACTAGCTGGTTGATTGGGACTTCGGCGGCCTGCTGGCCCGCCCCCAGGCCTATCGGCACCATCCGCCCCCCGGTCCCGATCAAGCTGAGCGCTGTGGCCCAGGTTTCGGGGCGGCCCAGGGCCTCGAAGGCCACGTCCACCCCGCGGCCGGCGGTGAGGTCGCGCACGGCCTGGGCGGCATCGCGCAGCGAAGAATTGACGCTGTGGGTGGCGCCGCAGGCCAGCGCGGCCTCCAACTTGTCCTGCGCCAGGTCCACCGCGATGATTTGCGAGGCGCCAAGCGCCCGGGCGATCTGGCAGATGTAGCCGCCGACGCCGCCCACCGCCACCACCGCGCAGGTCTCGCCCACGCGCAGGTCCGCGCCGCGCCTGACCGCGCCGTAGGCGGTGAAGGCGGCGCAGCCCAGCGTGGCGGCCGCCACCGGGTCAAGGCCGGCGGGCAGCGGCGCGAGCGCGGTGGCGGGCAGGACGGCGTATTGGGCCAGGCCGCCCATCGAGTACTGGTAGACGGTCTGGCCGTCCGCCCGGGCCAGGCGCGAGGCGCCGTCGTAGAGCACGCCGCGCAGCCGGTTGAGGTTGAAGAAGTTGGGGCAGAGGTCGTCGCGGCCGCGGTCGCATTGGCGGCACTGGCCGCACGGCATCAAGAAGGCGGCGGCCACGGCTTGGCCCACTTCGAGGCCCGCCCGCTCGGCCCCCTGGCCCAGGGCCGCGATCTGGCCGGAGACCTCGTGGCCCAGCACCGCCGGGGTGGGGAAGGCGATGTGCCCGCCCAGCACGTGCAGGTCGGAGTGGCACAGCCCGCAGGCGCGGACCTTGATCAGGGCTTCGCCCGGGCCGGGGCGCGGGGTGGGCAACTGCTCAATCCGCAGCGGCGCGCCCGGCGCCTCCAGGACGGCGGCGCGCATGGTGGCGGGAATCGGCTCGGGCTGGGGCGGGTTGGACGGCATCGGGCTTCCTCTCACATCAAGGGGCGCTGGCGGGTTTTCGCGGCGCGGTATTCGCCCAGCGCCGTTTGCGTGCTGGCCAGGTCGGAGACCTGGGCTACCGGCACGTCCCACCACGAGTTCGAGGGCGGGTTGGGGCCTAGCAGATCGGTCTCGATGTGGATCATGACGGGGCCGGGCTGGCGCGTCGCCTCGCGGTAGGCGGCGCGGAACTCGGCGATGGTTTGCACCTGGATCACCCGCAGGCCCCAACTGGCCGCGTTGGCGGCGATGTCCACCTGGGTGGGCGGCCCGTCCAGGCGGCCCGTCGCCGGGTTGCGCTTGAGGTACTTGGTGCCGAAGCGCTGCGACCCATGGGATTCGCTGAGCGCCCCGATCGAGGCGAAACCGTGGTTTTGGAGCAGCACAAAGACGACGTGGACGCCTTCTTGGACAATGGTGGCCAACTCCATCGGCAGCATCTGGTAGGTCCCGTCACCGACGATGGCGACCACCTCCGCCTCCGGGGCGGCCCACTTGGCGCCGAGCGCGGCCGGGATCTCATAGCCCATGCAGGAGTAGGCGTATTCGACGTGGTAGGCGCGCGAGCTTGAGGCCCGCCAGAGGGCTTGCAGGTCGCCGGGCATGGAGCCGGCCGCGTTGATGACGATGGAGTTCTCGCCCATCAGGTCGTTGAGCGCGCCGAAGACCTCGGTTTGGGCGGGCAGCGGGCCGTGTCCCAGGTGGTAGCAGCGGTCGGTGACCTCGGCCCAGGCTTGCCGGCGGCGTTGGATGGCCTGGGCGTAGGCGGGGGCGACCTGGTGGCCGGCCAGGCGCTCGGTCAAGGCGGTGAGGGCTTCGCGGGCGTCGCCCAACACCATCAGGCCGGCCTGCTTGGCGGCGTCGAAGCTGGCCAGGTTGATGTTGACGAACCGCACCTGGGGGTTTTGGAACTGGGTGCGCGAGGCGGTGGTGAAGTCGGAATACCTGGTGCCGACCCCTATCACCAGGTCGGCCTCGGCCGCTAGCTGGTTGGCGGCCTGGGAGCCGGTCGCCCCAACCCCGCCAACCGACTGCGGGTGGTCCCAGTTGATGGCGCCTTTGCCCGCTTGGGTGTCTGCCACGGGGATGCCGGTGGCGGCGGCGAAAACGCGCAAGGCGGCATCGGCCTGGGAGTAGACAACCCCGCCGCCGGCGATCACGAGCGGGCGTTTGGCCTGGCGGATGGCCTCGGCGGCGCGTTCAAGCTGGGCCGGCTCGGCCGGCGGGCGGGCGATGTGCCAAACCCGTTTGGCGAACAGTTCCCGGGGCCAGTCGAAGGCTTCGGCTTGGACGTCCTGGGGCAGGCAGATGGTGGCGGCGCCGGTCTCGGCCGGGTCGGTCAGGACGCGCAGCGCGCCCAGCAGCGCGGCCGGGAGCTGTTCTGGGCGGTCGACCCGGGCCCAGAAGCGGGACACCGGGGCGAGGGCGTCGTTGACGGAGATGTCCGGGTTGTGGGGCAGCTCCAACTGTTGCAGAACTGGGTCGGCCACGCGGGTGGCGAAGCTGTCGCTGGGCAGCAGCAGAACCGGCAGGCGGTTGGTGGTGGCGAGCGCGGCGCCGGTGACCATGTTGGTCGCCCCGGGGCCGATCGAGGAGGTGGCGGCCAGGGTGGCGAGGCGTTTGGCGGTCTTGGCGTAGGCGGAGCCGATGTGGACCGCGCCTTGCTCGTTGCGGCCCAGGAAGTACTCCAGGCGGTTCTCGCCGGCGGCGGGGGCGATCTCGTTTTGGAGCAGGGCTTGGCCCAGCCCGCAAACATTGCCGTGCCCGAAGATTCCGACCACGCCCCGGATGAAGCGCTGCTCTTGGCCGTCCCGCTCGCTGTACTGCTGCCCCAGGAAGCGGACCACGGCTTGGCCCACGGTCAGCCGCACGGTCCCGCCTGGCTGAGCGGCGTCTGGCGCGGGGGCGGCGGTCGGCGTTTGGCCGGCGGCCTGCACTTCGGCGGCGGTCGGCGTTTGGCCGGCGGCCTGCATCTCGGCGGCGGCCCGCGTTTGAGCGGCGGCGCGGACCTCGGCCTGTGCTACGGTTTGCGCCCCGGTGACGTTGGTCCCGGCCATTTTGTCCTCCTTAGAGACTGCAACCCCGTTGTTCGCGAACCAAGCTACCACACTTTGACCGTATGTCAGGACATTATGACGGAACCGCCCCCCAGGTTCGCCCCCAGCGCCACCGCCCCACACCTTCGAAGCCCGCTGGCCGTCCCAGGATCCAACCCGCCCCGCCGGCGGGCGGCAGAGCTGGACCAGGTAAGCAGGTCGGGGGAAAGCGAGGCGCGCGGCATCGGGCGGGGAGGATGCGGCGGCGCAAACTGATCGGGAGGGTCGCGTCTGGGACCGTTGGGGCCAGGCGGGCGGCGCCCGCGCGGCTACGCTCTAGTGTCGGAGGTATGGGCGCCGCGGCTCGGCTGGGGCCGCGCCAGCGCGCCGCGAGCCTGAGCCCGGCCCACCCCGCCTCCCCAGCGCAATCCTGTTTCGGAGGTTTACATGTACTTGGCGCCACCTGCCCAGCCGAGCCCCGCGGGGCTGTTGCGTTCCGCCGCGCAATTCGGGCGGGCGGGGGCGGCCCCAGCGGCCGAGCCGCCCGGCGGCGAAGCCAACCTGAAACTGCCGGACATCGCCTCAGTGGTGGTCTGGGGGCAGCTGACCGGCCAAACCGCGCTGCTGATCGCGCTGGCGGTGTGCCTGGTGGGGCTCGGCTTTGGGGCCTGGACCTACTTGAAGCTGAAGGCGCTGCCGGTCCACCCCTCGATGCGGCGGGTCTCGGAGCTGATCTTCGCCACCTGCAAGGCCTACCTGCTGCGCCAGGGGCGGTTCCTGGTGATCCTGTGGACCTTCATCGCCGTGGTGATCGTGGTCTACTACAAGTTCGCGGTGGAGTTCAGCTGGGGCCGGGTCGCCATCATCATCGCGTTCTCGCTGATCGGGATGGCCGGCTCGTTCTCAGTGGCCTGGTTCGGGATCAGGGTCAACACCTTCGCCAACTCCCGCACGGCGCAAGCCTCGCTGGCGGGCAAACCGTGGCCGGTCCACGCCATCCCAATGCGTTCGGGCATGGCGGTCGGCATGGTGCTGATCTCCTTGGAACTGCTGTTGATGCTGGTCATCTTGCTGTTCCTGCCCGGCGACATCGCCGGCTCCTGCTTTATCGGCTTCGCTGTGGGCGAGTCGCTGGGCGCCTCCGCCCTGAGGATAGCGGGCGGCATCTTCACCAAGATCGCGGATATCGGCTCCGACCTGATGAAGATCGTCTTCAAGATCGACGAGGACGACCCGCGCAACCCCGGCACCATCGCGGATTGCACCGGCGACAACGCCGGCGACTCGGTTGGCCCCTCGGCCGACGGCTTCGAGACCTACGGCGTGACCGGCGTCGCCTTGGTGACGTTTATCCTGCTGGGCATCCCCGACCCGGGGACCCAGGCCACCTTGCTGGTGTGGATTTTCACGGTCCGGGCGGTCATGCTGATCGCCTCGGTGGCGAGCTACTTCGCCAACGAGTTCTTCGCCAAACGCCTGATGGCGTCCAAGGTCGACTTCGACTTCGAGGCGCCGCTGTCCTCGCTGGTGTGGGTCACCTCCCTGGTCTCGATCGGCCTGACCTTCCTCACCACCGCCCTGATGCTGGGCGGCATGCCAGGCGGGCTGTGGTGGAAGCTGGGCGCCATCATCTCGCTTGGCACCTTGGCCGGCGCGCTGATCCCGGAGCTGGTCAAGGTGTTCACCTCGACCAAGGCCCGCCACACCCGCGAGGTGGTGACCTCCAGCCGCGAGGGCGGCGCCTCGCTCAACATTTTGTCTGGGCTGATCGCGGGCAACTTCTCCGCCTACTGGTTGGGGATCGCCATCGTCGGTTTGATGGGCGGGGCCTACCTGATCTCGACTCAGGGCTTGGCGCAGGCCCTGCTGGGGTTGGAGCCGGCGGCCTCGCTGCTGGCCACCGCGGCCCCGTCGGTGTTCGCCTTCGGACTGGTGGCGTTCGGGTTTTTGGGCATGGGGCCGGTCACCATCGCGGTCGATTCCTACGGCCCGGTGACGGACAACGCCCAGTCCGTGTTCGAGTTGTCCCAAATCGAGCAGGTCGATGCCGTCGAGCAAGACTTGGGCTTCCAGCCGAAGTGGCGGGCCGCCAAGCAGATGCTGGAGGAGAACGATGGCGCTGGCAACACCTTCAAGGCGACCGCCAAGCCGGTGCTGATCGGGACGGCCGTGGTTGGCGCCACCACCATGATTTTCTCCATCATCATGGCTTTGACCGACTCGTTGCAGCGCGGGGTTGAGAACCTGTCCCTGGTCCACCCGCCGTTCCTGCTCGGCTTGATCTTGGGCGGGGCGGTGATCTACTGGTTCACCGGGGCCTCCTCCCAGGCTGTGACCACCGGCGCCTACCGGGCGGTGGAGTACATCCGGGCCCACATCGACCTGGGCACCTCCAAGGCCGCCTCGGAGAAGGATTCGCGCCGGGTGGTGGAGATCTGCACCCAGTACGCCCAGCAGGGCATGTTGACGATCTTCCTGGCCATCTTCTTCGCCACTTTGTCCTTTGCCTTTGTCGAGCCGTACCTGTTCATCGGCTACCTCATCTCGATCGCGCTGTTTGGCCTCTACCAGGCGATTTTCATGGCCAACGCGGGCGGGGCGTGGGACAACGCGAAGAAGATTGTCGAGGTGGACTTGCACCAGAAGGGCACCGCGCTGCATGACGCGACGGTCATCGGCGACACGGTGGGCGACCCGTTCAAGGACACCTCGTCGGTGGCGCTGAACCCGGTGATCAAGTTCACCACGCTGTTCGGCTTGCTGGCTGTTGAGCTGGCCACCATGTTGACCGGGCGCGGCCTGGGCACTTTGGTCCATCTCTTGGCCGCCGCCTTGTTCCTGGTCAGCGCCTTTTTTGTGTGGCGCAGCTTCTACGCCATGCGGATCAACCAGGGCGCCGACCCGATCTTGGCCGAGGCCGTGGCCGAAGCCGACCTCCCCGCCTAGAGGCCCGCGCCGTCCCGCGGCCCGGCCGCCGCCCCGGCCCGGGCCTGGCCCGGATTTTGCCCGCGGGCGGCCGGCGGCAGCGGCGCGGGCGGCGTGGCGCTGCTGCCGCGGGCCGCGGGGGCTGGTTTGCCCGCCCGATGCCGACGGGCTGGTTCAAGGGCTATCCATGTGACTGCCCAGTATGGGGCCTGGTCAGCGGTTGGTTCTGGCGGGCTCCGATTCGGGCGGGTTGTGGAGTTTTTGTGGAGCTTGCTTCTTCGGGCGGCAGCGGGCT
>JAITIG010000092.1 GCA_031279575.1 Bifidobacteriaceae bacterium
CGCGCAGGTCACCGCTGCCTTCCTGAGCCTTCACGGTGACCAGGTCGCCAACTGCGGCGCCGCGCGGATCGCCAAATGGCCAGACTGCGTTGTGGTCAGATTCCGTGCGGATTGACACCGCGCGGTGCGGCCCGCTTGGTCCGCGGTGCGGCGCGCCGGTTTCTGCGCGGGGCGGTGCGCTTGGCTTGTTGGGCGGCGGCGCGGTTGGTTTGTCGGGCGGCGGGGCGTCTGGTTCGTTGGGCGGCGGCGCGCTTGGTCCTATTGCGCCGATAATGCTGCGCCCTGACTAGGCCATGGCAATGTCAATAGCGTGGCCAATGGCAATGCTTAGGGGACCTGGGGCCGGTCCCATATTCCGCCACGTTATAGTTAACCAGAGGGGTCTGACACCGTAAGAAGTCCCAGGTCACAGCCGGTATCCGCTAGATCAACGGACATCTGTCCGATGCCGTCGCCGCGCGATAGCCGATAATGCAATTTTGCCAGAATTACCGTAAAATCCCCCCGGACCTATTGACGGGTGACGGTGGGGCACGCTAGTATTAACGGTATGCGAATCGCCACGGCTCTCCCGGCTGACGAACACTTGTCCGTCGCCGCAGGCGAGCCTTGGCGGGCCTCGCCGCCAGCCACCCGCGAGGCGATGGTCGCCCAGCTCGGGTACCTGGCGGGCCAGCTAGCCGGGGCGGCCGCCGGCCAGCCCACTCCGCGCGGGCGCATGGACGTGATCGCCGGCCTCGCCAGCGTGATCGACCGGCTCAGCGCCTGCCGGGCCTTGCTCGTGGCGGAGGCTGAGCAGCGCAAGGACCACGAGGCATTGGGCCAAACCGGGATCGACGCCGCCATCGCCAAGGTGTGCTTCCTGCCCCTGGCCCATGCCAAGCGCCTCGCCTTTCAAGGCCGCGAGCTGGCGGAGGCTCCGCTGGCGGCGCAGGCGGCTCTGGCCGGGGAACTGACCTCGGCCCAGGCCACTGCGGCGGCGCGGGCGCTGGCGTTGGCCAGTCCCCAGCTAGAGCCAGAGCAACTGGCCGCCGTCGAGGCGGCGGCGGTGGCGGCGGCCCGCAAGGACGCGGCGCCGCAGGCTCTGCCGTTGGCGAAGCGGGCCGTCCGGGATGGTTGCCCCGCGGCGGACACGCCCGAAGCGTGGGCGGACCGGGCCGAGAAGGACGCCGCGCGGGCCCAGCAGCACCGCCATCTGGTGTTCAAGCCGGACGGGGCGGGAGCGGTCCGGGTCAGCGGGTCGCTGCCGCTGGCAGAGGGGGCTGTGGTCGAGGCGGCGGTCGATGCCTGGGCGGAGCGGCGGCGGCGCGAACTGAAGGCGGCCGCTGACCACCCGGTCGGGGAGGATAGCCCAACCCGGGCGCAGTTGCGCGCAGATGCCCTGGTGGATCTCGCCAGAGCGGCGCAGGCGGCCGGGAATGCCCCCTGGCTGGGCGGGGAGCGGCCCCGCCTCGCGGTGACTGTGACGCTGGAGGAGCTCCGCTCGGGGCTGCCGGCCGGGTCGGTTGGCCCGGGGGCGGCCGCGCGGGCGGCCGGAGGGCTGACTGCTGGCGAGTTGCGCCGGGCGGCTTGCGACTGCGGAGTCCTGCCGGCTGTGATGGGCGGCGGGTCGCTGCCATTGGACGTGGGGCGGGAAACCCGGGTGATCCCGGTCGGCATCAGGCGGGCGCTGGAACTGCGGGACCAGGGCTGCTCGTTCGCGGACTGCGAGCGCCCGTCTGTCTTGACCCACGCCCACCACCTGGTGCCGTGGCAGATGGGCGGCCCGACCGCCCTGGATAATTTGGTTTCCGTGTGCGACCAACACCACGCTGTTGTCGAGCCAGCCGGGCAGTACGCGCCCGACGGCAGTGTGGCGGATAATCCGAACCGTTGGCGGATGGAGATCGGGCCGCATGGTTATCCGCAGACTGTTCCGCCGCAGCAGGTGGACCCGGATCGGACTCCGATTCTTCACCGCCGCTTCCAGGTCCGCCTCGAAGAGCCAGCCAACCAGGCACGAGCGGCCGGCCGGGAAGAGGCGGCGAGTCGGCAAGGGGTGGTCGGTCGGGAAGGGGCGGCCGCCCAGCAAGGGGCGGCCAGCCGAGCAGGAGTGCAGGTCGGCGGTGGCTGCGAGGCTGAGCGGCAGGTAGCCAATTGCGCGAGGGCGGTGGGGTTGCACCAAGGCGCCTTGCGGGAGGCCCCGCCTGGGCGCGCCGCGCCAGCGGGTGCGCGGGGCGATCCTGCGCCGGGCGATCCGCGCTATCTACCAGTTACCCCGCCGGGGCGGGGGGCGGCGCCAGGTCTTTCGAGGGGCGGCTCGCCCAGCCGAAAGGACCGAAAGGACCAGACCGGCGGGCTCGGTGGCGGGTCTGGTGGCGGGTTTGGTGGCAGGCTCAGCGATGGGCTCTCGGGTGGATCTGGTGGCGGGCTCAGCGGCGGGTTCAGCGACGAGCCTGGTGGCGGGTTCGTCGATGGACTCAGTGGCGGGTCTGGTGGCGGGCTCAGCGGCGGGTTCGGCGACGAGCCTGGTGGCGGGTTCGTTGATGGACTCAGTGGCGGGTCTGGTGGCGGGCTCAGCGGCGGGTTCAGCGACGAGCCGGGTGGCGGGCTCAGCGGCGGGTTCAGTGACGAGCCGGGTGGCGGGCTCAGTGGCGGTAGTAGTTGGGGGCCTCGACCACCATCTGGACGTCGTGAGGGTGCGACTCTTTCAGTCCGGCCGGGGTGATCCGGACAAACTGGCCGCGCTGGTGCAGCTCCGCGATTGAGCGCGCGCCAACGTAGAACATCGACTGGTGCAGCCCGCCGACCAGCTGGTGCGCCACCGCGGCCAAAGGACCCCGGTAGGGCACCTGCCCCTCAATTCCCTCCGGGATCAACGAATCGTCAGAGGACACGTCCGCCTGGAAGTAGCGGTCCTTCGAGTAAGACTTCTTCTTGCGCGAGGCCATCGCCCCCAGCGAGCCCATCCCCCGGTAGTGCTTGAACTGTTTGCCCTGCACAAACACCAGCTCGCCGGGAGCCTCGTCGCAGCCGCCGAGCAGCGAGCCAAGCATCACCGTGTCCGCGCCGGCCACCAGCGCCTTGGCAATATCGCCGGAGTATTGCAGGCCGCCATCGGCGATCAGCGGCACGCCGGCCGGCCGGCAGGCTTTGGCCGCCTCGTAGATGGCGGTGATCTGCGGCACGCCCACCCCGGCCACCACCCGCGTGGTGCAGATCGAGCCGGGGCCAATCCCAACCTTGACCCCGTCGACACCCGCGTCGATCAACGCCTGGGCGCCCTCGCGGGTGGCCACGTTCCCGCCCACGATGTCGACCGCGCGGGCCGCCGGGTCCGCCTTCAGCTTGGCCACCACCTCCATCAGGGCGCCGGTGTGGCCGTGGGCGGTGTCCACCACCAGCACATCGACCCCGGACTCGATCAGTGCGAAGGCCCGCTCCAAGGCGTCGCCGAAGAAGCCCACCGCGGCGCCAACCCTCAGCCGCCCCTCTGGATCCTTGGTGGCCAGCGGATACTGCTCCGTCTTGACAAAGTCCTTGACGGTGATGAGCCCGCGCAGCCGGCCGGCCTCGTCGACGATCGGCAGCTTCTCCACCCGGTGTTTGCCCAGCAGCCGCGCCGCCTCCTCGCGGGCCACCCCGACGGGCGCTGTGACCAGCGGCATCGGCGTCATGGCGTCGCGCACGCGCAGCCGGGGGAAATCCTCGCGCGGCACAAACCGCAAGTCCCGGTTGGTGATGATGCCGAGCAGCACCCGGTCTTGGTCTATCACCGGCAGCCCGGAAACCCGGTACTGGCCGCACAGCGTGTCCAGCTCGGCCAAAGTGGCGTCGGGGCTGATTGTCAGCGGATCGGACACCATGCCCGATTCCGAGCGTTTGACCAGGTCGACCTGGCCGGCTTGGTCGTGGATCGACAAGTTGCGGTGGATCACGCCGATGCCGCCCTGCCGGGCCATGGCGATCGCCATCCGCGCCTCGGTGACCGTGTCCATGGCCGAGGAGACCAACGGTATGCGCAGCGGCACCCGGCGCGAGATCAGCGTGTCGGTTGTGACCTGCGATGGCAGCACATCTGATTCCTGCGGCACCAACAGCACATCGTCAAAGGTCAGCCCGACAAAACCAAATGGATCAAGATCGGCGCGCTGGGCGCCCGTGACACCAGTCGAATCCATTCGTCAAGGATAGCCGCGCCCCAGCCAGCCGCAGCGCCGCAAGCAGTTCAGCCGCTAGCAGTTCAGCCGCTGGCCAGACAGCCGCTGGCCAGACAGCCGCTGGCAGTTCAGCCGCTGGCAGGTCAGCCGCGACCCACGCTGCCGCTGGCCGGGAAGCGCCGGGCTGCCCCCAGCCGCAGGTGGCGACCCGCCTACCGCAACGCCCCCGACCGCAGGCGGCGCCCGGCTGCCCCGACCGCAGGCGGCGCCGGGCTGCCCCGGCCTCAGGCGGCGACCCGCCTACCGCAACGCCCCCGGCCCCAGGCGGCGCCGGGCTGCCCCGACCGCAGGCGGCGACCCGCCTACCGCAACGCCCC
>JAITIG010000130.1 GCA_031279575.1 Bifidobacteriaceae bacterium
CCCGCCGCGCGCCCCGGCCCCAGAGCGCGGCCCCGCCGCCGGGCCGGCCTGGTCTGACCTGTCCGAGTCGAGCAGCACGGTGCGGCGCGGCGTGCCGAACTGGGCGGCGACATCGGCCAACTCGTCTGCCACCACCTGGCGCAGCCGGCCGGGCGCGGCCAAAATGGCGGACAGCTCCTCGATCTGGCGCGCCAGGTCGTCCGACTCCTGCTCCAGCTCGAGGCGGGAATACTTGGTCAAGCGGCGCAGGCGCAACTCCAAAATGTACTCCGCCTGCGGCTCGGTCAAGTCGAACACCAGTTGGAGGCGGGCTTTGGCCACGGCCGCGTCATCGGCGGCGCGGATCACCTGGATGACCTCGTCGATGTTCATCACGGCGATCAGCAGGCCCTCGACCAGGTGGCGGCGCTCTTGGCGGCGGGCCAGGCGGTGGGCGGTGCGCCGGCGCACCACCTCGAGGCGGTGGTCGGTGAAGACGCGCAGCAGCTCGAGCAGGCCCATGGTGCGCGGCTGGCCGCCCACCAGGGCCACGTTGTTGATGGCGAACGAGTCCTCCATCGGGGTCAGGCGGTAGAGCTCGGCCAGCACCGCCTCGGGGTTGAAACCCGATTTGACCTCGATCAGCAGGCGCAGGCCGCGTTTGCGGTCGGTCAGGTCGGTGACGGCGGCGATGCCTTGCAGGCGGCGGGTCTGGACCTGGTCTTTGATCTTCTCGATGACTTTTTCCGGCCCCACCAGGTAGGGCAGCTCGGTCACCACAATGCCCATGCGGCGGGCGGTGACCTTCTCGAGGCGGGCGGTGGCGCGGGTGCGGAAGCTGCCCCGCCCGGTCAGGTAGGCCTCGCGCACCCCGGCCAGGCCGACGATCTTGCCGCCGCCGGGCAGGTCGGGCCCGGGCAGCAGCAGCATCAGGTCCTCGGTGGTGGCCTCCGGGTGGGCCAGCAGGTGGCGGGCGGCGGCGCAGACCTCCACCAGGTTGTGCGGCGGCATGTTGGTGGCCATCCCCACCGCGATCCCGGCCGCCCCGTTGACCAGCAGGTTCGGGATGGCGGCGGGCAGCACCGAGGGCTGGGTGGCCGAGGAGTCGTAGTTGGGGACAAAGTCCACCATGTCCTCATCCAGCCCGGCCGTCATGGCGACGGCGGCCGGCGCCAGGCGGGCCTCGGTGTAGCGCGGCGCGGCCGGGCCGTCATCGAGCGAGCCGAAGTTGCCGTGGCCGTCCACCAGCGGCAGGCGCAGCGAGAACGGCTGGGCCAGGCGCACCAAGGCGTCGTAGATGGCGCTGTCGCCGTGCGGGTGGAGGCGCCCCATGACGTCCCCGACCACCCGGGCGGACTTGACGTGGGGGCGGTCGGGCGCCAGGCGCATCTGCGACATCTGGTACAAAATGCGCCTTTGCACCGGTTTGAGCCCGTCGCGCGCGTCTGGCAGCGCCCGCGCGTAGATCACCGAGTAGGCGTACTCGAGGAACGAGCGCTCCATCTCCTTGGCCACATCCACGTCGGTGATGTGCTCCGCTGCTTGGGCTTGCGCCTCCGCCTGGCGGCTCCCCGCGCCGTTGGCCATGTGGCTCCCTCCCGCTGGTCTGGTCTGTCGCCCCAATCCACCGCCGCCCGCCTGGCGCGGCTCGCCACCTCGGTGGCGGCGGATTGAGGCTTTCACCATAGCCCTTGTTCGCCTTGTCCACAGGCCTAAAGCGTTATCGCCGGGCGAAGTGGCAGGATGGGTTCATGCTTCGACACAAAGGTCTGCGCGGCCGCCTCGCGACGGTCGGCTATTTCCCGGAGATCATCGGCGACGTCATCGAACTGGCTTTGGCGGGCGAGACTCCGGTCGCCTTTCACGTCCACCCGGATGTGGCCTTCGGCCACGGCACCATCGGCCGGCACCTGTCGGTGCTGGTGCTGACCGCGACGCGGCTGATCGTGCTGCACGCCGACGACCACGCCCCCGACGAGGCCGGCCCCGCCGCGGTGGCCGCCTCGACCGAGGCGATCGCCCTGTCAGAGGTCAAAGCCGTCAGCGTCAGCCACATCTTCGCCGAGCCGGACGCCTACCGCCCCCAGGCCCCGCCGACCGCTCTGCGGGTGGCGATCAGCTGGGGCGTGACGCGCATGCTCGACGCCGAGCCGGTCGCCTGCCCCGACCCGGAGTGCGTCGCGGACCACGGTTTGACCGGCACCATCACCACCGAGGACATCAGCTTGTCGGTCAACGCTGAGATCGCCGGCCAAGAGGCGGCCAACGATCTGCGCCAGTTCGCCGCCAAGCTGTCCCGCGCCACCGCCGCCCCGGCCAGGTTTTTGGCAGTGCCCGATGACCTCTGAGCGCCCCGCCCCGCCGCCGCCGGCCCCGGCCGCGCCCGAGTGGGCCCTCGCGCCCAAGTACGGCCCCGGCTCGCTGGCGGCGGTGGTGCCGGATGCGATCGCGGCCCTCGGCATCCGGCTGGACGGGCCCGCTGGGGCGCCTGAGGCTCCCGGGGCGGCCGGGGCGGCGCCGCGCGGCATCGTCCTGGTGCTGGCGGACGGGCTGGGGTGGGCCAACCTGGAGGCGCGGCGGGGGCACGCGCCGTTCTTGTGGGAGGCGCCCCGCGAGCGGCGCCTGACCGGGTTCCCCTCGACCACGGTGGCCTCGCTGGGCTCGTTCGGCACCGGGCTCAGCCCCGGGCAGACGGCGCTGGCCGGCTACTCCCTGCGCGACCCGGCGACGGGGCGGCGCGCCGTGCTGATCAAATGGGACACGCCCACCGCCCCCCGGGTGTGGCAGCCGGAGGCGACCTTGTTTGAGCGCCTGGCGGCGGCGGGCCACCCGGCCGCGTTCATTGGCGAGGCGCGCTTCGAGAACTCCTCGATGACCCTGTCCTCGCTCAGGGGGGCCCGCTTCCGGCCGGACGGCAACACCGCCCAGGGCCGGGTGGCGGCGGCCCTGGCGGCCGCCCGGAAGGGGGAGGGCCTGGTTTACCTCTACTGGGGCGAGTTGGACAAGGTGGGGCACGCCAAAGGCTGGCAGTCTCCGGACTGGGCGGCCGCGCTGGAGCGGTTGGACCGGTCGATGGCGGATTTGGCGGCCCGCCTGCCGGCCGGCTGGGAGCTGTGGCTGACGGCCGACCACGGCATGATCGACATCGGCGGCGGGGCGCCGGTGTGGGACGTGCGCGACCACCCGGCGCTGGCCGAGGGGGTGGACCTGATCGCGGGCGAGGCCCGCGCGGTCCACGTCTACACCCGCCAGCCGGAGGCGGTGGCGCAGCGCTGGCGCGGCCTGCTGGGCCCGGGCGCCTGGGTGCTGACCAAGGCGGAGGCGGTGGCGGCGGGCCTGTTCGGCCCGGTGGCCGAGCGCGTCCTGCCCTACCTGGGGGATGTGGTGGCGGCCATGGCCGGGCGCGGCATCGTGCTGGACACCCCCGGCCAGGGCCCCGGCCCAGCCGAGATGGTGGGCCACCACGGCTCCCTGACCGCCCCCGAGATGGCCGTCCCCCTCCTGCGCTGGCCCGCCCGCGCCGCCTAAGGGGATCGGCCGGCGATCTCTGGGCTGCGACCCGGGGCACGGGCGGTGGCAGCGCCTACACTGACGACGTGAGGAACGCGATCGTCGGCAACATCACGGTGCCGAAGCCGTGACGGCAGGGTGGGGCCGCGTGGCGGCCGCGGTCGAGGCCGGGTTCGCGCAGGCGGCTGGGCGGCTGCGCGCGGCTGATCCGCGATGGGGGGCTTCGTGGGAGTGGCACGGCACTGCGGCGTTCCCGTTTCGCGCGGCCTTGTCGTTGAGCCGTTCGGGGGATCCGGCG
>JAITIG010000120.1 GCA_031279575.1 Bifidobacteriaceae bacterium
GACCACCTGGCAGACATAGTCGGCCTCGACCAAGCCACCCGCAACCTCTACCTCTACCAAGGGCGCGGCAACGGCCGCTTCCGCGCCAAACCGCAAATCGGCAACGGCTGGTAACCCAACACCCCGCCCCGCCCCCAAGCGGTCAACCCACCAACCGGCCCAAACGCTGCGCTCCCCGGGCCGCGCCGCGCTCCGCGCCAGGCCCCGGCGCGGCGGCGAAGCCCCGCCCGCGCCAGCGCTTGGCCTGGGCCGGTCGGTCGGTCCAGAGCCACACCCGGGCCAGGCCGGCGCCGGCCAGCGGGCCTGCGGCCCCGAACAAGAACTCCCACGGCTCCACCCGCGGGTCGGTCGAATAGGCCGCCACGAGCTCCGCCTCGCCTGGGCCGAAGGCCCCCCAAGCCGCCAGGGCCGCCACCCGGTCCCCCCGGAAGACCAGCGCCACCTCGCACGGCCCGCCCGCCAGCCGGGCCAGCAGGCCGGGATGCTCGGCTATGACGGCATCGCCGTGGCGGGACATGAACCAGCGCAGCATGGAGCTTTCAGCCTCGATGCGGGCGTAGCTGAACGCCTCCGCCACGCCCGCGCCAGCTCTTCTGGCGCCCCGCCGCCGCACGCTCAACCCCGCAGCCGCGCCCCGCAGGCCCGCTGGGCGGCTCGCACCGCGCCGTCGCGGGCGGCCGCGATCTCGGCTGGGGCCAAGGTGTGGTCGGCGGCGCGCAGGCGCAGCGCCACCGCCACCGACTTCAAGCCGGGCGGGATTTGGCCGCCCTCGTAGACGTCGAACACCCGGACCTCCTCGGCCAAGCCGCCCGCGCCCGCCTTGACGGCCGCCACCAAATCGCCCGCCGCCACCGCGCCGTCCACCACAAAGGCCAGGTCCTCTTTGGCCAGCGGCTGCGGCGAGACCGCCCGGGCCGGCTGGATATCCGGCGCGGCCTCGATCAACGCGTCCAGGTCAAGCTCGAAGCCGACCGCCCCGCCCGGCAGCCCGGCCCCGGCCGCGGCCCTGGGGTCCAGTTCCCCGGCGTGCCCCACCAGGCGCCCGCCCACCCGCAGCGCGGCGCAGCGCCCGGGGTGGTAAGGCGGGTATTGGGCCTGCTCCGGGGCCAAAACCAGATGCAGGGCGCGCCCCACCGCCTGGGCGGCCTCGACCGCGTCGGCCCAATCGGCCGGCCGTCCCGGCCCCCACGGGCCAGGCCGCTCGCGCTGGCCCGCCAGCACTCCGGCGACATGCCTGGGCTGGGGCGGCACGGCCGCGAAGATCTGCTCCAGCACCTCCGGCGCCGGCCGGCGGTCGGCGCCGGGCAGCGGGGCCCGGCCGGCGCCGCCCTCGGCCGGGCGGGTCACCAGGCCGATCTCAAACAGGGCCAGATCGGCCAGCCCGCGCCCGGCGTTGCGCCGGGCCGCGCCCAGCAGGGTTTGCAGGATCTCGGTGCGCAGCAGCGGCGCGGCCGCGTCCAACGGGTTGGCCAGGCCCACCGCCCGCCGCCTGGGGTCGCCGGCGGCGTAGCCCAGGGCGTCGAACAGCTCGGCGCCCACAAACGGGTAGCTCAGCACCTCGACCAGGCCGAAGTCCGCCAGCGACCGGGCGGCCGAGCGCCTCAGCCGCTGCGACTTGGTCAGCCCGGCGCCGGCCGGCGCGGCCGGCAGCAGCGACGGGATGGCCGTGTAGCCCCCGATCCGGGCCACCTCCTCGACCAGGTCGATGGCGCGGGTCAAGTCCGGCCGCCAGCTCGGCGGCGTCACCAGCCAGCCGCCCGCCCCCGCCATCCACCCGGCCTGGCCGCCGGGCGCCTCGCCCGCTGGCGGGGCTCCCGGGGCGCCGGCGCGGGAGACGGCGCAGCCGATCTGCTCCAGGATCTGCGCCACCTGGTCGGCGCCGTAGGCCACGCCCACAATCTGCTCCGGGTAGCCCGGGTCGAACGGCACCGGGCCGGGCCGGATGGGCGAGCCCACATCGGTCGCGGCCGCATCGGCCTGGCCGCCGCCGAACTCCTCCAGCAGGTCCACCACCCGCTGGGCCGCCTGGGCCTGCAACTCCGGGTCCACGCCGCGCTCGAACCGCTTGGCCGCCTCCGAGCTGAGCTTGTGGCGCCGCGAGGCGCGCGCCACCGACACCGGGTCGAAGTGCGCCGCCTCGATCAGCAGGTCGCTGGTCCCGGCCGCCACCTCCGAGGAGGCGCCGCCCATGACGCCGGCCAAGCCCAGCACCCGGCTGGCCCGCGCTCCCCCCGGCGAGTCTGCGATCAGCAGGTCCTCCGGGTCCAAGGCGCGCTCCACGCCGTCCAAGGTGACCAGGCGCTCCCCCGCCTGGGCCCGGCGCACCACAATCGGCTCGGCCAGGCCGGCCAAATCGTAGGCGTGCAGCGGCTGGCCCAGCTCCAGCATGACGTAGTTGGTGACGTCCACCGCCAGCGAGATGGGCCGCATGCCGGCCTGCTCCAGGCGGCGGCGCATCCAATCCGGCGCCGGGCCCGCCGCCGCGCAGCCGCGCACCACCCGGGCCGCGAACCGGTCGCAGCCGGCCCGCCCGCGGATGGGCGCGGCATCGTCCAACTCGACTTGGAAACCGCCTGGGCCCGGGGGCGGCACGGCGATCAAGGCCGGGTCGCGGAAGGGCGCGCCGGTGGCGTGGCTAAACTCGCGCGCCACCCCCCGGATGGAGAAGCAGTAGCCGCGGTCGGGGGTGACGTTGACCTCGACGGTTTGCTCGTCCAGGTGCAGCAGGGGGATCAGATCGGCCCCGACGGGCGGGTCCAAACCAAGCCGGGAGAGCACCATGATGCCGCTGTGGTCCTCCCCCAAGCCGAGCTCGCGGGCCGAGCAGATCATGCCGTCGGAAATGTGGCCGTAGGTCTTGCGGCTGGAGATGGCGAACGGGCCGGGCAGGACCGCGCCGGGCAGCGCCACCGCCACCTTGTCGCCGGCGGAGAAGTTGCGCGCCCCGCACACGATGCCGCGCACGCCGCCGTTCGCCTCCCCCACCTCGACTTGGCACCAGTTGATGGTTTTGCCGTTCTTCTGCGGCTCGGGGCGGGCTTCGAGCACCAAGCCGACCACCAGCGGGCCTTGGACGCCAGAGCCGATGACGGCCTCCTCCTCCAAGCCGACCGAGACCAGGGCGGCCGCCACCGCCTGCCCGTCGCGGCCCTCCAGCGGGGCGAACTCAGCCAGCCACGGCAGCGGGACGCGCATCACAGCGCCACCCCGTAGTTGAGGGAGAAGCGGGCGTCGCCCTCGACCATGTCGCGCATATCGGTCACCCCGTTGCGGAACATCAAGGTCCGCTCAATTCCCATGCCGAAGGCGAAACCCTGGTAGCGCGAGGGGTCGATACCGCACGCCACCAGCACATTCGGGTCCACCATGCCGCAGCCGCCCCACTCGATCCAGCCCACCCCGCCGCAGGTGCGGCAGGCGCCGCCGCGCCCTTGGCAGGCGAAGCAGCGCAGGTCCATCTCGGCGCTGGGCTCGGTGAAGGGGAAGAACGAGGGCCGCAGGCGCGTCACCGCGTCAGGCCCGAACATGGCCCGCGCCAGGTGGTCCAAGGTGCCCCTGAGGTGGCCCATGGTCAGGTCGCGGTCCACCGCCAAGCCCTCCACCTGGTGGAACACCGGGGTGTGGGTGGCGTCCAACTCGTCGGTGCGGAAGGTTTTGCCCGGCACCGCGACGTAGCAGGGCACGCCGGCGCTGAGCAGCACGCGGGCTTGGACCGGGCTGGTGTGGGTGCGCAGCACCAACCCGGAGCCCGGCGGGTCGAGGAAGAAGGTGTCCTGCATCTGGCGCGCCGGGTGGTCGGGGCCAAAGTTCAAAGCGTCGAAGTTGAACCACTCCGCCTCCACCTCCGGCCCCTCGGCGATGCTCCAGCCCATGGCGGTGAAGACATCCGCGATGCGCTCTTGGAGCAGTTCCAGCGGCTGGCGGGCGCCGGGGGGGAGGCGGTCGGTGGGCAAGGTGACGTCGACCCGCTCCTGGTCCAGCCGGGCCTGGGCGGCGAGCGCCTCCAACTCCTGCTGCCTGGCCGCCAGGGCGCCGAAGACTCGGCTTTTGACCGCGCCCAGGTTCTTGCCGGCCTGCGCCCGGTCCGGCCCGGGGAGCTGTTTGATGGAGCGGTTGGCGCGCACGATGCCGCTTTGGTCGCCAGCCCACTGGCGGCGCACGCCGGCCAGCTCTTCGGTGCTGGCCGCGCCGGCGATGGCGGCCAGGGCGGCCTCGGTCAGCGCCGCCAACGCCGCT
This sequence comes from Bifidobacteriaceae bacterium, assembly GCA_031279575.1. The sequence goes on from JAITIG010000120.1 coordinate 4,237, forward strand.
TGGTCGAGAGGGGAAACTGATTCAGACACGAACGGCATTCTCCCACACCCCACCCCCGGGAATCGGGGCGTGCCACGATTGACGGCATCGCGCGGCAACTGGGGGCGGAGGGTCCCGATGCGGTGATAGCGCCTGGAGACAGCCGATGGCGCGGCCCGCGCAACCGATGCGGAAGATCGCGCGACCTCCCGCCTCACGGCCCTTAGGGCCCCGAGCTCTGCCGCCGCGGCCGGGGCCGGGGACGCGGCATCAACCGCTGACTGGCAGGCGCGCGCCAAGACTGGCGGCTTCCCAGGCGCCAGGCGCGGCCCCCAGGGCCGTCACTGGCGGACGGAGCGGACGCGCTCGATCAAGTCCTGCTTGGTGTGGACGCCGAGTTTGCGGTAGATGCTGCGAATGTGGGACTTGGTGGTGTTCTCCGAGATGTAGAGCAGCTTGGAGATCCCGGCGGCGGAGCGCCCCTGGCCCAGCAGCGGCAGCATCTCGGCCTCGCGCGGGGTCAGGCCAAACCCGGTGGACAAGGACTGGCAGTTGGCCAAGAAGCGGTTGTCATCGGCCACCACCACCTGCCGGGCGCCCACTTCCGGCCCCGCCCCGGCCGCGGATTCGGCCCCGGCCTCCAACTGCGGCGCCCCGGGGCGGGCGGGCCGCTGCCGCCTCACCAGCAGCAGCGAGACCAAGGAGAGAACGTAAAGCGAGGCCAGGGCCACCGCGGCCAAGGTCAGCGGGCCTTGGTCGTCCGGGCCGCCGGCCGCGAAGCCCAGCCCCACGCCCGCCAGGTTGGCCGCCGCGACCCCGGCCAGGCCGCCGCCGAACACGGCTTGGGCCGGCAACCGGGTCTGCGCCGCGGTCACCGCCAGCAGGTAGAGGAACGGGATTGAGACCGTCATGTAGCCCATGTGGACCAAGGCGCTGGTGATCCCGGGCAGCGCGTTGAGCGCGAAGGGCAGCAGCAAAAACCCGCCGGCCGAGATCGGCAAAGCCAGGCGGTAGGCCGCCGTGATGTCCAACGGCCGCTTCAGCGCCAGCGCCGAGAGCAGCAGGATTGCGACCACCACCAGCGAGGCGGCTATCGACACCTGCTGGAAGCTGCGCAGCGGCAGGCGCTCCTGGCCGGAGATTTGCGACATCAGACCGCTCATAAAGGCCAGCGAGGCGGTGATCAGCAGCCCGCGCCAGCACAGGTCCAAGGCCCGCCCCAGCCCGCGCCGCCGCGCCTGGCCGGACGGTGCCGCCGGCGCCGCCCCGGGTCGGCTGGCCTGGCCGGACGATGCCGCCGGCGCCGCCCCGCCGGGCGTTGCGGCCGGGCGGGGGCGGGTTGGCTCGGCGGCCCAGGTGAACTCGGTTCGGGGAGGCGGCGCGGCCTGCCGGGGCGCCAGGCCGGCGGCTTCGGCCCCCAAGGGCCCGCCATCGCCGGGGCGGCCGGCCCCGGCGCGGATGGCGTCTTGAAGCAGCCACAACAGGGCCGCCGAGACCAGCGCGGCGGCAATCAAGCACGGGACGAGGGCGAATCCGGGCAACGCTATCGCCAGCAGGTAGACCACCAGCCCCAGCAGGTAAGCCCCGATCAGCTGCCGGTAGAGCCGGCCCGGCGGGATGGCGCAGAACACCTGCGACCAGCCCAGGAAGAACAATCCGCTGCCCGCGCCGTAGAACAGCGCGATGGCCACGATCAGCGGCTGCCCCAGCCGCGTGGCCGGGGCGGCCGAATCGGTCAGCACCAGCGCCTGGGCCAGGGCCAAGCAGACGCAAACAGCGGCCGCGGGCGCGACAACCCGGCGCCGCCAAGCCCGCCGGCGCAACGCCAACCCCGCCCCCAGCGCCAGCACCAGCGCTTGCAGGCCGAGCAGGCTGATCCGGTAGGGCGCCCAGCGGGGGCAATCGGTCGGGGCGACGTGGGACAGCAGCGTGGGCGAGTGCAGCAAGACAAACTCGGCGGCCAAGAACAAGGCGTAGCCGGCCACCACCGCCAAGCCGCGCCTGTCCGCCGCTCCCCGGCGGGCGCCGGCTTCGCCACCGGCTGAATTATCCGGGCCGGCCGGCCGCTCGCCGCCTTGGCCGGCGTCGGCTTGGCGCCCGGCGGGCGGCTTGCTTGGGGCGGTGCCGGCGCCCAGGCCAACCCGCTTGGCACCTTCCCGGCGCACCCTGTAACCCCCCTGCTGCGATGGCTTTGCGCCACCGACGCCGAATCCTGCAAACCCTCGCCACCTGCGCGGCAACCGACTCGCCAGGGGGCCGGCCGGCGCCGCCGCCGCCCGGTCCCGGCGGTTCTCACCCGCCAGGGGTGAGGCAAAACCGCAATTCACCAGCTACGGGTGGTGAAACCGCGGTTTGGGGCACCTACCGTAGCACAAGAGCGGTTGCCGCAAAGGCCGCCAGGCCACCCGGCCGGGCGCCAGCCTGCGCTGAGACCAGCGGCCGCTCGAGGCAAGTATTCCCGGCGGGCCCGCTGAGGCCGCCGGGATGCGTGACAACAGGAGGAAACAATGCAAACAGAACCGAACGGCATCGGCGAATCCCCGCACCGCGCAGGCGCCGGGGACAGCGGCGCCAAGGCGCCACAGGCGCGGCGCGGTGGCGCGGGCTTCACCCGGCGCGCCTTCCTGGGCGGCTTGGGCGCGACAGTGGCGGTGACAGCGGGCGGCCTGGCCGGCTGCTCCCCCGCCAAAGAAGGCGGCGCCGGCGGCGCCACCGGCGGGGCCGCCAGCCCCGCCGCCAGCGACGGCAAACCAGCTTTTCTGACCCCTCCCGCCCCGCCCGAGCAGGTCGCCGAAGAGCTGAGCTGCGATGTGCTGGTGATCGGTTTGGGGCTGGCGGGCGTCACCGCGGCGCGCCAAGCGGTTGAGGACAACGCCTCGGTCATCGGCATCGACAAGCAGGAGGTGCTGTCCTGGGTGACCATGGCGGGCGACTTCGGCGTGGTCGGCTCCCAAATCCAAAAGGATCTCGGCATCGAGTGGGCGGCCAAGACGGACATCGTCAACCAACTGCAAAAGGACATGACCTACCGCACCAATCCGGCCCTGTTCAACTACTGGTACGACCATTCCGGGGCGGACTTCGACTGGTTTGTCGAGGGCGCCGAGTTCGAGGTCCTGACCTCCAGCGCGGCCAACAAGCAAACCGACCTGCCCAACTACATCCGCCCCAAGTGCTTCCCGCCGCTGGAGGGCTACGACTGGCGCACCGAGTACTACCCGTACTTCCACGGCACCATCACCACCAACCCGAACATGGACTGGGCCTGCGGCAACACCCTGGCGCTGGCGGAGGCCAAGGGGGCCAAGTTCCTCTACGGCACCGCCGGGGAACAGCTCATCACCGACGCCTCCGGGGCGGTCACCGGCGCCTATGTGCGCGACAAAGACGGTGTCTACCGCAAGATCAACGCCAAGACCGTGGTTCTGGCGACCGGGGACTTCGGCAACAACCAGGCCATGCGCGACTACTACATCCCCTGGGCGGCCGAGTTCCCCAGCATCTACACCCAGATGGACGCCAACGGCTCGCCCTGCGACACCGGCGACGGCCAGCTGATGGGCATGTGGGCCGGCGGGGAGATGGAACTCGGCCCGCTGGCGCCGATGACCCACCACATGGGCGGCGCTTTGGGCGTCAACGCCTACCTGCAGCTGAACATGGAGGGCCGGCGGTTCATGAACGAGGACATCCCCGGGCAGAACATCGCCGACCAGCTCTCGCGCCAACCGAAGAAGCAGTCTTGGCAGATCTTCGACTCGAAGTGGCCTGAGCAGTTGGCCAGCCAGCCCACCGGCCACGGCTACGTCAACTACTACGTGCCGGATGACAAGATCGGCGAGTACGAGACGGTGCTGGCGGGCTTCGGCCTGGGCTACACCACCAAGGCCATGGTCGAGGAGAACGTGACCTTCAAAGCGGACACCATTGACGAGCTGGCGGCTCTGATGGAGTTGCCGGTAGATGTGGTCAAAGCCGAGATCGCGCGCTACAACGAGCTGTGCGAGCAAGGCTACGACGCCGATTTCGGCAAGGACCCGCGCCGCCTCTACCCGGTGGTGGAGGCGCCCTTCTACGCCTGCAACTTCGGCAATGCCGGCATGCTGGTGGTGATGGGCGGCCTCAATGTCGACCAGAACATGCACGTTTTGGCGGCCGACGGCCAGCCGATTCCGGGCCTGTACGCGGCCGGCAACAACATGGGCGGCCGCTTCCTGGTTGAGTACCCGGTCACGGTGGCCGGCATCAGCTTGGCGACCGCGCTCTGCTTTGGCCGCCTGGCCGGCCAAAACGCCGCCGCCGGCATCTGAGGTATCAAGACCGCCGCCCCGCTTCGCGCCGCGGCCAACGCGCCATTAGGCGCCGCCTGCGGCGCGTCGCGGCGGCGGTGGCGGCGCCCCACAGGCGCAGGATGCCGCCAGCCGCCGGGCTGGCTGAAGGCGCCCGCGGCGCCGGCCACTGGCGGCGCCGCCACCCCAGGCGGCGCGCGGCGCCGGCGGCGGCATCGGGCGGCGGCATCGGGGGGCGGCCTGACCTGCGCGGCGGGCG
>JAITIG010000144.1 GCA_031279575.1 Bifidobacteriaceae bacterium
AAGCCAAGCCCGCCCGTCCGCCGGCCCCGGCAGTCCCAGCCAGACCCGCCGGCCCAGCCTGGCAAGCCAAGCCCGTCCGTCCGCCCGCCCCGGCAGTCCCAGCCGGACCCGCCGGCCCAGCCCAGCAAGCCAAGCCAGCCCAGCAAGCCAAGCCAGCCCAGCGAGCCAAGCCAGCCCGACCGCGCCAACCAGCCCGTCCGCCCAGCCCGGCCCGGGGACTTGTCCGAGCCGCCGGGGGCGGGGTGGCCCGGGGTTTGGTGGCGTTCGGGGCGGGCGGTGTGGGTGTTGGCGCTGGTGGCGGTGGTGTCGTTGGGGTTGGGGTTTGTGTTGGGCGGGTTGGTTCGTTCCCCGGCCGAGGTGGCGGCTGAGACGGCGGCGCCGCCGCCGGGGCTGATCACCGCCAAGGTGGAGGCCCGGGCGATCACCTCGACGGTGACGGCGCGGGCGGATGTGGTCTTCTCCGACCCGGTTGAGATCAGCCCGTCGGCGCCGGAGGGGGTCAGCGCGCCGGTGGTGACGGGGCAGGTGCCGCAGGTGGGCGCGGAGGTCAAGGCGGGGGATGTGATCCTGGAGGTTTCCGGCAGCCCGGTGTTTGTGCTGCCGGGCGCTTTCCCGGCGTATCGGTCGATGGGGCCGGGGTCTTCCGGCCCGGATGTGCTCCAGTTGCGGGCGGCGTTGGCGGCGCTCGGGTTGGAGGCCGGCGATGCCGGGTCGAAGTCCTATGACGCGGCTTTGGCGGCCGCCGTCAAGGTTTTGTATGAAAACGCCGGCTATCCGGCGCCGGGCAGCGAGGACGCGGCCCGGGCGCAGGCGGTGCGCGACGCCGGCGACGCGGTCTCCGACGCCAGGGAGGCCCGGGCGCAGGCCGTCAAGGCGGTGGCGGCGGCCGACGCGGCGGTGGCAGCCGCGGACGCGGAGGCCAAAGCGCAGGCGCAGGAGGCGGCCGATGCCGCGCGGTCGGCTTTGGCGCAGGCGGAGCGTTCGGTGACGCGGGCGGGGGAGGCGTTGGCGGACGCCGAGCGGGCGGCTTGGACCGCGATGCCGTTGGGGGCGGTGGTGTTCGTGTCTGATTTGCCGCGCCGGGTGGACCAGGTCAATGTGGCGGTGGGCGCGGATTTGAACCAGGCGGCGGGCGCGGCGGACCCGGTGACGGGTTTGCCGGCCTCGGGCGCGGCGGTGGTGTTGTCGGGCGCGGATATCGAGGTGACGGCGCAGGTCAACACCGATGAGGCGGCGTTGCTGGCGGTGGGCGGCCCGGCGGTGTTGAGCCTCGGCGCGGGCGAGGTCGTGGGCGAGATCGCCGAGATCTGCCCGGAGGCGGCCGAGGCCGCCGCCGGCGGCGGGGGCGCCGGGGAGGGGGCTTGCGCGGTGGGGATCGCGGTGGCGGATTTGGGCGGGGTCAGCCCGGCGGAGTTGGTGGGCAATCTGCTGGTGACCATGGTGGTGGGGGTGTCCTCGGCGGATTCGCTGGTGGTGCCGGCGGCGGCGGTCTCGGCGGACACGGCGGGCAACGCGCGGATCGAGGTGGTGGTGGGCGAGTTGGCGAAGGACGCCCCGGCGGCGGACCAGGCCACCCGGGTGGTGTTGATAACCCCCGGGTTGGCGGCCGAGGGGATGGTTGAGGTGAAGGACGCGGACTGGGATTTGGAGGCCGGCGACCTGGTGGTGATAGGCCGCGCCGCCACCGCCGCCGAGGTCGGGGGTTGAGCGTGGCCGCCGGCCGGCCCCCCGCGCCCGCCGCCGCGCCGCTCCGCCCGCGCCCGGGCGCGCTGGACGCGGTCACGCAGCCGTTGCCGCCGGTCGCTCCTGGCGGGACGGCGCCGGACCGACTGGCGGGCGCGGCTCCGGACGCGGCATCGAGCGCGGCGCCGGACGCGGCGCGGGGGGCGGCGCCGGGCGCGGCATCGGACGGGGCGCGGGGGGCGGCGCCGGGCGCGGCATCGGACGGGGCGCGGGGCGCGGCGCCGGAGGGGCTGGTGCGGTTGGAGGGCGTCACCCGGTCGTTCCCCGGGGCGACCGCGGTGCTGGCTTTGCGGGATGTGGACATGGTGGTCCGCCGGGGCGATTATGTGTCGATCATGGGCCCGTCCGGCTCCGGCAAGTCGACGCTGTTGAACGTGCTGGGTTTGCTGGACCGGCCGACGGTTGGCCGCTACGAGTTGGACGGGGTGGACACCGCCCCGCTGCGCGACCGGGACCGGACCAGGTTGCGGGGCCGGCGGCTGGGGTTTGTGTTCCAGGCCTTCCACCTGCTGGCCAGGCGCACGGTGTTGGAGAACGTGGTCTTGGGCATGGCCTACGGCGGGGTGCCCAGGGCGGAGCGGCGCGAGCGCGCCTGGCGGGCGTTGGAGCGGGTGTCGATGACGCACCGGGCGTTGTTTTTCCCGACCACGCTGTCGGGCGGGGAGCGCCAAAGGGTGGCGATCGCCCGGGCGGTGGCCGGCTCGCCGGCGTTGTTGCTGGCGGACGAGCCGACCGGCAACCTGGACGCCGCCACCTCGGCGGACGTGCTGGGCGTGTTGGAGGAGTTGAACCGGTCGGGTTTGGCGGTGGCGGTGGTGACCCACGACCCGGAGGTCTCGGCCGCGGCGCGCCGGCGTTTCACAATGCGCGACGGCCGCCTGCGGGAGGAGCCGTGAGCGGCCCCGGGCGGGCGGCGGGGCGCCGCATGGGGCGCGGCGCGGCGGGGTGGCGCGCCGCGGCGCGTGGTGCGGGGCTGCCGGGTGGCGTGTCGGGGCGGGCGGTTTCGCCGGGCGTGGCGGCGGCCCTGAGCGGCCGGGCTGGGTCTGGCGGGGGCGGCGCCAAGGCGGGGCGGCGGCATCGGGCAAAGAAGGCTCCGGCGGCGGCCCTGAGCGGCCGGGCTGGGCCTGGCGGGGGCGGCGCCAAGGCGGGGCGGCGGCATCGGGCGGGCTTGGTTGCGGGGACGGCCAGGGGGGACCGGTTCGGTGCGCGCGACCTGCTGGGGGAGGCGGTCTGGGGGTTGGCGGGGCGGCCCGGGCGGTTGGCGTTGACGGCGTTGGCGGTGGTGCTCGGGATCGGGTCGCTGACGGCCACGGTGGGGTTCGCCCAGACCGGGGCGCGGCAGTTGGAGGCGGTGTTCAACGCGGTCGACGCGGTCCACGGGGTGGTGCGCCCGGCCGAGGACGGCTACGGGGCGGCGGGGGCGGCCCCGGCGGCGGTGCTGCCGTGGGACGCCGATGAGACGGCGGCCCGGTTGAACGGGGTGGAGGCGGCCGGTTTGGTGACCGAGATCGAGTTGGACAGCCC
>JAITIG010000207.1 GCA_031279575.1 Bifidobacteriaceae bacterium
CCGGCGGGCGGGGGGCCGCCCGCGCGCGGAGCGGGGCAACACAGCCTATCCCGCCCCCAACCCGGCCGCTACCGGCAGTTTGACCACCGGCGAGCCGCAGCCGCCACCGGGGCTGACGCCCTGACCTGGGGCGATGCCGGCGGGCGGGTTGGCGGCATCGGCCGGGGCGTGGTCAAACTGCCTGTAACGGGGCAAAACCCGCCGTTACAGGCAGTTTGGCCACCGGCTAGCCGCAGCCGCCACCGCCGCCAACGCCCTGACCTGGGGCGATGCCGGCGGGCGGGTTGGCGGCATCGGGCGGAGCGTGGTCAAACTGCCTATAACGAGGCAAAACCCGCCGGTACAGGCAGTTTGACCACCGGCCCGGGTGGACCGCCACCCCCCCCAACGCCCAGACCAGGGACGATGCCGGCGGGCGGGTCGGCGGCATCGGGCGGAGCGTGGTCAAACTGCCTATAACGGGGCAAAACCGGCCGTTACAGGCAGTTTGACCACCGGGACGGTTGGACCGCCACCACCGCCAACGCCCTGACTAGGGACGATGCCCCCGGCCGGGTCGGGGGCATCGGGCGGCGGAGGGGCTCGCGGGCGCTTTGGGGGGCATGACATAATGTGCTAACAACCTTTCTTGTATGGCGCAGCGGAGCGAGACATGAGCCCGAATTTCGTCCCCCAAATCCAAATCGACCGGGGTTCCCCCGTGCCGCTATATCACCAGGTCGCGACGCAGATCGAAGAGGCCATCCGCTCGGGGCAGCTGGGCGTGGGCACCTGGCTGGACAACGAGGTCGACCTGGCTGCCCGCTTGGGCGTCTCGCGCCCGACCATGCGGCAGGCGATCTCGCAGTTGGTCGAGGCCGGCTTCCTGATCCGAAAAAGGGGGGTCGGCACCCGCGTGGTGAGCCATTCGATCACCCGGCACATGGCTCTGACCAGCCTCTACACCGATCTGGTCAACGCCGGGCTGAAGGTGGTCACAACCGTCCAATTGATCCGGCCGATGAACGCTCTCGGGGGGCTTTCAGACATGTTCGGCCTCGACGAGAGACTGCTCCACATCCGCCGGGTCCGCGGCACCGAGGACGGCCCCATCGGGCTGATGCGCAACTGGATTCCGGCCTCCTTCGACAACGTCACCGCCGAGGCCCTGGCCCAGGGCGGCCTCTACGACCTGATGCGGGCGGGCGGCGCTGATCTCAAGACCGCCCAGCAGTGGGTCGGCGCCCGCGCCGCCACCGCTGATGAGGCCAAGGTCCTGTCCACCACCAAGGGCGCCGCCTGCGTCACCCTCAGACGCTGCACCTACGACCCGCTTGGGCGCCTCCTCGAAATTGGCGAGCACCTGTACCGAGGCGACCGCTACCAGTTCATCTCAACCCTGACCGCCCGCTAGCCCACCCCGTCGCCGACGCGCTGACCAGGCACGATGCCGCCAGGCGGGGCGGCGGCGGGCGGCTGGGCCCGGGGGGTGGTCGGGGTGGGGGCGTGTAACGGTTTGGACACAGATGGGGGTTGGGGCGGGAGCTGAGTTGACTTTAGTTTGTAAGGAAGCTTTACTAATAATGTGACGGTCAACGGAACGCGACGCGGCGATCGACTCGGCGGGGCTCTGCTGAGGCCGACGGCCAAGGCTGTACCCGGGCACGCCCGAGCCCACAATCGGTCACTTGTCCTGGGCTCTTTGTTCCACAACGGACCGCTGTCGCGGGCTGAGCTAGCCCGCGCCACCGGGCTCACCCGGGTCACAGTGTCAGACTTGGTGGCGGAACTGGCCAGGCAAGACCTGATCGTCGAGACGGGCACCCAGACGCAAAGCCGAGTCGGCAAACCGGGCAATTTGATCGACATAAACGCGGACGGCCACATCATCGCGGTCCTGGACTTGTCAGATGTCAAGACCGCGCGCGGCGCGCTGATCAGCTTGCGGGGCGCGGTCCTGGCCCGGCGCGAACTGCCCACCGGCGCCGCCACCGGCGCCGCGATGGGCGAAGTCGCCGAGCGCCTGGCCGCAGAACTGGTCCAATTGGTCCCACCCAGGGGCCAAGGCGGCCAGCCGGGGGCCAGGTTGCTTGGGGTGGGGGTGGCCTCGCCCGGCGTGCTCGCACCCAGCGGCGAAGTGGTCTACGCCAAGGACTACCAGTGGGCCAACTACCCGTTGGCGGCGCGCCTGCGCGCCAAGCTGCCCGTGCCAGTGCACGCCGCCAACGACGCCAACCTCAGGGCCCTGGCCGAGTTCACCTTCGCCGGCGCCGCCGCCGAGGGCCTGATCGAGGTCTCGCTGACCGACGGCCTGGGCGCCGGCATCCTGCTCGACGGCGCGCTGCTGCTCGGACCGTCCAACGCGGCCGGGGAGATTGGCCACATCCCGGCCATGGTTGGGGGCGACCCGTGCACCTGCGGCCGGCGCGGCTGCCTGGAGACCGTGCTCAACCGCAAGGTGCTGCGCCAAGCGGCGGGCACGGCATCGGGCGGCGGGCAAGAGGCGGCGCTGGAACGGGTGGGGCAGGCGACCGCCGCGGTGCTGGCGCCGATCGTCTCGGCTTTCAACCTCAGCGACCTGGTGTTCGCCGACCCAAGAGGCCTGGTCACCGATGAGGTCCTGGACGCCATCAGCAACGGCCTGGCGGAACGGCTGCTGCCGCAAATCGCCACCGCGCTGAACGTGCGCGTCAGCCGGCTAGGGGCCGATGCCGCCTTGCTCGGGGCCGGCGCGCTGGTGCTGAGCGAACGCCTGGGCCTGACCTGACAACCGGGCGCAACCGAGCGCAACCGGGCACAACCCGACACAACCCAAGACACCCAACCACACCGCAACAAAAGGCGCCCGCCAAGGCGCCAACCAAAGCGCACCCCAAGGCTGGGGCAGCGCGACAACCCAAGAAAGGATCCACAGGAGTGAAACACTTGACCAGATTGGCGGCCCTGGCGGCCGCGGCGGCGCTGACCCTCGGGGCGGCGGCATGCGGCCAGACCAAGGAGGAAGGCGCGGGGGGCGCCACCAACGCCAACCCCCCAGCGGGCGACCAGAACCTGACCTTGTGGCTGGCCGGCAACGACACCAACGACGAGTTGCGGGCCTACCTCAAGGAGGCCTTCGCCAAGGCAAACGAGGGCTGGACCCTGTCAATCGAGACCATCGACTGGGGCGATCTGGTGACCAAGCTGACCACCGCCCTGCCGGACGCCAAGAACACCCCGGATGTGGTCGAGGTCGGCAACACGCAATCGCCCACCTTCACCAACGTGGGCGCCTTCCTCGACATCTCGGACATGTACCAAGAGCTTGGCGGCGACAAGCTGCTGCCCTCGTTTGTCGAGGTCGGCGAGGTCGACGGCAAGAACTACACCCTGCCGTACTACTTCGGCTCGCGCTACATGTTCTACCGCGTCGACGTCTGGGAGCAGGCCGGCCTGGCCGCGCCCAAGACCTTGGACGAGTTCAACCAGTCCGTGGTCAAGCTGACGGAGGCCAACCCGCTTGGCATCAAGGACTTCTCCGGTTTCTTCATCGGCGGCGCGGACTGGCGCAACGGCGTCTCCTGGGTCTTCGCCAACGGCGGGGAGCTGGCCAAGAAGGAAGGCGACCAGTGGGTTTCCACCCTGGCGGACCCGAACACCGTCAAGGGCCTCGAGCAGCTCCAAACGCTGCACGCCGCGGCCTCGATGGCGCCCGCGGACGCCAAGGACCAGAGCCCCTGGCTTTACATCAACGATGCCGACGAGGCCACCGAGAAGGATTCCTCCGTCACTTCCACCAGCCTCAGCGCGGCCATCATCATGGCCCCAGGTTGGGCTCATTGGTCGATCGGCGACCCGGCGGCCGGCGATGACGGCCAGCCGGCCCGCAACGATGCCGGCGTTATCATCCGGGAGTGGAACCCGGCCAAGTTCGGCGTGTTTGTGCTGCCCGGCAACGACGGCAAGCCGGCCCCGGTGTTCGCCGGCGGATCGAACATCGGCGTCTCGGCCGCCTCGCAGCACCCGGAGCAGGCCAAGTCGCTGATGCGGATCATTTTCTCGGCCGAATACCAGCAGTTGCTGGGCCAGGCCGGCTTGGGCCCGGCGAACAGCGACTATGTCTCCGCCCTGGGCAGCGACGAGTTCGCCCAGGCCTTGATCGACTCGGCTTTGAACTCGAAGCTGACCCCGGCCGCCCCCGGCTGGGCCGCGGTCGAGGGCGCGGGGCTGCTGGAGGAGTTCTTCGGCAAGGTGGCCCAAGGCGGAGACATCGCCTCCCTGGCCGCCGAATACGACGCCAAGATCACGCCGCTGCTGAACGGCTGATCCGGCCTGTGGCAGACCCCCGGCGCGGCCGCCGCCTCCCACTTTGGCGGCCGCGCCGGGCGCCCCGAATGGTCCCCGGAACGGAGTTGACATGAAGACCAAGCCCCCGGCGCCCCGTCAAGCGCCCGATGCCGTCGCCCCCGCCCCCAGCCCCGCCGCCCTTGGCGCTGTGTCCAGCC
>JAITIG010000010.1 GCA_031279575.1 Bifidobacteriaceae bacterium
CAGCGGGGCGTCCGCGGGCGCCCCGGCGGCGGCGCGCACCTGGGGGCCGCCGGCCGGCGGGGCGGCCGCCAGCGGCGCGTTGGGGACCAGGTCCGGCCGGCGCGGCAGGCGGTGGCGCCGGCCGATGGCGTCCGCCATCGCCTGCGAGACGGTCACCACGCGGTCGTAGCAGCCGATGAACTCGCGCTCCAAGTTGGCCAAGGCGGCCACGGTGCGCGGCGGTTGGACGGCCAGCCCGGGGATGAACTCGCGCGCGTCGTAGACCAAGGCCACCGGCCGGCCGGCCCGGGCGGCCCGGGCCTGGGCCCAGGCGCCGCTGCCGAGCAGGAAAACATCGTGCGCGTGGATGATGTCCGGGGCCAGCTGGTCGATCAGGGGGGCGAGGGCGATCTCCGCCTCGATCCACTGCGGCGCCACCACCCGCCAGCGGGCGGCGGCGGGCAGGCGCAGGTAGAACTCGACTTGGCGCCGGCGCCCGGGTTTGGCCGCGGCCGGGTGGGCGTAGGTGCCCGCGGGGCCCGTCCGGGCCGGGCCCAGGCGGGACCAGGCGGCGCGGGCTTTGAGGCCCGCCCGCAGCGCCAGCGACTGGGCCAGGCGGGCGGCCCGGGCGGCCGGCGGGCCCAGGCCGCTGCGCGCCTCCCGGCCCAGCTGGGCGGCCAGGGCGCGCCCGGCCGGGGCCGGGGTGGCCAAGGCGTAGGGCGCCAGGGCCCGCCCGGCCCGCGCCAAACGGGCGCCGGCGCCCCGGCCGGCAAACCGGTTGGGCACCCGTTTGACCAGGACGCGCCCGCCGGGGGCGGCCTGCTCGACCAGGTCCTGGCCGCCGCCGAAGCGCACCCCCAGGGCCACCGCCTGGTAGCCCAACTCCCCCGCCGCCCGCAGGTGGCGCAGCAGCCGGGCGTCGCTGGCGACATCGTTGCCGGCCAGGAACAGAATTTTGGGCGCGCTCACGGCCCCGCCTCCGCCAAGGCGGCCGCCACCCGCTCGGCCGCCCGGCCGTCGCCGTAGGGTTGGCCGCGCGGCGCCGTGGGCCAGGGGCGGGCCGCGGCCGGCCCGATCTGGGCCGGCTCGGCCGCCAGCGTGTTCCAGCCGCCGGCCAGGGTCTCAACCCACTCGGTCTCGCCGCGCACCGTGGTGCAGGGCCGGCCCAGCAGGTAGGCCTCCTTTTGCAGGCCGCCGGAATCGGTCACCACCCCGGCCGAGTCGATCACCTGGGCCACCAGCTCCGGGTAGGCCAGCGGCTCGGTCAGGCGGATGGCGCCGCGCTCCAGGGCCACCCCCAGGGCGGCCGCCTTGGCCCGCAGGCGGGGGTGGGCGGCCAGGCGCACCTCGCAGTCGAGCCCCGCCAAAGCCCCGATCACGCCCGCCAGGCGCTCGGCGCCATCGGTGTTGGCGGGCCGGTGGATGGTGGCCACCAAGAACGGCGCCGCCGCCGGCGGGGGGGCCTGGCGCCAGGCGGGGCGGACGGCATCGGCCACCTGGAGGCAGACGTCTGCCATGACATCGCCCACCAGCCGGGCCCGGCCGGCCAAGCCCTCGCGCGCCAAATGCCCCAGCGCCACCTCGGTGGGGGCCAGCAGCAGATCGGCCGCGTGGTCGGTCAGGACGCGGTTGTGCTCCTCCGGCATGGCCCGGTTGAAGCTGCGCAGGCCGGCTTCGAGGTGGGCGGCCGGCAGGCCCAGTTTGACGGCCGCCAAGGCCGCCGCCAAGGTGGTGTTGGTGTCGCCGTAGACCAGCACCCAGGCGGGGCGCTCGGCCGCCAGCACGTCCTCCAGGGCCGCCAGCATGGCGCCGGTCTGGCGCCCGTGCGGGCCGGAGCCCACCCCCAGGTTGGCGTCGGGGGCGGGGATGGCCAAGTCGGCGAAGAACGCGGCGGACATGGCCGCGTCGTAGTGCTGGCCGGAGTGGACAATCCGGTGCTCCAGGCCGGCCCGGGCCAGCGCCGCCGCCACCGGCGCCAGCTTGACAAACTGCGGGCGCGCGCCAACCACGCTGATCACCAACTTTGCCATCCCAGCAGTATGCCACGGGGGCGGGCGGGGCGGCCCTAGCGCGCCCGGCGCGGTTGGCGCGCCAAGCGGGCGGCGCGGCGCCGCCAGTGGCCCAGTTTGCGCCCCAGGCGGAAAAACGGCGAGGCGGTGACCTCGGCCACGCGCGCCCGCAGGCGCTCGTCCGAGATCTCGTAGGCGGCCACCTCTGAGCGCAGCGCCTGCTCGATCCGCTCCAAACGGGCGGCCTCGAAGCGGACCTCGTCCAACTCGGCCCGCAGCTGGCCCAGCAGCACGCCCAAGGACGCCTCCGCCTGCCAGGCGGCCAGCCGCTCCAGGTTGGCCAGCGCCAGCAGCTGCCCGCCCGATGCCGCCGGGGCCGCCTCCAGCCTGCCCCGCCCGCCCGCCGCCAGCTTGAGCAGGGGGGACACCGCCTCGGGGGCGGCCACGCCCCGGGCCACCAGCGCGGCGCGGCCGCCTGGCAGGCGCAGCAACTCGTAGGCTTGGGCGCCCGCCTGGGCCAATTGGGCGGCGAGCCGCCGGGCGGGCACCAGCCCCCCGCCCAGCGGCAGGTCCGCCACCAGCCAATCGCCCGCCGCCACCGGCGCCACGCCGGGCGCCAACACCAGCCGGCCGGGGCCCCGCGGCGCGGCGCCGGGGCCGCTGGAGGCGCTGGGGGCGCTGGGGCCGTTGGGGGCGCTGGGGGCCTGGGCGGCGGCATCGGCCAGGTAGGCGGGCGCGCCGTCCAACACCTCCACCGCCCAGCCGCGCTGGCGCGCCTCGGCCACCAGCTCCGCCAGCGCTCTCACGCCGGCGCCCCGATGACCAGCCGGGGCGTGCCCCGCCACCGCGCCGGGTCGCTCACCCGGCGGCCGTCCACCAGCACCCTGGCGCCGGGCAGGTCGGCTGGGGCGAGGGCGGCGTACTCGGGGTGGTCGGCTTGGATGATGGCGGCGTCGACCGGTTGGCCCAACTGGTAGGGCTCGAAGCCGAGCTGGGCCAGCTCGGCCGGGGTGAACAGCGGGTCGTGCACCAGCGGGCGGGCGCCGCGGGCGGCCAACTCCGCCACCACGCCGAAGACCCCGGAAAAAGCCGTCTCCTTGACCCGCCCGCGGTAGGAGGCCCCCAGCACCGCCACCCTGAGGCCCGCCAGGTCGCCGTCCAGGGCGGCCTGGGCCAGGTCGACGCCGTGGGCGGGCATCGCCATATTGGCTTCGCGGGCGGCCCGCACCACGCTGGCCTGCGGGTCGCCGTGCAGGTAGAGCCTGGGGTAGACGGGGATGCAGTGCCCGCCCACGGCGATGCCCGGCTGGTGGATGTGGGAGTAGGGCTGGGAGTTGGCGGCCTCGATCACCTGGTAGATGTCGATGCCGTGGCGCTCGGCGAAGAGCGCGTACTGGTTGGCCAAGCCGATGTTGACGTCCCGGTAGGTGGTCTCGGCCAGTTTGGCCAGCTCGGCCGCCTCGGCGCAGCCCAGGTCCCAGACGCCGTTCGGGCGCGGCAGGTCCGGCCGGGGGTCGAAGTCCAGCACCGCCTGGTAGAAGGCGGCCGCCCGCCGCGCCCCGCGCCCGCTGAGCGCGCCGACCAGCTTGGGGTAGCGCCGCAGGTCCTGGAACACCCGCCCGGTCAAGACCCGCTCCGGGCTGAAGGCCAAATCGAAGTCCCGCCCCTCGGTCAAACCGGAGACCTGCTCGATCAGCGGCCGCCAACGCCCGCGGGTGGTGCCCACCGGCAAGGTGGTCTCGTAAACCACCAGCGCGCCCGGCTCCAGGTGCTCGGCCAAAGACCGGGTGGCCGAGTCCATCCAGCCGAAGTCCGGCTGCCAGGTGGCCTCCTCGACAAACAACGGCACCACCACCACCACCACCTCGGCCCCGGGCACGGCCTGGCCGTAGTCGGTGGTGGCCCGCAGCGCCCCGGCCGGGACCAGCTGGGCCAGCTTTTGGGCCAGCTGGGCTTCGCCGGGGAACGGCTCGCGGGCCTGGTTGACGGTCTCAACCAGGGCGGCGTTGACATCCACCCCGACCACTTGGTGGCCTTTGGCGGCGAATTGGACCGCCAGCGGCAGCCCGATTTTCCCCAGCGCGATCACCGCGATTTTCAACTGCCCGCTCCCCTCTGGCGCCCAAATGGTCAAAATACCCGGACCAGACTACTGGTCGGCGCTGGAGGCCGGTCCCAGGCGGCGGTAAAGCGCCGCCGCCTCGGCCGGGCGGGCCTGGCGCGCCAGCGGGCTGCCCGGGCCACGGGCGCCGGCCAGGCGCTCCCGGCTGGCCAGGGCGGCTTTGACAGCCAGGCCGGCCTGGCGCGGCTCGGCTGGGTCGTAGGCCTGCCCGGCGCCGGCCGCCAGCACCGCCTGGGCCAATTCGACCGCGCGCTGGGAGACCACCAGCGGCACCCCGGCCCAAGCGCAGGCGCCCACGGCCGGCGGGGCGGGCAGCTCGGCCGCGTCCACCGCCCAGGGCACGATGCCGACCGCCGCGCCCGCCAGCGCCGCCGCGGCCAGCCCGGCTGGCGGCGGTTGGGCCAGGTGGAGGCGCTCGGCCAAGCCGCGCCTGGCGGCTGGGCCGGCCAGGGCGGCGCCGGCGCCGGCGGGCGCGTCTGGGCGGCCCGCCTCTGGGCAGAACACCAGCAGGTGCAAGTCCGGCACCACTTCGAGCGCGTCCAGCAGCGCCAGCGGCGCCCAGGGCCAGCCCGGCCCCAGGAAGGCGGCCCCAAGCGGCGTGCCGGGGGCGAGCCCGGCCAGGCCGTGGGCCGTCAAATGGGGGGCCGGGCTTTGCGGCGCCAGCGCCGGCGGCAGGCAGAGAGCCGGGGTCGCCACCCCCCATGAGGCCAGGCGGGGCAGATCGGCCGGGCGGGGCGCCACCACCAGATCGGCGCCGGTGGCGGCGGCCGCCTGGGGACCGTGGCGGGGAGGCTCGCAGCCGAGGTGGCGGGGTTGGAAAACGACCCGCGCCGGGCTGCCGCCGCGCCGCAGCAGCCGCGCCGCCAGCGCCGCCGCCGGAGCCAGCTCCAAGTCCAGCACCTGGATCACCTGCGGCGCCAAGCCGACCAAGGCTGGGACCAGCTCGGCGGCGGCGCCGTCCCACGCCGCCGGGTGCGGCCCGGCTTGGCCCAGCGGGCGCCAGGCGCTGCGGGCGCGGGCGCGCAGGCGGTGGCCGGCCGCCTGCAAGCCAGTGCGGGCGGCCGGCCCCAGGCCGGGCGCGGCCTGGGCGCGCAGGCGCTGGGCCGCCAGGCGCTGCCCGCCGGCCCGCTGCTGGGCCATGTCGCGGTAACGCCACCAGGACGCCTTCAAGGGCGCCTGGCCGCCGTCCCAGCCGCCGCCCAGCCCGAGGCTGGCGGCGCCCTCCCACCGGCCCGCCGCGGCGGGCCCGTCCCAGCCGCCCAGCCACACGGCCGTGGCCTCAAACCCGGCGGCCAGCGCCCCGCGCAGCGCGTTTTGGGCCGCGCCGTCCAAGCTGAGGCGGCCCAGCGAGACCACGGCCACCTGCCCGGCCGGCCGGCTCACGCCGCCCGCCCTAGAAAACCGGCCGCCAAAGCGGCGGCCGCGGCGGCGCCATCGTGCAACTGGGCGGCGAACCGCTGGCCGGAGGCGGCCAAGGCGGCGCCGGCCGGGCGGTCGGCCAGCAGCTGGCGCAAAACCTGGGCCAGGGCGCCCGGCTCGGCTTGGGCTATCGGCAAGGCGGCGCCGGCGGCGGCCGCCACCCGGGCGCGGGTCTCGGCGGCGACGTTGCCCACCACCAGCCGCCCGGCCGCCATCGCCTCGACCGCGCCGGCCCCGTAGCTGCCGATGGCGAACTGGTCCAACACGATGTCCGCCTGGCGGATGGCGGCCGGCATGGCGGCCGCGGGCACGCCGCCCAGCTCGCGGTACTCGATCAACCCGGCCCGCTCCAACTCCTGGGCGGCGGCGCGCACCTGGGCGGTGCCCTTCAAGGCGGTGTTCGATGGCGCGTGCGCCACCACCGGCGCCCGGCGCGCCAAGCCGGTCGGCTGGCAGCGCCAAGCCGCCTGGTCGATGGCCAGCGGGCACCAGGTGGCCTGCGGCAGGTAGTCGAGCAGGTCCGGCGTCGAGACGAAGATCGGCCCGGGGAAGGCCGGGGCCAGGGCCAGGTTGCGCTGGGCGGTCGCCTCCAACGCCACCCGGGTGGCCTCAGGCAGGCCGGGGAAAGGCGAGAAGGCGTGCCGGCGGGCGTGGCGCGAGGGCGGGCGCACCTCCGAGCCGTGCGCCAGCATCGCCACCGCCAGGCCGCGCTGGCGCAGCGCCGCCGCCTCCGCCAGCGGGTCGAAGTGGAACAGGTCGCCGAACAGCGGCCGGAAAGCCTCAAACAGGACGTGGCTGAAGTTGCCCGCCACATGCTCCCACTGGCGGCGCTGCCAGGCGGAGTCGGCGCGGTATTGGCGCTCGGGGACCGAGGCGTCGACCGGGAAGCCAAACCGGTTGTTGTCCGCCAGGGCGAAGCTCTCCGCCCGGGCCACCAGCCCGGCCCGCTCGGCCGCCCGCGCCCAGCGGCAGCCTTGCCCCGCGAAGTTGGCCGGCCCCACAAACAGCGCCTTGGCCTCAACCGCTGACATGGCCGGTTAGCATACCCGCCCCAAGGCGCCCAGGTCTGCCCCAGGCGCGCAGTTTGGGCGCGGAGTCCGCCAGGGGGCTCGTCTATACTCGGTGGCCATGCCCGCGACACCCCCGGCCAAACGAGTCCTGTACGTGGTGTGGGGGTTCCCGCCCTTCCGGGGGGCGGGGGCGGCCAACCCCTTGGCGGCGGTCAACGAGTTGGCCGCCCGCGGCCACCAGGTGACCGTGCTGGCGGCCGGCGCCGACGCCTTCAACCTGGTGCTGGGAGCCGATTGGGACCTGGCGGCGCGGGTCGACCGCCGCGTCCAAGTGGTGCGGGTGGACCAGTTCTTGGGCACGCGCGACCCGGTGCTCAACCGCTGCGCCCAGGCCGACGCCGCCACCCCCGAGAACTGGCGCGGCTGGACCAGTGACCTGGTCAAGTCCATTTTCCCGGAGCCAATCGAGAACGACTGGTACCCGGCTTGGCTGCTGCCGGCCGCCGCCGCCGCCCGGGCGCTGCACGCCGCCCATCCGTTTGACCTGGTGGTGGCGAACATCCTGCCCGCCGTCGGGGCCGGGGTGGGGCTCGACCTGGTCCGCGCCACCGGCCTGCCGCTTTTGTTGGTGGAACGCGACTCGTGGGTTTTCAGCCCCTTCACCGGCCAGCCCTACCCCGACGCCGAGCGCACCCGGCCGCTGCTGGAAGAGGCCCTCGGGCGGGCCGCGCGCGTCTGGTACACCAACCGGGCGATGGCGGATCTGCACCGGCGGGAATTCCCCCAGTGGGCGGGCAAAATCCGCCTGGTGGGCAACGGCTGGGACCCCGAATGGCTGCCCCAGCCGGTGGGGGCGCCCGAGCGGCAGGCCGGGCGGGGGCTGGTCTTCCGCTACGTTGGCACCGCCTACTCCGCCTTCCCCTGGGAGCGCGTGCTGCGAGCTTGGCGGCTGGCGCGGGCCGCCAGCCCGCGCCTGGCCGGCGCCCGGCTGGAGTTTGTGGGCAAGTCGAGCCGGTCCGCCCTGGGGCGCCCGCAGGACGCCATCGGCTTCGCCGGGGTGGCCAACCGGCGCGACCTGCCGGCCCTCTACCGGCAAACCGACGCCCTGCTGTTCATCAAAGAGGACGTCCCCCTGGCCACCCCGGGCAAGCTCTACGAGTACATCGCCACCGGCCTGCCGGTTGTGGTGGCGCTGCCGCCCGGCCACTGCGCCAAGCAAGACGTCCTGGCCGGCCGGCCGCTCTGGTTCGAGGCCCGCGACGCCACCCCCGAGGCGCTGGCCCAGGCGCTGGTGGCCGCCGCCGAGCACTCCCCCACCCCGGCTGAGACCGCCGCCGCCCTGCGCCACGCCGCCCGCTTCACCCGCGCGGCCCAACTCGGGCCCGCCTTGGCGGACCTGGAGCAGGCCTTGGGCTGGGATGCGGCCCCCGGGGCCGGGCAGGCCCGGCCCGCCCCGGCCAGCCCCGCGCCCCGCCCGGCCCGGGCGGCGCAGATCAGGGTGCTGGCGGTGGGCGGCCCCAGGGCGGCCGCCCCGCCAGCCGAACTCGAAGGACTGCCGGTCAAAACCGTCCCGCTGGACGCCCTGGAGGCCTGCCCGGCCCCACCCGCCGGGCAGATCGAGCTGCTGTGGGCGCTGGACGAGGCCGCCCACCCCGCCGCCCGCGCCCGCGCCGGCGCCGCCCCGGGAATCTTGGCCCTGACCACCGAGCAGGCCGTCCAGGGCGCGGTGGAGCAGCTGCGCTCCGGGCGCGCCCTGGCCGATTTGGCCTACCCGCCGGCCCCCACCCCGGGGCGGGCGGTGGAGCAGGCCAACCCGCCGCCGGCCGGGGCCGCCCGCTGGCGGGTCGAAACCCGCGACCAGGGCGCCCCGGGGCCGTGGCTGGAGCTGACCGGCGCGGGCGTGCGGGTCAACCTGCGCCAACTCGAGCCGCTGGAGCGGGCGGCGGTGGCGCGCCGCCAGGGCCTGGCCCGCCCCCGGGGCGCCGGCGGCCACCTGCTGATAGGGCGCATGAACTACGCCAACCAGGGCCGCTTGTGGGCCCAGGCCGTCAGCGACCACGTGGACGGCTTCACCGCCGCCAACCTGATGCTCAAAGCCGACCGCACCCCGCTCTCATTCGACGCCGACTGCGCTGTGCTGACAACCCAGCGCTCCCAGCCCCTGATGCGGCTCGATGTGGCGTTGGACATGGCGGCGCCCGCCAGCCACATCCTGATCGAGGACATGCGCACGCTGCTGGACACAGCCGACCCGCGCGAGGTGAGCCTGGACCCGGCCTGGGCCCGGGCCGAGGCCGAGCAGATCCTGGCCTCGGGCCGCCGGGTCGCGGTGCTGGTCCACGGCACCGCCGGGCGCACCCCCGCCGCCCACGCCGCCATCGAGCCGTACAGCCCCTACCGCGACACCGAGGCCGAGTTCACCCAGCAGCGGGTGGCTTTGACCGAGGCCGTCCACCAAGCGCTGGCCGCCTTGGAGGCGCCGGTTTTCACCGCCACACCCGACATGCTGGACTTCTTGCCGCAGGCGGTCTGGCTGCCCATCACCGTGGCCGCCTCGGCTTTCGCCCCCGCCCCCAGGTGGGCCGATGGCGCCAAGCTGAGGGTGGCGCACATCCCCAGCAGCGACATCACCAAGGGCTCGGTCTACGCCGACGCCGCCTTGAAGGACTTGGACCGGCTCGGGTTGATCGAGTACCGCTCGCTGCGCCGCATCCACCCGGCCCGCATGCCGCAGGTCATCCGCTCGGTCGACGTGGTGGTGGACCAACTGGTGTTGGGCAACGCCGCCACCCTGGCGGCCGAGTCGATGGCGGCCGGCCGGCTGGTGGTGGGCCATGTGGCCGAGCCGGTGCGCCGCCGCTTCCCGCTGCCGCTGCCGGTGGTCGAGGCCACCCCGGCCACCATCCGCGACGTGGTGGCGGACATCGCCTTGGCGGCGGAGGACTACCGCCCGCTGGCCGAGGCGGGGGCCGCCTTCGCCCGCGCCGTCCACGACGGGCGCCTGGCCGCCGAGGTGCTGGAACGGGGCTTTCTGCGCGCCAGCTGAGGCGGCGGCGTCGGGCGGGTCAACGCCACAGGCCGCGCGTGTCGATCACCGGGACATTGGGCGGCAGGCTGGGCGGGCGCTGGCGGAAGGCGTCGTGGTCCACCAGCAGCACCACGGCGTCGGCCCCGGCCAAGGCGTCGGCGAGGCTGGCCAACTCGACGTTGCGGCGCTGCGCCAACTCCGGCGGCAGCTGGCTGATGTGGGGCTCGACCACCCGGATCAAACCGTCCGGGTAGGCCTGGGCCAAAGCCGCCACCACCGCCCGGGCGGGCGACTCGCGCAGGTCGTCGATGTTGGCTTTGAAGGCCAGGCCCAAGGCCGCCACCGTGGGCGCGCCCTGGCCGGCCAGCGCGGCTGCGACTTTGGCGCCGACGCGCCCGGGCATGGAGTCGTTGAGGTGGCGGGCGCACTGGATCAGTTGGGTCTCGGCCGGGGCGGCCGCGGCGATGAACCAGGGGTCGACGGCGATGCAGTGGCCGCCCACGCCGGGCCCCGGGCTCAAGATCGCCACCCTGGGGTGGTGGTTGGCCAGCTCGATCAGGCGGCGCACATCGACCCCCAGCTTGTCGCAAACCAGCGACAACTCGTTGGCGAAGGCGATGTTGACGTCTCTGAAGGCGTTCTCCACCAATTTGGCCAGCTCGGCGGTGACGGCGTCGGTGGACATGATCTCGCCCTGGCAAAACGTCCGGTACAAGTCGGCCGCCCGGTGCGCCGCCCGGGGCGTCAGGCCGCCCACAATGCGGTCGTTGGAGACCAGCTCTTGGACCACCCGGCCGGGCAGCACCCGCTCCGGGCAGTAGGCCAGGTCCACCGCCAACTCGCCGCCCGGGGCCGCCAGGTCGGGCCGGTTGGCGGCGATGCGCCGCGCCGCCAGAGCCGTGGCGCCAGGCGGGGAGGTGGACTCCAGCACCACCAGCGAGCCGGGCCCAAGCACCTGGCTGATCGAGTCGACCGCGGCCATGACATAGCTCAGGTCGGGGCTGCGGTCGGGGTTGACCGGGGTTGGGACGGCCACCACGTAGGCCTCGGCCTCGGCCGGGGCCGGGGCCGCCGCCAGGTTGCCCGCCGCCACCGCCTGGGCCACCAGGCGCGCCAGATCGGGTTCGACAAACGGCACCTGCCCGCTGTTGACGGCGCCGACGGTGGCCGGATTGGTGTCCACGCCGCGCACCCGCAGGCCGCGGCTGGCCAGCATCGCGGCCGTGGGCAAGCCGATGTAGCCCAACCCCACCACGCACACGCTTGAAACTGCCTGCAAAGCTGTCTCCTTTGTCTTGTCACCCGGCGAAGTCCGCCAGGCGGCGGCCCACCCCGAAGAACTCGGCCAGCGCGGCGCAGGTCCGCTCCGCCGCCCGGCCGTCGCCGTATGGGTTGCGCGCCTGCGCCATGGCGGCGTGGGCCGCCGGGTCGCCCAGCAGGCGCGCGGTCTGGGCCGCGATTTGGGCTGGGTCGGTGCCCACCAGCCGGGCGTTGCCGGCCGCCACCCCCTCGGGGCGCTCGGTGGTCTCGCGCAGCACCAGCACCGGCACCCCGAGCGATGGCGCCTCTTCTTGCAGGCCGCCGGAATCGGTCAGCACGGCGGTGGCCGCTTGGACCAGGCGCACCAGGTCGAGGTAGTCGAGCGGCTCGGTCAGGTAGACGTTGGCCAGCGGGCTCAGCGCCGGCTCCAGCGCCTGGCGCACCAGCGGGTTGGGGTGCAGCGGCAGCACAAAACCGACTTCCGGGTGCGTCTGGGCCAGTTCCCGCACCGCCGCCGCGATGCGCCGCATCGGCTCGCCCCAAGACTCGCGCCGGTGGGCGGTCACCAGCACCAGGCGGCGCCCCGAGGCCAAAGCCTGCCGCACGGCGCCATCCGCCGCCTGCCCGTCTGAGCCCGCCACCGCCAGCAGGGCGTCGATGACGGTGTTGCCGGTGACGGCCACCGCCGCCGCTTTGACGCCCTCGGCTAGCAGGTTGGCTTTGTTGCGGGCGGTCGGGGCGAGGTGGAGGGAGCAGATCTGGGACAGCAGCCGCCGGTTGCCCTCCTCGGGGAACGGCGCCGCCAGGTCGCCGGTGCGCAGGCCGGCTTCGACGTGGACGGCGGGGATGCCGGCGAAGAAGGCCGCCAGGCCGGCTCCCAGCGCGGAGGAGGTGTCGCCTTGGACCAGCAGCGCCTGGGGCCGCAGGCGCTCCAACTCCGGCGCCAGCCGCTGGAGGGTTTTGGCCACCGCCCCGCCCGGGTCGGATTTGCGCGTGTAGATGTCGATGGCGGCGTCGGGGGCGATGCCGAACAGCTGGTTGACGCGGCCGACCATTTCCGGGTGCTGCCCTGTCACCACCACCTGGCAGGCGAAGGAAGGCTCGGCCCGCAGCGCCCGGATCACCGGCGCCAGCTTGATCGCCTCAGGGCGGGTGCCGTAAACCGCCATGACGGGAATTGGAGGCACTGGCACCGGGACATAGTACCCGACGCCCCCACCACCGGGCCGGCCACCCCGGCGCCGTCCGCCGCCCCGCCTGGGGCCAGAGGGCGGCCGGGTGCGCGGCGCCGCGTTTGGCGGGGGAGACACGGCGGCCAGGCTTCACACCATCGCGGCCTCCCCGCCGGGCGGCGGGTTAGAACAAGACCGCGCGGCCGGCCCTGACTCGCGCCAGGGCGTGCGCCGCCACCCGCTGGCGGCCCGACGGGGCATCCACCATCGGCGCCCACTTCCGGGCCCGCCGGAACAGCAACTCAGCGAAACCGATGAACCCCTCGTCCTTCCGCTCGAAGTACAACCCCTCAGGGGGCCCCTCCAAACGCTCAACCTTGTAATACAAACGCCCCGGGCCCACAGAATCGGCATGCTCGCGCGGCACCCACCAGTCCACCAACACGTCCTGCATGATATCCAACACCCAATAGCCTTGCTGGGGAACATACCTCGGCTTGATGGCCGGCCAATCCACCCGCCGGCAAAAAGCCCCGAAAAACCCCCCGTCGATCCTGGTGACCTCCTCGAACTGGGGGCCCGGCGACTCCGACGGCAGCAGCACCGCGTCGAACTCTCCCCGCGCGAGGCCCAGGAACTCGTTCGCGTCCACGGGGTCGAAGTACGCGTTCACCTGCCTGCCCACAAGCCGCCTCCTCAAGGTTTATTATACGGATGGAACACCACTTTGAGTGTACCGGGGTCTATGTACTTCGTGGCCACGCCGCGCGTCTGAATATCCGCGATAGCGGCCCGCTCCCGCGCCACCGGCACCTGGGACCGCACAGTCTGCTTGCCCACCTGGTGCAACTCCGCCACCTGGCCCGTTTGCTTGTCGATCCCCACCACATCCACCCACCGGGAACCCTTCTGCCCCCCAGGCGTCATAATCCGGTACTCTGTTTTCACCCCAAGTCCCCGGGCGTCTATATCTTGTGCGACCCGGGCCACCTCATCTTGGTGGGCCGGCCCGCCCTTCTTCCCATACGGGTTGGGAGGGGGCCTGGTGCCGCTTCCAGGGGCTGTCAACGGGCAGGAGTTCGGGTTGACCAGTTCGCCCGGATCGGCGTTGTGGACGAGTATGGCGGCTTGGGGGTTGGTGGTGGTGACGTGGTAGGTGTGGGCGCCGGTGGCGGTCAGGTTCCACACGGTGGCGGTCTGCCCGGTTGGGGAGACGTCCTTGACTGTGGTGGCGGCGCCGGCGGCGGTGCGCAGCTGGTCGCCGGCCCGGAGGTGGTCGGTGCGGACCCAGGCGTCGCGGTTGGCGGTGTACCAGGGGTGGTTGGCGGTTGTCTCGACCCGCTGGCCGTCCGAAAGGCTCAGCGCCCAAGTCTCGGACTGGTGGCTCCACACCGCTGTGACCGTCTCCGGGCTGGTCTGGCCGGTGGCGGCGTCCTGCCCCAGCACCTGGTCCCCGACTTGCAGGGAGTCGATCCTGGCGGCCGACCCGCCATCGCCGGCCACCACCCGGGTCGCCCCCGCAAACGAGGATCCCAGCGGGCACCCGGACCGCTTCTGGGCGCCCGCGTCGGACTTCGATGCCCCAGAGGCCGACTTGGCCGAGGCGGCCTCATCGGCCTTGTCCGCCGCTTTGCGGGACCCCGACCCGACCGCAGAGGCCAACCCGACGACGTCGTCGGTCTTGCCGGCCAGCTTGGCGACATCGTCCGGGCCGATCCCCCCCAGCAGCCCCACCCCCAACGACACCGCGGCATACGCGGCCTCGTTTCCCCCGAAAACCGCGTCCTTGATCAGGTTGGTCCCGGTCAACTCCTCGACCAGATCCGACGCCTGGAACGCCACGTCCACCGCCAAAGCCCCGTAAATCAGAGCGCCCACCACCGGGCCCGCCGCCCCCGCCGTCGCGACCGTCGCCACCACCCCGATGACCGCCCCCCCGACGATCATCCCGACCTTCGCCCAATCCACGTCCGCCGCCCAATCCTTCGCCGCCTCCCACGCCGAAGTCAGCTTGTTCGCCGTGGTGCATGCGAACTCGAACACCTTCTGCTTCAGCTCGGCTGTCCGCTGGACCACATAGGCCGCTGTGGAGCGCACCGCCCGCGCGGTCGCCTGATACGCCGCCGCCACCCCCGACCCGACGGCCGCCACCACCCGCCCGGCCGCCGCGACCGCCCCCGACACCGCCGAGCGGGCCGGTTGGACAACGTTTTGGTTCACCCACCCGGCGGCCGCCCCGACCGCGGAGACCACCGGTTTGACCACGTTGTTGTTGACCCACCGGGCGGCGGACTTCACCGCCGTCACGGCGGGTTTGACCACATTGTTGTTCACCCAGGTGGCGGCCTTCTTGGCGGTGCTGGCAACAGCGCTGGCGGCCTTGCTGACGGCGCCGCCGATAGCCTTGAACAAGTTCCAATGCCCAGACGGATCCTCGAATGCGAGCGGGTTGCCCAAGGCGTAGGCGTACCGGTTGAGGGTTTGCGGGGCGGATGGGTCGCCGAGCAGGGAATCGCGCACCGAGAACCGGCCCGCGGCCGGGTCGTAGTACCTGGCCCGCAAGTACTGCAAGCCGGTGGCCGGGTTGTGCTCCTCGCCGTTGTAGCCGAACACCGGCGCTTGGGAGCCAGAGGGGCGTTCCAGCACCCCGAACGGGTCGTAGGACAAAGACTCCACCACGGCCCCGGAGGCGTCGGTCCTGGCCGTCACCGAGCCCTGCCCGTCGGTCAGGAACCAACTGGTCGTCATCTGGTCGCCGGCGGCGCGGTCCGCGCCGGCCACCGGATCCGGCTCCAGGGCGGTTTGCGCCAGCCGGTCCACCCCATAGGTGTAGGAGGCGCCCAACTGGCCCCTGGCCCCATAGGCCGCCAGCACCTCGGTGTTGGCGCGGTTGACGTCGTTGACGTAGTAGGACAGGTCGTAGGCGGCGCCCGTCCCGGGCTGCGGGGCGCCCGCGGCGGGCTGGGCCGGGGCCGGGATCGGGGCCCCGCCCCAACCCGAGTCACCGGCGCCCAGGGCGGACCCGGACCCCGGCTCTGCCAAGCCGGCAAGGCCCAGCGCCTCGGCGGCCTCCGCCGGGCTCAGGCCGGCCGCGGACAAAGCGTCCAGGTCCGCCTGCGACAACCCCCCAGAGGCCGCCACCGGCACCGAGCGGGTGGCCGTCTGGAACTCCCCGCCCAGCTGGTCCCAGCGGGCGGACAAATCCTGGGCGGACGCGACCCCTTGCGCCGTGTTCAAACCGGCCGCGCCGTGGGCCGCGAAAGACCACAACCCGAGCCAGAACACGTTCCGCGACGGGTCGACCCACTCCGACTCCCGGTAGGTGAACACCAAATCCGGGGCCGCCGCCTGGCCGGAGCCGGCCGCGGGCGCCGCCAACCCGGCGGCGAGCACCCCGCCCGCCGCGTCCAGCGCCCGGCCAGCCGAGGCCTGGGCCGGCTCGGCCTGCGAGGCGGCGGGCACATCGCGCCGGGAGACTTGGAACACCCGGTTGCCGGCCCCGTCATAGGTGGCGGCCATCAGCAGCCGGCCACCCTCCCGGACGGCCTGGAGCCTGTCGGCCGCGGAGTACTGGTACGTCAAGCGCGCCGAATCGGCGCCGTCCTGCGCCACCAGCCGGCCCGCCCGGTCGTATGTGTACAGGGTCAGCCCAGCCTGGGTCGAGTCCGCCTGGAGCAGCTCGTTGCCAGGCCCGTAGCTGTAGGAGACCGACTCCAACTCGACCCCCGAGGCGTCCACGCGCCGCATGGAGAGCCGGTTGCCGGCCTTGTCATATTGGTAGGAGACATCCTCCGCCCCGTCAGGGCCGCTCTCCGAGAAGCCCACCAGGCGCCGCTCCGAGTCGTAAGAGAACCGCCGCGTGGCGCTCCCGCCGGCAGCCTCCCCCCACGACTCCTCCGAGACCACGTCGCCGCGGGCGTCGAACTCGTAGCGGTACCCCGACACCACCGCCCCGGCCGCGTCCTGGTTGACCACCGAGACGACCTCGCCCCTGGCCCCCAGGCCGTACAGCGTGGCGGACCCGTCCGGGCGGGTCAGGCCGGTCACCCGCCCGGCCGCGTCATAGGTGTAGCGGGAGACCCCCTCCGGGGCGGCCACGGTGGTGAGGTTCCCGGCCGCGTCATACCCGTAGGAGACCTCCGAGCCGTCCGGGTAGCCGATGGACTCCAGGTCTCCCGCCTCGGTGTACGCGTAGACCACCCGGCGGCCCGCCGGGTCCGCCGCCGAGACCAGCCGCCCCAAACTGTCGTAGGTGTAGGCGCTCTCGCCGGTCAGGTCCTCCATCGCGACGAGCTCCCCGGCGGCGTTGTACACGTAGGACGCCCACGACCCGACGCCGTCCTGGTAGGAGGCCTCGACCAGGCGGTTAACCTCGTCGTAGTCGTACCGGGTGGTCTTGCCCTCCCCGTCGGTCGATGCCGTCAACCGCGACGCGCGGTCATAGGCGCTCGTCTCCGAAGACCCCCCAGGCGAGGCCACGCCCACCAGGTTGCCCTCCAAGTCGTAGCTGTAGCCCGTCACCCGCCCCAGGGCGTCCGTCACGGAGGTGGTGTTCCCGGCGGCGTCGTACCCGTAGCGGGTGGCGGCCCCGTCCGCCTGGGTGACGCGCGTCAACCGCGACGCCCCGTCGTAGGCGTACCTGGTGGTGTTCCCGGCCTGGTCCGTCAAAGCCGCCAACAGCCCGTCCGGGTCGTAGCTGAACCCAGTCACCCCGCCGGCCGCGTCCCGGGCGGCCGTCAGCTGGCCAGCCGGGTCGTAGCTGTAAGACACCCTCGCCCCGACCTGGTCCACCACCGCGACCAGCCGGCCGTCCAAGTCGTATTCGGAGGCGGCCCGCCCGCCCAGCGGGTCCGTCACCGACGTCAGGTTCCCGGCGGCGTCGTACCCGTACCGGTAGGTCCGCGCGCCCGGCTCCACGCTCTCCACCAGCTGCCCCGCCGGGTCGTAGACCAGACGCGTCGCGCGGCCGGCCGCGTCGGTCTGCGCCACCAGCTGGTCCGCCAGGTCGTAGGTGTACGATGCCGTACGCCCCAGCGGGTCGGTCACCTGCGCCAGCGTCGAGTCCGGGTTGTACTCGTAGACCGTCTTGGCGCCCGCCGCGTCCACCGCCGAGGTCAAGTTGCGCAGCTCGTCATAGGTGTAGGAGGTGCGGCGGCCCAAATTGTCCACCGACTCGGCCAGGTCCCCGGCCGCCGAATAGCTGAACCGCTGCGTGTAGCCCAAAGGCGTGGTCACCTGCGTCAACCGGTCGGCCAAGTCGTAGCTGTAGGACCACTTCGCGCCGTTCGCGTCCTCCAACCCCGTCACCTGGCCCCGGTCCGAGACCTCGAACCGCGTCTGGTTGCCCAGCGGGTCGACGCTGGCGACCTCGAAGCCGTGCTTGTCGTAGGCGTGGCTGGTGACCAGGCCGGCCGGGGAGACCTCCTCGGCCACCAAGCCGGCGGCGTTGTACTTGAACTGGCGCACGCCGCCGTTGGGATCCTTCAACATCGTCATCTGGTCCGCCGCGTCGTAGGCGTACTCGGTGCGGGCTCCGGAAGGCGCGGTGACGGCGACCAGCCGGGACGCGGCATCGTACTCGAAGCGGGACGTGGCGCCCCGCGGGTCGGTCTGGGCGGTCAGCCGGCTCAACGGGTCGTAAGCGAAACTGGTCGCCGCGCCCAGCGGGTCGACCTGCTCGGTCACATAGCCCAGCGCGTCGTAGGCGTACCGGGTGGTGGCGCCCAGGGGGTCGGTCTCAGTGACCAGGTTCCCGGCCTGGTCGTAGCCGTAACGCCAAACCGCGCCGTCCACATCGGTTTGGGCGGTGATGTTCCCGGCCTTGTCATAGGCGTACCGCACCGTCCCGGACAACGGGTTGGACACCGCCGTGACCTGCCCCAACGCGTCATAGGTGTAAACCGATGAGACCTGGTCCAAACCGGTCTGGGACGTCAAGGCGCCCCACAGGTCGTAACTGAAGGACTCCTCGCGCCCCACCGGGTCCCGGTGGGACGTCAACCGGCCCGCCTGGTCGTAGGCGAAGGTGTCCACCCGCCCGGTCGAATCCTGCCTGCGGACCAGGTTGCTGGCCTTGTCGTAGGCGTACTCGGTGACCACCCCGGCGACATCGGTCTGGCGCGCCAGGCGGCCCGCGGCGTCCCATTGCGCCGCCGCCGCCTCGCCGG
Source organism: Bifidobacteriaceae bacterium (assembly GCA_031279575.1). The sequence goes on from JAITIG010000010.1 coordinate 18,167, forward strand.
CCGGGTTGACCACCTCGGTGGTGTTCCCGGTCGCGTCGAACTTGTAGGCCCACACCCGCCCCAGCGGATCGGTCACCTTGGTCGCCAACCCCAAGTGGTTGTAGAGGTAGCTGGTCTGGTTGCCGAACGGGTCGGTGGCGGACGCGAGGTTCCCGTTCGGGTCGTAGCTGTAGGCGGTGACCCCGCCCAAGGCGTCCTCCTCCGCGACCACCCGCCCGATCTTGTCCCTCGCCCAGGTGGCGGTGGCGCCGTTGGCGGCTGTCTGCTGGACCAGGTCGCCGCGCAGGTCCCAGGCGTAGCGGGTGACCGCCCCGCCCGGCTCGGTGACCGCGACCACGCGGCCCACCGGGTCGTAGGCGAACGTGGTGACCCTGCCCGCCTGGTCGGTTTGGCGGGCCAAGTTGCCCAAAGCGTCGTAGTCGTAGACGGTGGCGCCGCCAGCCGCGTCGGTGGCCTTGGCCACGCGCCCCGCCAGGTCGAACTCGAAAACCGAGACCCGCCCGGCCTCGTCGATGCGCGTCAAGTCCCCGGCGGCGTTGTAGCCCAGCCTGGTCACCAAGCCGGACGGCTCCTCGATCCAGCTCACACGGCCGGCCCCGTCGAAGCCGTACTTGGTGGCGGAGCCGTCCGGGCGGCGCGCCAAGGTCAAAGCGCCCTCGGCGGTGTAGGCGAACTCCGAGACCGCCCCCAGCGGATCCGTCGAGCGCAACGGCTGCCCGCTGACCTGGTCATACTCCACCCGCTTGACGCCTCCGAGGGCGTCCGTCAACTCGGTGATGTTGCCGTGCTTGTCGTACTTGTACGCCACGTGGGAGCCGTCCGGGTTGGTGGTCTTGACCAGGCGGTCCCGCGAGTCGTAAACGTGTTCGGTGGTGTTGCCTGCCGGGTCTGTCTCGGTCAGGGTGTTGCCGTTCGGGTCGTAGGTGTAGGCGACCTTGGCGCCTTCCGCGTCCGTCCCGGACAGCACGCGGTGCGCCGCGTCGTAGTCGAAAGCGGTGGTGTGGCCCAGCGGGTCGCGTTCCCGGGTGATGTTGCCCAGCGCGTCCAGGACGTATTCGCGTGTGGCGCCGTCCGCGGCCTGCTCGCCCACCACCCGGCCGGCCAGGTCCCGGATGGTCCTGGTGACCCCGCCGGCCGGGTCGGTCACAGCGATGACATGGTTCATCGGGTTGTGCAGGTAGGTGGTCCGGGCGCCCAGCGGATCGGTGCTGGAGGCAAGGTTGGCGCCATCGTAGGTGAACGTCTCGGTGCCGCCGCGCCGGTTGGTGTGGGAGACGACGCGGTGGTTTGAGTCGTAGGCGAACGTCTCTGTGCCGCCGCCGGGGTGGATGGCCTTGACCAGGTCGCCCCGCGCGTCGTACTGGTAGGCGGTGGTCCGCCCGTCCCTGTCGGTTGCCGTCAGCACCCGGCCGGCCGCGTCGTAGGTGCGGCTCTGGGTTGCGCCGTCAAGATCTGTGGCGGTCAGCTGGTTGCCGTCCGCGTCATAGGTGTAAGTTCCCAGCTCGTCGCGGATCAGCGTGTTGCCGGGGCCGTAGGCGCGCTCTTCGACCTGCCCGTCCGGGTGGGCGATCTTGGTGACGCGCGCCAAGGAGTCCAAAGTGTAGGTGGTCTGGTTGCCGTTCGCGTCCGTGGTGGTGGTCGTGGTCTGGGTGTAGGCCAGGCGGACCTTGGCGCCGACGGCGTTGGTTTGAGTTGTGACCCGGCCCTGCGCGTCATAGGTGTTGGTCACGGCCAGATTCCCGTCCCCGTCCCACCAACTGGTCAAACGGTGCTCCTGGTCGTATTCGTAGCGCGTCGCCAACCCGTTCGGGTCGGTGTAGGCCACCAAATCGCCGGCCTCGTTGTACTCGTAGCGGGTCTGGGCGCCGCCCGGGAGGGTCGCCCTGGAGATCCGGCCCGCCTCGTCCAAGTCGAACTCGTAGACCAAGCCGGTCGGGGAGGTCACCTTCGCCAAGCCCATCTCGGCGGAATAGCCCACCTGGGTGCGCAACCCGTTCGCGGAGTAGATGTCTGTCAGCAGGCCCCAGGCGTTGAACGCGCGGCTCGCCCCGGAAGGCTCGGCGATATCCCAGCGGTAATAGGTTTGGTCCCCGGCCGTGTAGGGGATCTTCGAGACCGCCAAGTGATACCCCTCCGGCGCCAGCCAGCCGCCGCCGGCCGGCTCGAACCGCAGCTGGCGCCCGTCGCCCTTGAAGTACACCAGCGTCCCGTCCTCTTCCAGGCTCAAGGACTCGGCGTAGGCGAACTCCCAGTTGCGGCCGAACACCGACTGGAACCCGTCCGCCTTCGAGTTGTAGGACCGGGTCAGGGCGAAGTCGCCGTCGATCTCCGCGGCCGAGGCGTCCACCGCCTCCAAGAAGAAGTTGCCCGTGTTGAAGTTCACCGGCTCAAAGCCGTACTCGCAGTGCATCCCGCGGCCCATCAACGCCGAGTCGATGGCCTTCTTCTGGTCGTCGCTCAGCGGCGGCGGGTTGTACGGCACCGATGTCTTGGGGTTGCGGATGAACAAGGTGTTGTTGTTCGTCACCAACGTGTCTTGGACGGCGTTGTCCGCCATGATGGTGTTCAACGACACGCCGTAGTACTTGGCGATATAGGGGTAGGTGTCGCGTTGCTTGACCTTGTAGACCAAGAACTTGTCGGAGCTCTTCTCCCCGGAGGACCCGCCGGCCTTGGCGGCCGTGGCCTTGACCGAGTGGACAGTGTCCAAGGGCAAGCCGCCGAACAGGCCCGACTGCCAGTTGCCGAGCGCGTCCTTGTAACGCCGCGCCTCGGGGAAGGTGGCCTCAAACGGCTGCGAGTTGGGGAACTTGTAAACCTTGGCGGCGGTGGTCGCAGCCGGCGCCCCGCCCGGGTCGAGCCGGAAGGACACAGTCGACTCCGGCGTCGCCAGGCCGGCCGCGAACACCGCGTCGAAGACCTGCTTGCCGGCCAGCGACTTCTCCGTCATCGGGTACAACGACACGCTCAAGGCGGCCAGCGGCAGGCCCGGATCCACCGGCGGCGGCACCTCCCAGTCGATCCGCAAGATCGGCGGCGCGGAGGCGGCCTTGTTGGAGAACACCTCCGCCTGCATCCAGCGCTCGTTCTCCGCCTTGACCACCAGACCGCGGTTCGGCTTCAACCCCTGCGCCCAGTTGTTGACCATCTCGCGGACATCCCAGGCGATCCGGCCGCCGTTGGCGCTGGCCGGCTGGAACTGGATGAAGGTGTGGCCCGAGTTCAACTGGTTGTTCCAAGTGATGGCGGCGGGATTCCAGGCCGTGTCGACCGAGTAAAGGCCGAAGTTCGTGTCCCCGCCGGACCAAGCCGTGCGCTGGTCCAAGGAGAACACCGCGGAATTGATCTTGCAATCCTCAAACCCGGCCGCGAAGTCGTAGTCGATGTGGACATAAGTCCTGGTCATCAGGTGGGCGGCGTCGAAATTGGCGATGTTCCCGGACTTGAGCCCGTCGTCGTAGCCGGAATAGGGGTAGCCGTTGTCGCCGATATGCAAGTCCGCCGAGCCCTGCTCGACCCCAATCAAGCTGATGGCGGACGGCGCGATGTCCAGGTTCGGGTCGATCCTGACCGGATAGGCCCGCTCGGCCGCGCCCAGCCACTCCGGGTCGGCGCTGACCCGCGCCACAGGCCCGTCGCCCGCCTGCTCCAACTCAAGCGCCACCGCGTCGGAGACAGCCCCGGCCGCGTCCTGCATGATGGGCGCGGTCAGGCGGAAGACGACCGACTCGCCGCCGGGGCCGCGCCCGGGCGCGCCGGCCAGCAACTCGATCGCTCCGTCCACCTCGCGGACCCGCAAGCCCGGGCCCGGCGCCAGCTTGAAGCCGAACTCGCTGCGCCCGGTCGGCCAGTTCAACACGATGTCCTCTTTGACAACCGCCCCGACCAACGTGTACTGGATGTCCACACCTTCGAACACGCTATTATACAAAATGGCGTTGTCTTGGACCACCGGGTGGCTGTAGTCGCCCTCCAAAGGGATCAGCTCCAAAGCGAACCCCTGGCTCTGGAAGACTATGCCGCGCTCCGGGCCCACCTCGGCCGGGATGATGGTCTTCAACTCGTTGGCCCCGTTGGTGAAATAGGCCTCCCCGTCCGGCTCGACCACCGGCTCAAGGGTGTTGTCGACCTGCTGGATCTGGCCGGCCTCGTCGACAAACGCCTCCAACGGGCCGCCGAGAGTGGTCGTGAACTCGCCGGCGCCCGTCTGGTAGGTGACCGCCTCGCCGTCCACCGCCACCACCCGGCCCTCGGGCGGGTCCTCCTCGGGGTAGTACTCCTGCGGCGGCTTGTCCAGCGGCGCCCCCGGCTGCGGCGCCTGCGCCATCGGCGTGGTCGGGACAGGCTGGGAGAAGTCGGCCGCCAACGCCTCCCGGGCGCCGCCCGCCGCGAGCGCCGCCAGGCCGCCGGCCGCCTCGGCCGCGCCAGGCGCGACCGACACCAGCAGCGACGCCGCGACCCCGGCCGCGACCGCCGCCCGGGCGGCCCGGCGGGCCCGCGGGTTGGCGTGCAACGGCGGCGCCTCCGCG
>JAITIG010000062.1 GCA_031279575.1 Bifidobacteriaceae bacterium
CACCACCTTGACCTTGCCGCCGGCGGTGCGCACCGTGTGGGCGACGGCCGCCTCGCCGGTGGCCAGCGGGGCCGGGGCGATCGCCCGGTGGACCTGGCCGCAGGCGCGCTCCGCCACCACCCCCAGCAGCAGCGGCAGAACCGGCCGGTGCGAGCAGACCACCACCGGCGGGCCGCCCTGCAAAATGCGCCGCATCAACCCGATGGCGCGCTCCGGGCGCTGCTTCGCCTCCGTCTCGGTCAACCAGCGGGTGGTGCCAACCGCCAACCGGGCCCGCCGCGCGAAGACCCGCACCGTGGAGCGGCACCTCAGCCACGGCGAGGAGATGGCCCGGCGCACCCCCAGCGCCGCCAGCAGCGGCACCGCCCCCCGGGCCCGCGCCCGGCCATCCCCGGTCAGCGGGCGCAAACCGTCCAGCTTGGTCCAAGTCGCCCTGGGGGCGGCCTGGGCGTGCCGGATCACCACCACCGGCCGGGTGTCAAGCTGGCCCTGCCGGTGGTACTGGCGCAACTTCTCCAAAGGCGCCCGGTCAGTTGGGCGGGTCAAACGGCGCAACGCCTGGTCCGCCGGCAGCCAGCAGGTCCGGTCAATCTCCCGGCGCGAGGCCACCGCCACCGGCGGGCGGGCGCACAAAGCCGGGTTGTCGGCATCGTGCGCCAAACGGGCGGCCCAGTAGTAAACCGTCTTGATGCGCCCGTTGGCCAGCGGATAGGCCACCTTGGGCAAAGGCCGCCCGATGACGACCTGGCGGCCGGTCTCCTCCAGCACCTCCCGCCAAGCGCAAGTGATCAGATCCTCAGCTCGCTCCAGTTTGCCTTTGGGCCAACTCCAATCGTCATAGCGCGGGCGGTGCACCAGCAACACCTCCAACTGGCCGCGCTCGACGCGCCAAACCAAAGCCCCGGCGGCGTCCAGGCCGCGGGTGGCGGGCTGGGTTGGGGCGCCCTTGGGTCCAGGCACGGCGCCTCCTAGCGCACCCGCGCGCCAGAGCGGCGCTGCCGGGCCATGAACAGGCTTTGGATGTCTTCCAGCGGATCGCCCTGGGCGGTTTTGCGCTGCGGCACCCAGGTGTCGTCCGGGCCCAGGTCCCAAGCCGCCGTGGTGGGCTGCATGGACAGGTCCAGCATGTCGATCAGCTCGGTGATGTGCGCCTGGTTGACCAGGTTGACCAGCGCCTCAACCCGGCGGTCAAGGTTGCGGTGCATCAAATCGGCTGAGCCGATCAGCACATCGGGGTGGCCGGCGTTGGCGAAAGCGTAAACCCGGGCGTGCTCCAAGAAGCGGCCCAAAATGGAGCGGACGCGGAGGTTCTCCGACAAGCCCACCGCCCCCGGCCGCACCGCGCAGATGCCGCGCACCACCATGTCGACCGGCACTCCGGCCTGCGAGGCGCGGTACAAGGCGTCAATGGTGGCCTCATCGACAATCGAGTTGACCTTGATCTTGACCCAGGCCTCCTTGCCGGCCTGGTGGTTGGCGATCTCCCGCTCGACGCGCTCGATCAACCCCGAGCGGATCGAGGTCGGGGCGACCAGCAAGCGCTGGAAGGTGGAGGCCGGGGCGTAGCCGGAAAGCTGGTTGAACAACCTGGTGACATCGTGGCCAACATCCGGATCGCAGGTCAGCAACCCCAGATCCTCATACAGGCGGGCGGTTTTCGGGTTGTAGTTGCCGGTGCCCACATGGACGTAGCGGTTCAGCCCGCCCGCCTCCGAGCGGACCACCAGCAGCAGCTTGCAGTGGGTTTTGAGGCCCACCACGCCGTAGACCACGTGGACGCCGGCCTCCTCCAGTTTGCGGGCCCAGGTGATGTTGGCCTCCTCGTCGAAGCGGGCCTTCAACTCCACCAGGGCCAAGACCTGCTTGCCGGCCTGGGCGGCATCGATCAGCGAGTCGATGATGGGGGAGTCGCCGGAGGTGCGGTAGAGGGTCTGCTTGATGGTGAGCACATCCGGGTCGGCCGCCGCCTGGGCCAAAAAAGTCTGCACCGAGGTTGAAAACGAGTCGTACGGGTGGTGCAGCAGCATGTCGCCAGCCCGGATGGCGGCGAAAATATCGGTCGCCTCGGCGCCCTCGCCCTCGGCCAAGCCCGGGTGCGAGCTGGCCACGAAAGCCGGGTAGGCGAGGTCCGGGCGGTCGAGGTCCGCGATCACGTTCAAACCCGTGTAGTCCAACGGGGCAGGCGACTCGAAAACTTCCTTCTCAGTGATGCGCAGGCCCCTGATCAGCAGTTTCATTGCCTCAGGCGAGATCCCGCGGGCCACCTCCAAACGGATCGGCGGGCCGAAGCGCCGCCGCAGCAGCTCCCGCTCCATGGCTTTGAGGAGGTTCTCGGCGTCATCGGCCTCGACTTCGACGTCCTCGTTGCGGGTGACGCGGAAGGGGTGGACGCCGGTGATCTTCATGCCCGGGAACAACTCGCCCAGCCGCGCCGAGACCACGTCCTCGATTGGCACGAACGATGTCGGCCCCTTGCCCAGGTCCGCCACGGCCGGCTGGCGCGGCTTGCCTTTGGCGTCGACCGCGATGAAGCGGGGCAGGGTCTCGGGGATCTTGACGCGGGCGAAAAACTCCTTGCCTTTGCCGTCGGAGAGCATGACGGCCAAGTTGAGCGACAGGCCCCGGATGTAGGGGAAGGGGTGGGTTGGGTCCACCGCCAAAGGGGTCAGCACCGGGTAGATCTGCTTGCGGAAAAACTTGCCCAGGCGGTCCTGCTCGTGGTCTTCAAGCTGGTCCCAGCGCAGCAGGGTGATGCCCTCCTGGGCCAGGGCCGGGCGGATGGCGGTCTCAAAGCACTCGACCTGGCGGTCCACCAGCTGGTGGGCCCGGGCCTGGATGGCGTCCATCACTTGGCGCGGAGTCATGCCCGAGGCGGCTTTGACCGCCATGCCGGCGTCCATGCGGCGTTGCAAACCGGCCACGCGGACCATGAAGAACTCATCCAGGTTGGAGCTGAAGATGGCCAGGAAGCGGACCCGCTCCAGCAGGGGGACGCTCGGGTCCTCCGACAACTCCAGGACGCGCTGGTTGAAGGCCAGCCAGCTCAGTTCCCGGTCCCCATAGCGGCCCGGGGGAAGCTCGTTAGACATAGACCGATCTTTCCACACCAGCCGGGCTAGCGCCTGTGCTCAGCCGCCAAGTCCAGATGCCCGGCTTTGGCGTCAGACGAAGCGTTCCAGGGTGACTGTCTCGGCGATGCGGGACATGCCCTCGCGGATGGCGCGGGCGCGGTCGCGCCGGAAGCCCTCGACCCGCATCAACTCCTCCAGCGGGGCGCCCAGGATGGCCTGCAGATTGCCGAAGTGCTCCACAATGCGCGCGGCTTGGGCCTCGCCCAAACCGGGGACGCGGGAGAGCAGGCGGAAGCCCCGGGGCGAGATGCTGGTGTCGGCGTCGCCGCCCTCGGCCAGCAGGCCCAAGGCGCCGGCCACCGCCTCCGGCTCGATCAGCGCCGTCGCCCCCACCGCCGCCAAGCGGTCCAGCGCCGCCGCCCGGTCCGCGCCGGGGGCGGCGCCGGGAGCGTAGTCGCGCACCAGCAGGGCGCGGCCGGCCTCGACGCCGGCGATCAGCTCGTCGAACTGCAAACGCAGCAAGCGGCCCTCGGTCCCCAACTCGGCTAGGACCGAGGCCACCTCCTGGCCGATGCGCCAGACCATCTCCTGGCGGCCCGCCACCGCCGCCACATCCCTGACCGTCACCAGGTCCTCGATCTCCAGGGCGGACAGCGAGCCCTCGACCTCGTCCAGCTTGTCGCGGTAGCTTTCCAAGGTGTCCAGCGCCTGCTTGGCGCGGGCGGACAGATCCTCCGGGTCGAGTAGGACATGGCGCACGCCGTTGACATACAGCGCGGCCACATTCATCGACTGGCTGACCGAGACCACCGGGAAACCGGTCTGCTGCGCCACCCGCTCCGCGGTGCGGTGGCGCGTGCCGGATTCAGAGGTTGGGATCGACGGGTCCGGCAGCAACTGGACCGCCGCCCGCACAATCCTGCCCGCCGACGGGTCGATCACCACGGCGCCATCCATTTTGGCCAACTCGCGCAGGCGGGTGGCTGAGAACGGCACATCCAACTCGAACCCGCCGGAGCCCAAGGCCTCGACGGTCTGGTCGAAGCCCAGCACAATCAGGGCGCCGGTGCGCCCGGCCAAAATGCGCTCCAACGCGTCCCGCAGCTCCGTCCCGGGGGCCACCGCCTCCAGGGTTGAGCGCAGCAGGTCGCCGCTGGCGCGGTTGGCGATCAAAGATTGGGCGGGCAGCTGACTGGACAAGGGCTCACTCCAAGGTAACGAGTCGATAGAGCGATGATACTGGCCGCCCGCCGCGCCCCCGGCGCGCCGCTAGACACTATGGGGTGAGGGGGCCTCGCCGAAAATTGTTATCCGTCGCGTTGTATGACCATGACGGAAGCGCGTTAGGTGACGATGACGCCGATCTTCGGGGCACCCTCGGCGGCGGCGCCAGGCGGGCTCGAGCGTCCGACGCCCCTGCCCAGGGACCTCATCCAAAGCCTTGAAGGCGGCGATATGGCCAACGCGGGTGACGCCGAAATCGCAGAAGAGCGCGACTCAAAGATGGTTAAATACCGAGCCGGATAACACCCATGTCAGCGGGCGGCCAAACCGGCCAACGCGCCCGCCCCCGCCCCGGCCCCCGCCCCGGTCCCCGCCCCGGCGCCCGCCCCGGCGCCCGCCCCGGCCCCCGCCCCGGCCCGCGCCTCGGCCACCGCCTCAGCCAAGCTGGCCACCGGGGCCAGGCGCAGGCCGGTGCGCGCCACCGCCTTGTCCAAGCGCGTGCCCGCCGGCACCAGGGCCCGGGTGAAACCGAGCCGGCCGGCCTCGGCCAACCGGGCGGACATGCCCCGCACGGCCCGCAGCTGGCCGCCCAGGCCGATCTCCCCCAACGCCAAAGTGCGCCCCGGGATGGCGGCGCCAAAGCGAGCCGAGGCGCAAGCCAGCGCCAACGGCAAGTCCAGCCCCGGATCAGCGCATTTGACCCCGCCCACAGTTGAGACGTAGACGTCCAAGCCGCGCAAGCCGATGTTGGCCCGGGCTTGGAGCACAGCCAGGACAATCGCCAACCGCCCGGCCTCCAAGCCGGTGGCCGCCCGCACCGGTTTGCCCTTCTTTGGCCCAGCCGCCGCCAAAGCTTGGATCGCCACCGCCATCGGCCGGCGCCCGTCCAAGGTGACCGCGGCGCACATCCCCGCCGCGGCCTCGTCCAACCCCTCCAGGAACAAGCCCGAGGGGTCTGGCACCTGCCGGATGCCGTTCTGCGCCATCTCGAAGCAGCCGACCTCATCGGCCGCGCCAAAGCGGTTCTTGGTGCAGCGCAGCCAGCGCAAGGCGGCGTGCCGGTCGCCCTCGAACAGCAGCACCGCATCCACCAGGTGCTCGATGGTCCTGGGCCCGGCCACCGTGCCGTCCTTGGTCACATGGCCCACCAGCAGGCAGGCCATCCGCCCGGCCTTGGCGGCCGCCACCAGCTCGCCCGCCACAGCGCGCACCAGCGCCACCCCGCCCGCCGCGCCCTCCAAACCGGCGCAGCCGACGGTTTGGATCGAGTCGACCACCAGCAAGTCCGGCTGCTCGCCGGCCGCCACCGCGAGCACCTCATCCAACTCCACCGCGGCGCACAGCCGCAGGTCGGGGTGGTCCGCGCCGATCCGCCCGGCCCGCGCCGCGACCTGGCCAAGCGACTCCTCCGCCGTGATGTAGACCACCCGCCGCCCGGCCTTGGCCGCCCGCGCCGCCACATCCAGCAGCAAAGTTGACTTCCCAACCCCCGGCTCGCCGCCCACCAGCACCGCCGAACCCGGCACGATGCCGCCCCCCAGCACCCGGTCCAACTCGCCCACGCCGGTGGGCCAGGGCCGGGCCGCCTCGGCCGGCACGTCCCGCACCGAGACCGAGCGCGCCGCGCCCGCCCGCCCGGCCCCGCCCGCCCGCCCGGCCGCGCCCGCCCGCCGCGTCGGCTGGGGCGCCGCCACCTCCGCCACCGTGTCCCAGGCGCCGCAACCGCCGCAGCGGCCAACCCACTTGGGGGCCCGCCAACCGCAAGCCGCACACCCGAACCCCGTCTTCAACTCAGTTCTCCGCGCCATGGCCCCAACCCTAGACGCGCCCACTGACACCGTTGCGACCTGCTGCTTTGACGGCATCGTGCGGCAAAGGCGGGCCCCGCGCGGTAAGTTGACTGCATGCAGGCCATGACCCTTCCGATCGGCACCGAGCTGGGCGGCTACGTGCTGGCGGGGGTCTTGGGCTCCGGCGCCTCCGGCACCGTCTACCGGGCCCGGGACGCCGAGGGGCTGAGCGTGGCGCTGAAGCTGCTGCACCCCAACGTGGCGGCCGAGCCGGCCGCGCGCCGCCGCCTGGCGCGGGAGGTCGAGGCCCAGCGCGCCATCCGCTCGCCCTTTGTGGCGCAGGTGGTGGACGTGGAACTCGACGGGGCCGAGGTGTTCATCGTCACCGAGCTGGTCGAGGGCGCCTCGCTGGCGCGCGACATCGCCAAAAACGGCCCCTGGCCGGTGGGGGACCTGGCCTCGCTGGCGCGGGACCTGGACCAGGCTTTGGCGGCGGTACACGCGGCGGGCGTGGTCCATCGCGACATCAAGCCGTCCAATGTGGTGTTGAACCGGCGCGGGCGGCCGGTGCTGATCGACTTCGGAATTGCCCAGGAGGTCGCCTCCGACCGGCTGACCGGCACCGGCCTGGTGGCGGGCACGCCGGGCTTTGTCTCGCCGGAGCTGCTGCGCGGCGGCGACCCGAGCCCCGCCTCAGACCGCTGGGCGGCGGCCGCCCTGCTGCTGGGGGCGGCGAGTGGGCGCCAGCCGTTCGGCGGCGGGGCGATCGAGGCGGTGCTGGCCCGCGTCCTGGACGGCGCGGCCGATTTGGACGGCCTGCCCCGGCCCGTGGCAGACGCCTTCCGCGCCGCCTTGGACCCGGAGCCCCGGCGCCGCCTGCCGCTGGCCGGGTTGGCCCGGGCGCTGGAGGCGGCGTTGGCTGCCCCCGCCCCGGCCGAGGCGGACCTGCCGCCCACCCGCGTCGCGCCCGCCCACCCCGGCGACCCTTACGGCCCCGGCGGCCCCGGTGGCCCCGGCGACCCTGGCGCCGCCTACGGCCCCGGCGGCCCTGGCGCCTCCTACGGCCCCGGCGATCATTCCGGCCCCGGTGGCCCTGAGGACTCCGGTGGCCCCGGTGGCCCTGGCGCCTCCTACGGCCCCGGTGGTTCCTACGGCCCCGGCGATCATTACGGCCCCGGTGGCCCCGGTGGCCCCGGTGGCCCTGGTGCCGCCTACGGGCCCGGCGAGCATTACGGCCCCGGTGGCCCCGGTGGACCCGGTGCCGCCTAC
>JAITIG010000112.1 GCA_031279575.1 Bifidobacteriaceae bacterium
GCGCCACGACAGACTGCGCCCAACCGGCCCGGTTCCGGTTCCGGGCGGGGTTGGTCGGGTCCGGGAGGCACTGATCCAGCGCTCTGCGGAGCGCTACCTGGTCGACGGGTTCAATCCCAGCCGCCCCCACGGGCTCGGCGCGGGCGGCATCGTGCGCCCAGGGCCAGGGCGCGTCCGGGAGGCGCGGCACAAAGCCGTACGACGCCCGCCAATCCGAGCCCAGCCGGTACGACAAATGCCAGATGTCCGTGCCCGTGACCTGCGCCATCAGGCTGGCGGCGAGGCCCCGTTCATCGGTCAGGCGGTTCGCGAACATCAGGACCTCGGTGGGGCCGGCGTCACGCCACAAGAATGTGACGATCACCTCGCGGGGGGCTGCCTGGCCCGCGCCCGGGGCCACCGGCCCCGGGCCGCGCGCGTCTGCGGGGGGCTGCGGCACGGGTTCTACCAGCGGGGTGGGACGGTGGGTGGCCCAGAACTCGGCCACCAGATCAGCGCGGATCGAACTGGGAGCGCCGGCCAACCGCCGCTCGAACGCCGTCACCGCGGGGCTCGCGGCCAGGGGCGCCGGTTCGGGCCGGGGCAGTTTCGGGGGCGTGCGCCGCGCCGGCGGCGCCGCAGATTCCCCGGCCGCGGCCCCGTTCACGCGGCGCCGTCCAGCGGAGCCACCAGGGGACGGCCGGACACCGGGTCGGTGATCAGTTGGCAAGGCAGCCCATACACTTGTGCGATCAACTCAGCCGTGACCACATCTTCGACTGCGCCTTGCGCCGCGATAGCCCCGCCTCGCATGACAATCAGATTAGTCGCGTAGCGGAAAGCCAAGGCCAACTCATGCAGCACAACCACCACCGTCTGCCCCGCCCGCTGCAACTCCCGCGCCAGATTCAAGACCTCGACCTGGTGAGCTATATCCAAGAACGTGGTCGGCTCGTCGAGCAACAGGATCGGCGTCTCTTGAGCCAACGCCAACGCAATCCACACCCGTTGGCGCTGCCCGCCGGACAACTCCGAAACCGCCGAGTCCGCCAACTCCGTGACCCCAGCCCGCGCCATCGCCGCCTCGACCGCCGCCTGGTCCCGGTCCGACCATTGCCGCAACAGCCCCTGATGCGGGTAGCGCCCCCGGGCCACCAGGTCCTCGACCGCGATCCCATCCGGCGCCACCGGCGACTGCGGCAACAACCCCAACCGCCGCGCCACCTCCTTCGGCCCGTAGCGCCCAATCGGCTGCCCGTCTAGTTCCACCACCCCGCCGCGCGCCGGCAGCATCCGCGCCAACGCCCGCAGCAGCGTGGACTTCCCGCACGCGTTCGGCCCCACAATCACAGTCAACTCGCCCGCCGGGATGCGGATATCCAGCCCCGCGATCACGTCCTTCGGCCCGTAGCCCACACTCAAGTCGCGCCCCGCCAGCCGCACGATGCCGTCCCCCGCACCCCGTCTAACCGGCCCATCCCAGCGCGTCGGCGCGTTGGGCGGCGTGGCGGCCGCGGGGGCTGGGTCGGGGGCGGCGGAACCGGGCGAGGGCACGGCATCGGGCGGGGGTGGCGCGGCGGGCTGGGGGGTGTCGGTCACGCTGGGGTCCTCCTCCACTCGCGGGCGAGCAGCCAAATCAGGTAGCCGCCGCCAAGGGTACCGGTCACCACACCGACCGGCAGTTGGGTGGGCGCGAACAGGCGTTGCGCCACCACGTCCGAACCCACCACCAACAGCGCCCCCATCAGCCCCGCGCCAGCCAACCCAATCCCGGAGGTGCGGGTCAGGCGCTTCGCCAGTTGGGGCGCGGCCAACGCCACAAACGCTATCGGCCCGGCGGCGGCCACCGCCAAAGACACCAGCGCCACACCCACACCGACCAGTTCCGCTCGGCGGCGCTCCAGGCGTATCCCAAGGCCGATGCCGAGGTCGTCGCCCAGCACCATCACCCCGAGGGGCCGGCCAAGCGCCAACGCCGCCGGCGCAAGCACCGCAATGGCTAACCCAATCAGGAGCGCCTCACCCCAGGTGGTGGCGTTGAACGAGCCCGCCAGCCACTGCGCGGCGACCTGCGCCTGGGTCAACGACGCCCGCGTGATCAACAACGCATTAAAGCCCTGCAACGATGCCGCCAACCCCACCCCGACCAACACCAGCCGGAACCCCGCCAGGCCGCCCCGCCACGCCAACAGGTAGACCGCCCCAGCCGTCGCGAAACCTCCCACCACCGCTCCGGCCGCCGTCGCGAGTGGCCCGCCCGGGAACACCACTATCTGGATCAGCGCACCCGTGGCCGCGCCCACCGTGAAGCCGATCACATCCGGGCTGCCCAGCGGGTTGGCGGACAGCGATTGGAAGATGCCGCCGCTCAGCCCCAGCGCCGCCCCCACCCCGATCGCCGCCGCGACCCTGGGCGCCCGCTGCTGGCGGACAAAGAACCTGGCCAGCGCGTCATCGCCGCCGCCGAACAAGGCGGCCAGGACCTGGGTGGGCGTCAGGGGGTAGTCGCCCAGCAACAGCGCGGCGACCGCCACTGCCGCGATTCCCGCCGTCAATGCGATCGCCACCCACAGCGAGCGGGCCTGGGCCCTCAGGGCGAGGGGCCCCACGCGGATCAACACCCACCCGGCGCCAGCGCGCCGCGCGCGCCCGGCGCCTCCCGCGCCCGCACGCCCCGCACTCCTCAAGCCCGCACCCGCCCGCGACCCGCTCACAGCGCCTCGATCCGGCGGCGGCGAGCCAAAGCGATGAACACTGGACCGCCGAGCACGGCGCACATGATCCCGACCTGGACTTCTTGGGGTGCCACGATGATCCGTGCCACCACATCCGCGAACAGCATGACGGCGGGCGCGGCCAGAGCGGCGTAGGGGATGGACCAGCGCTGATCTGGGCCGCAGGCGGCCCGCGCCACATATGGCACCGCCAATCCGACAAACATGATCGGTCCAACGGCCGCAGTAGCGGCCCCAGCCAACAGGGTCACAGCGATGGCGACCAGTGCGCGCAGGCGCCCCACGCGCACCCCGAGGGCGGCCGCTGTCTCGTCGCCCAGTGCCAGCGCATTGAGCGCCGGAGCGCAAACAAACGCGATCACCAATCCGGCCACAATGAACCCGATAACGGCCCAAAACACGGGATAGCCGCGGCCTTCGGCACTGCCGGCCGCCCAAAACCGGAACTCGTTGAAAGCGTGCTGGTTGGACAGGATCACCATGTCCACCAGCGCTGAGACCGCCATGGTGATCGCGACCCCGGCCAACGCCAACCGCACCGGGGTGGGGCTGGCCCGCCCCGCGCCGCCCAGCAGGTAGACCGCCGCCGCCGCCAGAGCGGCCCCAGCGAACGCGAACCACAGATAGAACCAGATCGAAGCGACCTTGAACACGGCTACCGCCAGCACCACGGCCAGCGATGCGCCCGCGTTGACGCCCAGAATCCCGGGGTCTGCCAACGGGTTGCGCGTCAACGACTGCATCAGCGTCCCGGCCACCCCCAGCGCTGCCCCGACCGCCGCCACCAGGAACGTCCTCGGTACCCGCTGCCCCAGCACCACCAGCGCCTCGACGCTGGCGTCCGGATGGGTCACCACCTCCCACACGCGCCCCAGCGGGATCGGGTTCGAGCCGATCGCCACCGAGGCCGCCCCCAGCAGCGCAACGGCGGCCAGCGCCACCCCGAGTGCTACGCTCCGCCGCGCCGCCATTCGCCGCAGCCCGGTACGCTGGACGCTGCTCAGCGCGCGCCCCGCTTCGCCGAGGCTGCCTCGGCGTTCAGTTTCCGTGTGGGGCGGCACAG
>JAITIG010000140.1 GCA_031279575.1 Bifidobacteriaceae bacterium
GCGGCGGATTCGCGGCGCAAGGAGTACGCCCTGACCACCTCGGGCAGCGCGGCGGCGGCCGCAGAGCTTGGCCGCCTGCGGGAGCTAGTCGCCAACGGCGAACGAGTATTGGAAGGAGCGGCATCATGACAAGCGCCAAACAGGGCGCGCGCCGCAAAGCGCCCCAAACTGTGGTGACCTGGAACAGCGCCTACAAGATCAAAGGCGAACCCGTCTTCGACAAACAGCTGGCGGCGCTGCCCAAGGCGACGCGGCGACGGTTCCATATGTCCTGGCTGATCGACCCGACCGAGCGCTGGCTGAACCAGCAAGCGGCGGCGGGCTGGGCGGTGGTTGACTGCGGCCCGCTGCGATTTGGCTTCGCGCCCTCGCAGCCGGGCGAGTACCAGGTTCGGTGCCAGCTTCTACCCGGGCCGTATTTCGACCCTGACGTGCAGGATTACTTGGCCACCCTGCAGGATTCGGGGGCCGAGGTGGTCTACATCGGGCTTGACACGTTCTTGATTGCCCGGCGGCGCGCGGCGTTGGGGCCGTTTGAGCTGTACAGCGACCTCGATTCGCGCATCGGCTACCTAGAACGGCTCCGGTCGCTGGTGCGCACCTCGATTTGGCAGGCGGTGGCGGGTTTGGCGGTGTTGCCCCTTGTCTTTTCCGCCGGCGCGGGGCTTGGCGGGGCGCTGGCGCGCGGCGACGGGTTTTGGTGGAGCGTGCGGGACTTGTGGGCCTGGGTCGCCGGGGAGCCCCTGTTGGCCTGGTTTGTTGGGCTGCTGGCTGGCGCTTGCGGGCTGTGCGGCGCCGCTTTGGCGGTCACCTACCTGTGGCTGGGCGCGGAGGCCTCCCGCTGGCGCAAGCAGCGCGCGATCCAGGAATAGCCCCGCCCAGGCGGACGATGCCGTGCCGGTGGGCGGCGCCGCCGGGCCGCGCCGGGCGGGCCGCAGCGCGGGTGGACGATGCCGTGCGGGTGGGCGATGCCGCCGGGCCGCGCCGGGCGGGCCGCAGCGCGGGTGGACGATGCCGTGCCGGTGGGCGGCGCCGCCGGGCCGCGCCGGGGGAAAGCGGGACCGGACATAACGCCCAGCGCAAGGCGCTGACCTGCGCGGACGGGTCGTTTGCAGGTTAGCTGCCCAGGCCGCCCTGGCGGGCTCCGCGATCCGGGAGAGTGACTCGGACTAACGTTCGGCCCAACGCACTGGCCTGCGCAGACGGTTCGCTTTCGAATCAGGCGGCGAGAGTGGCCAGCGGGGCGAGGTGGACGCCGGAGGGCAACGTCATGGCGTGTTGCGTGCCGGTGATGATCAGCAGGAAGGCGGGCTGGCCGGCGCGTTCGGTGTCGACCCGGCCGGTCGCCAGTTTGACCAGGTTGGCCTCGGCTTTGGCGACCTCCGCCCAGCCCAGTTTGACTTCCGCGGCCGCCCACCTGCCGCCGGGATACTCGATGATCGCGTCCACCTCCAAGCCGTCGCTGTCGCGGTAGTGGTAGACCCGCCCGCGCTCGGCGTCCGCGTAGACCCGCAGGTCGCGGACCGCCATCGACTCGAAGATCTGCCCAAAGTAGGCTGGGTCGGCGGCCAGCTCACCGGGGCCGACCCCCAACGCGCCGAGCGCCAAGGACGGGTCGGCGAAATGAAGTTTGGGGCGTTTGCGCAGCCGGGCCCGCGAGCGCAGGCGGGCGCTCCAGGCGGGTACTTCCTCAAGGGCAAACACCCTGGTCAGGGCGTCAAGGTAGGTCCGCACCGTCTCCGGGTTGAGGCCGATTCCAGGCCCCGCCACATCCGCCGCCAAGCTTCTCAGGCTGGCCTCGCCGGCGATGCGCCTGGCCACTGAGTCGATCAGGCGCCGCATGCGGACCGGGTCGTGGGCAGGCTCCGCCGGCGCCGCGATTTTGGCCGCCGTGGTCCGATTTGTGTGGCCGGCTGGGCCTTGCCGGTGGCGTCCGCGCAGGTCAGCGGCGCGGGCTGGTGGGGGCGGGGCGGCTGGTGGCGCCCGGGTCGGACCATGGCGGCGTTTTTGGCCGCCGTGGTCCGATTTGCGCGGCCGGGGCGGCGGTTGGCGGGCTCTGGTGGGGGTTGCGTCGCCAATCGTTCGGCCAACGTTACCCAAAGGTTGCGCTGGAGTTCACCGGGAGTTTGATTTTGGGTGCCACGCTCTTACGCGGGATCGGGGGACCCCGGTCGATCGCGCGGCAGGCCGCGAGGATCGACTGCCACTTCGCAGTTCCTATTTTGTTCGCAAAGGCGGTCATGACCAGCAGCGTTCCGGCAGATCAAGGCGGTTATCCGGCTCCGCCAGCCGGCTCTCCCGCCGCTCTGGCCGAACCCCTGGCCCCGTCTCTGGCCGAACCCCATGCCGAACCCCCAGCCGAACCCCCAGCCGCGCCTCCAGCCGCGCCCCCCACCGAACCCCCAGCCGAACCCGCCTCACCCCAGCCCGCGCCCGCAGGCCAGCCCGCGGACAAGCCCCGCCGCCTCAAAACCGGCCGCAGCGGCGCCGACCAAGTGTTCCGCTTCGGCGCCCACGGCACCGGGGTGCTGGTCCTGGCCATCATGACCTTGGTGGGGATGTTCCTGGCCATCCGGGGCGCCCAGGCCATCAGCGTGGCCGGGCCGCAGTTCCTGACCGAGCAGGATTGGGAGCCCAACTCGGGAAGGTTCGGCGTCGCGGCGGTGCTGTTCGGCACCATCAGCATCGCCCTGATCGCCATCGCGGTGGCTTTGCCGCTGGCCCTTGGCACCGCCACCTACATCAGCGAGTACGCCCCGCAGGGCATCAAAGCCTTTCTGGTGGGCGTGGTTGACTTGATGGCCGCCATCCCCTCGGTGGTCTACGGGCTGTGGGGCATGTTTTGGCTGGAGGGCCGCCTGTTGCCGGTGGCGGAGTGGATCAGCGCCAACTTCGGCTGGATCCCCATTTTCAAGGTGGACCGCTTCGACCCGCAGGATCCGCTGGCCACGCCCACGGTTTTCACGGCCTCGGCCTGCCTGGCGGGCCTGGTGGTGGCGATGATGGTGGCCCCCATCGCCTGCTCGGTGATGCGCGAGGTCTTCGCCCAGGCCCCGACTGGCGAACGCGAGGGCGCGCTGGCGCTCGGCGCCTCGAAGTGGGGCATGATCCGCTCGGTGGTTTACCCGTTTGGCCGGGGCGGCATCGTGGGGGGCGCCATGTTGGGGCTGGGCCGCGCCCTGGGCGAGACCATCGCCGTCTACCTGGTCATCTCGCCGGTGTTTGTGATCAATTGGGAGATTCTCTCGACCGGCACCAACTCGATTTCCTCGCTCATCGCCTTGCGCTACGGCGAGGCCTCCAGCTTCGAGTTGTCCGGCCTGATGGCGGCCGGCTTGGTGCTGTTCGCTGTGACTATGCTGGTCAACTTTGGCGCCGGGATCATCATCCAGCGCTCCCGCTCGGGAGAGTTGTCATGAGCCCGATGCCGCCTACCCCGCCCCCCAGCCCCGCTCAGTCCGTCGCCCTGCCCGATGCCGTGCCCCCCGCCGCCAGCGCCGCCCCCGCGATTTTGGCCGCGCCGCCCGATGCCGTGCCCAGCGCCGCCAGCGTCCCGCCCGCCACTCTGGCCGCCCTGCCCCCCGCCGCCCCCGCCCCGCCCGCGGACGCGGCCGAGCCCGCCGGGACCAGGCCCTTGGGCGCCGTCCCGGCGCGCCGGCCGCTCAATCCGGCGCGCTACCCGCAGACCCGCCTGCCGGCCCAAGACGGGCCAGGCGGGCCAGCCGGCCCAGGCGGCCCAGCCGGGCCGCCGGCGCCGGAGGTGCGGCGCAACTTGGGCACCATCCGCCGCGAGGATGTGCTCCGCATGGTGGGCGCGGCGGCGGCCGCGCTGGCCGCCACCGCCTGGCTGTTCACCCAGGTCATCCCAGCCAGCGGGGCGCTGGCTTTCACAGTTGTGGCCTATCTGCTGTTCTTGGCCTTCTTCGCCGCCCTGACCAGCTTGGATGAGAACCGCGTCACCGTCATCGACCGTCTGGCGGCTGTCTTTATCCACTCCGCGGGGGTGCTGCTGATGGCCTGCCTGGCGGTGGTGGTGATCTTCACCCTGGCGCGCGGCGCGGAGGCGTTCAAGCACCCGAATTTCTGGACCCAGGACATGTCCCTGGCCGGCCCGCTGGACCCGCTGATTGTGGGCGGCATGGCCCACGCCGCCCTCGGCACCTTGATCATGATCGCCTTCTCCCTGGCCATCTCCATTCCGCTGGGTTTGGCCTGCGCTGTCTTCATGGCCGAGTTCCCCTCGCGCTTCGCCCGCCTGGTGCGCACTGTGGTCGAGGCCATGACCGCGTTGCCCTCGATCATTTGCGGCTTGTTCATCTACGCCACCTACGTGCTGGCGTTTGGCCTGGACAAATCGGCCTTCGCGGCCAGTTTGGCGATCACCATCATGATTCTGCCGATCATCATCCGCTCGGCCGATGTGGTTCTCCGCCTGGTCCCGGCGACCTTGAAGGAGGCCTCGCTGGCGACCGGGGCGAGTCATTGGCGCACCATTTGGCATGTGGTTTTACCGACCAGCCGTTCGGGTCTGATGACGGCCATTGTGCTGGGCACGGCCCGCGGCATCGGCGAGACCTCCCCGGTGCTGTTGACGGCCGGCTACACCACCTATTTCAACCTCAACCCGTTCTCCGGCCCCATGGTGTCCTTGCCGTTTGCCACCTTCACGCTGGTCAAATCCCCTGAGCCGACCCAGATCGCGCGCGGCTTCGGGGCTGCGGCGGTGCTGATGGCGATGGTGTTTGTGCTGTTCTTGGCCGCCCGCTGGTTGGGCGGCCGGGGCGCCGGGGTGTTGTCGCCCAGGGCCGAGCGCCGCGCCCAGCTGGCTTCGGGCCGCGACGCCCAGCGTTTCGCCAGCCAGGCCCTGAGCCGCGCCGCGGCCGAGTTCGAGGCCGCCGCCCGCCGCTCCGACCTGCCGCCCTCCTTCCCGCCCCAATCCACCCCGGGAGTTGCCCGATGACGTCTGCCACCCTCCCAGCCCCGTCCCCAGCCGCGCCCGCCCCCGCCCCCGCGACTAGCGGGCAAGCGCCGGCGAACCGCGCCCCCGCGCCCGGCGCCT
>JAITIG010000177.1 GCA_031279575.1 Bifidobacteriaceae bacterium
CGCGCGGTCCCCGTTGAAGGAACGCCAGAGGCTCGTCGTGCTGATGCCCATCGCGGCTGCGACCGCCTCTTGGGACAGGCCGCGCGTTGTCATGACAGTCCGGACGAAGGCCGCGATCAGCAGCGGCTTGATGGAGCGCTCTTGCATGTGCAAGACCGTAGCATGCTTGCACCCTCCTTGCAAGCGCAAGGGCAGCATGCGTACAATCGACCTCGTGAGCACGAGGGGACGCAAGGCCGGGCCAGTCAGCAAAGCGCTTGGCCGCGCGATATGGGATGCGGCCCGCGAGGCGGGATTCACTACCAAGACGGCGCTTGCTGCCTCGGCCGGCCTTCCTGAACCGACCCTGAACCAGATCACCAACGGCCGGCGGGTTGCCGACCCCGAACAGTTGGCGAGAATCGCCCAAGCACTAGGCACAAGGGGGTCGGTGATCATGGCCCGCGCCGAGGCGATCCTCGACACCGAGCCCGGGGAGGGATGAGCGCCACTGCGCCTGCTGCTGGTTGATGGTTGTTGCTGCTGTGTTCGCCCGTCGGGGCTCAGGGTTGTTTCCATACCCTCTATCCCGGCGCCCTGGCGGCCGCCGCCCCAAACCGGCCCGCGTTTGCCGCTTGGGCCAGCCCCAGATAGCCTTGCTCGCAACTCTCCCCCGAGCAAAGGATCCCCAATTGTCTCTCCCCGCTGGCTGGCACCAAGACCCCAACGACCCGACGAAGGAGCGCTGGTGGGACGGCAGCGGCTGGACCCGGCAAGTCCGTCCCGTCGAGCAGGCCGGTCAGGCCGGGCAGGTTGACAGCGGCGAAGAGGAACCCGAGCCCGCGCCGGCGGCGGAGCCCAGCGGCGCCGCCGAGGGGGAGGCTGCCAAGCCCGGCGGCGAGCGTCGGCCCAAGAAGGCGAAGGAGCCACGCATGCCCGCAGAAACCCGCAAACCGAAGTGGGAGGCCGACGCCGAAGAGCGCATCGCGGCCGGCCTGCGCAGGCTGCTCCGGCCGATCAAGGAGTTGGTGGGGCGGGACGCGAACGAGGGAGACACGCGGCTGCTGGTGACCGATCTGCTGTGCGACGTGCTGGGGTACGACAAGTACTCAGAGTTGTCCACCGAGTACCGGGTGCGGGGCGACTTCGCCGACTACGCCATCCGGGTCGAGGGCGAGACCCTGGCTATGGTCGAGGTGAAGCGGGCCACCACGAAGCTGACTGTGAAGCACCTGCGGCAGGTCGAGATGTACGGCGTCAATGAGGGCGTCGAGTGGCTGATCCTGACCAACGGCGCCCAGTGGCAGGTCTACCGGCTGATCCCGGGCATGCCGGTCAGCGTAGACCTGGTGATCGAGATCGACCTACTGGACGATTCGGCCACCGTCGCGAAGAAGGCGGCCGCCATCGGGTTGATCGCGAAGGAGTTCCTCAAGCGCGGGCACCTCGAAGAGCTGTGGAAGGTCAACGCCGCGACCTCCCCGGAGAAGCTGGTGGAGGTCGTGCTGTCCGAGGCGGTGGTGGCCGAAGCCCGCCGCGAGCTCAAGCGGCAGACCGGCCACCGCATCGACGACGCCGACCTGGCCCGGCTCATCCGCGACACCGTGGTCCGCGCGGACCTCGCCTCCTGACCCGCGCGCCGGCCGGTCAGGCGTCGGGGTCGGGGGCGCCGATGGCGGGCATCTTGGCGGCGAGTTCGGCGAGGCGGGATCTGGCGGCGTGCTGGTAGCGCATGGCGACGTCGGGGCTGGCGTGCCCGGCGAGCGCCATCGTCTCTTTGAGGGTGGCGCCGGCGATCTGGTGCCAGGTCAGGGCGGTGTGGCGGAGGTCGTGGAGGCGGAAGCCGGGGCGGCCGGCGGCCTCGCGGGCTTTGATCCACCAGTTGTTGAAGGTCTGCTCGCGGACGTGATCATTGAGGCCGGGGCCGCGGGGGAACAGCAGGCCGTCCGGTCCGGGGGCGGCGTGGGCCTCCAACTGGTGGCGGACGGCGTCTTGGACGTGCGGGGGCAGGGGCACGGTCCTGGTCTTCTTGCCTTTGGGCAGGGCGACGTCGTAGTCGGAGCCGCGCCGGCGGACGGCCCGGCGGACGTGGAGGACGCCTCTGGCGAGGTCGGCGTCCTTGCGGCGCAGCTCGCGGATCTCGCCGGAGCGCAGCCCGGCCAGGCCGGCCAGGAGGACGGCCAGGCGGGCGCGGGCCGGCATCGCCTGCCACATGGCGCGCATCTCCGCCTCGGTGGCGATCTCCTCATCATGCGCGGTGGGGGCTTTGCCGCCGCCCTTGACGGCGCACGGGTTGGCGGGGACGATGCCGTCCTCGACGGCGCGGCCCATCACCTGCCGCAGCCGCTGGTAGGCGCCGGCGCGGGCGCGGGGCAGGCCCGGGGCGCAGGCGGCGTGCCAGGCGGCGACCTTGTCGCGGGTGATCTGGTCCAGGGGCAGGCCGCCTAGCTCGGGGAGGACCCAGTTCTCGAGCGAGCGGCGGTACCAGTCGCGGGTGGTCTCGTCCACCGGGTGGGAGGCCAGCCAGGCGCGGGCGTAGGCGGCCAGGGTCTGGGGCTCCGGCTCGGGGGCGGCGGCGGGCGGCGGGGCCGGCTCCCACACGCCAAGCTCGATGTCCCGCATGGTTTGGGCCAGCCACCCCTCGGCGTCCTGGCGGGAGGAGAACGTGGCCGGGGCGGGGCGGCGCACCCCGTCCGGGCCGAAGTAGAGCGCCTGGAACCGGCCGGACCGGAGCCGGCGGATGGACCCGGAGCCGTGCGAGCGCTGCCCGGGGCGCCGCCTCGGGGCCTTCCGGCCGGCGCTCCGCGTGCCCACTTCGTGCCCACTTCCACTTGATTCGTGCCCACTTCGTGCCCACATCTTGTCATTCTTTGTCCCAGTTTGTCCACTGCTGTCAACCCATTTGGCGGGCGCAACCGCAGGTCAGAGACTTGAAACCACTGGTGGGAGGGTGTTTTGGGAAAGCCAAATGGTGGAGCTGGGGGGAATTGAACCCCCGTCCGAGAGCCAAAGCACAGGTCTTCTCCGGGCGCAGCCAACAAGCGGTTTTCTCAGCCCCGGCGCTGTTGCTGGCGACGCGCCGCCGGGCTCAGTTGCCTAGAAGTCCCCGCCCGCCGGGCAACGCGGCGAACAGGCAGTGGGCTGCTAGTCGACGCCAAATCCCAGGCCGCAGCCGCTCCTGGGTTGACGGGCATGCCCTACGCCTCAGGCGGCGAGGGCG
>JAITIG010000185.1 GCA_031279575.1 Bifidobacteriaceae bacterium
CGGGCGCGCCCGGCGGGCGCGCCGCCGGCCCCCCTGGACCGCCTGGACCCCCTGGGCCCCCTGGGCCGCCCGGGCCGCCCGGCGCGCCGGGACCAGCCGCAGCCCGCCCGTCAGCCGAATGCCGCGGCAGCGAGGCGGAGGGGTTGGCGCCCTCGCCCAAGGGCGAGAAACGGGCCCCGAGGGGCACAATTCCAGCGGGGCGCTCAGCCGCTGGGGTGGGCGCAGCGGCCGGCGTGGCGGCCGCCGGGATCACACCCGCCGGCGCCTCAACCGGCCGGCTGGGCGGCCGGGGAGCGCGCTTGGCGGGCGGCTCGGCCGGCTTCTCGCCGCGTTTGGGCAGTTCGCCGCCCGAGCGCGAGGCCATGCGGACAGGCTGGAAGGACTCAGCCGTGGGCGGCGGGGCAATCGCCGCCGAGGGCTCAATGGTGGGCTGCGGCGGCAGCACCGGCAAAGCGGCGGAACGCGGCTCGCGCGGGGCCTCGTCCGCCTTTTCGTCGACCAGTTTGGCCGGCACCCGCACAATGGCCGTCGCGCCGCGCCCATCCTCGCCTTGGCCCGGGGCAAAGCTGACGGCCGCGCCCAAGCGGGCCGCCAGGCGCGCCACCACCGCCACGCCCAGCCGGCCGTGGGCCAGGTCCTCGGCGTTTGGGCCCTCTTTGGCGATCTTGTTGACCGCGGCCAACTCCTGCGGCGACATGCCAACACCGGTGTCCGCGATGGTCACCACCACGTCCCCGCGGTGGTTGGTGGCGCCAACCTCCACCGCCGCCCCGTCGGGGCTGAAGGTGGTGGCGTTCTCCAGCAACTCCGCGATCAAGTGGGCCAGCGGCACCACCGCGTAGGAGCGCACCATCGGGTCCCAGTCCAGCGAGATGCGGATGCGCTCGTAGTGCTCAATCTGGGACGATGCCGTGCGCACCACGTCAGAGACCGAGAGCGGGTCGCGGATGGCCCGCTCCGGGTCGCGCCCGGCCAGGATCATCTGCGTCTCGGAGCCCCGGCGCATCCGCGCCATCAGGTTGTCCAAGGCGAACAAGGCGAACAGCTTGTCCGGGTCGGTTTCCGACTGCTCCAACTCGTCGAGAATCTTCAGGGCGCGGCCCACCAGCGAGATCTCGCGCCGGGCGGCCGTGTTGATGGCCTGGGGGATGGCTTCTTCGACGGCGGAAACCGGCAGGCGCGGCGGCACGGCATCGGGCACTTCGAAGCCCGGGGCGGGCGCGGCGGCCACCGGCGCGCCGGTGGCGGCGGGCGCGGGTGGCGCCGGGGCGGGAGCGGGGCCGGGCGGCGGAGCGGGCGCCGCGGGCGGGACAGGCGCCGGCGGAGGCGGAGGCGCGGCCGCGGGCGGCGGGGCCTGGCCCGCAGGCGGCTCCGCGATGACCGAGGCAAACGGCGCCGCCCCGGCCGGCGGAGGGGCCAGGCCGCCGGCGGCGGCAGCAGCGGGCTGGGCGGCCGCAGGCGGCGGCGCCCCGGGCGGCCCAGGCGGCCCGGCGGGCATGTGCCCCAGCACGTCAGCCACCTCGGTCCGCAGGTCCTTGACCCCTCGAAGCATCGACACCAACACGCCCAGCGCCACCAGCGCCAGCAATGTCAGAGTCGCGCCGATTTGCACCAAATTGGGGAAGCTAGCCAAGTCAAGGAGCTGATCCAGCCCCGTCTCGGCCAGAACTTGGATTGATCGCATCAGGTGCACAGTCCTTTCCTGCCGTTCGGCGGCTCCCAGCTATTGCCCGCCGCGCCCAACTGGCAGTCTACGTGCGCGCCGGGCCCGGCGGCCAATAGCCGCGCCGCCGCGCCGCGCGCCAGGCTCGAGCCCGCCGCGCGCCTTGGGCTATTTGGCTTCTTTACCATTATCCCTGCCCTTCCTCGGTCGGCTGCACAGGAAGCTGGTCCTGGGGCACCAGCGCGTAGGTGTAGCCCTGGATGTTGTAGCCGAACGTGCCCACAGTCGCGTCGATGGCAACTGCCTCGACCATCTTGGTGGCCAACTCGGTGACCAGGAAGATGCGCGCGTCATCGGCCTGCAGCAAGGCCAAGTAGTCGTTGACCTGCGTCCAAGTCCCCTCGATATCGATCGAGAACTGGTATTGGTACAAGCTGGAGGGCGGCTGGGCTATCACCGGGGCCGGGTAACCCCCGGGGCCGTCCGGCAAGGCCACCGCCGCCAGCAGTTGGACCGGGTCGCGCGGCGAGACCGTCACCACATCGGCGCCGCTTTGCTCCACCAGGGCGGCCAGGTAGTTGGTGAATTGGGCCAGCTCCAAGTTGGTGGGGAACTCGTTGCGCACCGCCTCCAACTCCAGTTTCAGCTCCGGCAGGGTGTCCTGCCTGGCTTGCAGCGAGCGGAGCTCCTGGCGCAGCTGCTCGTTCTCAGCCTCAAGGCCGGCGGCCGTCCTATCGGCGGCGGCCCTGTCCTCCAACTGCGGGGCATACAGCAGCAGGTAGGCGCCGGCCGCCAGAGCCAGCACCAACACCAGGCCCAGGGCCAGGTAGGTGGTTCTCTTTTGCCCGCTCATCATTCCTCCTCCGCCTCTGCGCCAGTTGAGCCGCCGGTCTCTTGCCACTCCCGGAACTCCTCCGGCAGCGACTTGCCCGTCAACCCGAGCAGGTTGATGTCAGCCGAGCAGCTGATCTTGTAGGCCACCGTGCCGTCCTCGGCGACTTGCCGCGACAGGCTCTGATAGCCGGCGCTTTCCAAGCCCGAGGTGGCGTTCAGCGTCTCAACCCACTGCGCCGCCGCTTGCAGCGACGGCACTGTCAGCACCATGGTCATGCGGCCCACGGCCGGCCTGGCCAGCACGTTTGAGGAACTTGACAGGCCGGAGCTGGCGGACATGCCGTTACCAGAGATATTGTTCACCACCGACCCCTCCGGGCGGGTGTCGACCATGGCCTGGAACATCTCCGGCCACTTGATCTCATAGGCGGTGGCGGCCACCTTGGCGTCCTGGGCGTCCGCCAAATCCTGCTCCACCGCGATCAGCTCGTCGTATTGCTTCTTCTCCTCGGCCAGCCTGGTCGCCTCCTGGGTGGCCGCCTCGACCCGGGCATAGGCCGCGCCCTTCCAAATTGTCAACCCCACATACCCGGCGGCCAGCACCACCACGGCCGCCACCAGGCCCACGATCAGCTTGACTTGCAGCGCCCGCGACTCGCGCGCCTGGCCCACCGAGGGCGGCAGCAGATTGACCGCCGGCAGCGGCGGCCGCCCGGCTAGCACGCCGCCCGGCGTTCCGGCGATGGGCGCCGGCGCAGCTCCCCGCGGGCTCATTCTCCACCTCCCAGGGCCAGGCCCATGGCGATGGGCAAGGACATGCGTTGCTCAGGGGACAAGGCCGGGGCCGCCTTCTCCAAGGTGAAGGTGGCGTCGAGCGAGGAGAACGAGGCCGGCAAGCGCAGGGCGGTGGACAAATACTGCCCCAGCCCGTTCAGCATGCCGCCCCGGCCAGAGACCACCAGGTGCTGGACCGGCTGGCCCACCGATTGGGCGTAAAAGGAGAAGGTGCGGGCGATCTGCTCCACCATGGCTTGGCTCTTTTCGGCGATAACAGCGAAGGCGGCGCGGGCCTGCTCGTTGGCCTCGCCCGGGTTCATCAGGGCGATCTCGATCTTCATCCGCTCCGCCACGGCCTCTTGGATTCCCAAGGTGCGGGCCACGGCCTCGGTTATGGCCCGGCCCCCGGTGGGCAGAATCCGCAGCATTTCCGGTTGGCCGTCGCGCGCCACCGCCACCGTGGTCATGACCGCGCCCACATCCACCAAGCCCAGCACGCCGGATTGCAGTTGGCCCCGGGCCAGCGCTCTGACCAGGGCAAAGGCGGCCAGGTCAACCCGGTTGACGCGCAAGCCGGCCCCCTGCACGGCGCTGACGTTGCGCTGGACCGACTCAGTTGGGGCCACCACCAGCAAGCCGCTGACCCGGCCATCGGCCTCCGCCAGCGGGTAAAAGTCAAGCAGCGATTCGTCGACCGGGACCATTATCAGGTCCTCGACTTGGTAGGGCAGGGAGCGCCGCAACACCTCCAGGGGGGCGGCCGGAAAAGCCGCGTCCCGCACAATCACCCGCTGCCCGCCAATTCCCAGCACCACCTCTTTGGAGGCGAAGCGCTGGCGGCGCCACATGTCCCGCAGGGCGTGGACCACATCGGGCAAGCGCGCCACTTCGCCGTCCCGCACGGCCTCCGGCGGCAGGTCGGCCTCCGCGTAGCGCTGCACGCGGGCGGACCGCGCCGGGTCTCTCGTGTCCAGCGACATCTCGACAGCGCGCAATTGCGTGTCGCCTATATCGAGGCCAACAATCTGCTTCTTCGCCATAGTCCTCCCCTTCTGGCGTCCAACACTACTCTCCTTATCAAAATGCCATCAGTCCGCGATAAATCTCCCACAGCGGAGCGCCAAACGCCACTCCGGCGGCCGCCCCGGCGCACATCCACGGCCCGAAGGGAATGGTTAAGCGCCCCTGGCCGCGGTGCTTCGCCATCATGCCAATGCCCCAGAGGGCTCCTAGCATAAAGGCAGCCAGCGCGCCGATGGCGAAGGGGCCCCAGCCGCGGTAGGCCAGGGCCAGCCCAATCAGGCCCGCCAGTTTGGCGTCCCCCAGGCCCATGCCCCACTTGGGGCCGTCCGGCCCGCGGCCCACCGGCACAAAGGCCAGCAGCAGGTAAAACGCCAACAGCCCCAGGGCGCCGATGGCCCCGCGGCCAAGCGCCCCCCAGTCGCCGCTGAGCCAGCTGGCGCCGGCCAGCAGGGCGGCCAGCACCGGGTAGGAGGGGTAGACGATGGCGTCTGGCAGGCGCCGGGTGCGGGCGTCGATCAGGGCCAGGGCCAGGCCGGCGGCGGCCGCGTAGAGGTAGGCCGGGATCACCGCCACCGGGCGCATGAACACCCCGATGGCGGCGAAGACAAGCGCCGTGGCGGCCTCGACGGCCGGGTAAAAAGGCGAGATCGGGGCCTGGCAGTGGCGGCAGCGGCCGCGCAGCGCCAGCCAGGAGATGAGCGGGATGTTGTCGTAGGCGGCAATTCGGTGGCCGCAGGCGGGGCAGGCCGAGCGCGGCCACAGGCTGGCCCGGTCTGGCACCCGGCTGATCACAACCGTCAGGAATGATCCGACAACCAGCCCCACCAGGGCGCCGCCCAGGCCTAGCGCCAATGCGTCGAGTTGCTCGGGTGCCAACGGGCTGCCTTTCGTTGGATTGGGCCCGCTTGGGCGGGGACCCGCTTGGTGGAGGGGGGTTCTGCCGGCGCCCGTTTTGGCGCCGACAACAAGTGTGGGCCACCCGCCGGTTGGCGGGAGGCCCACACTTAGTTCACTTGGCCGCCGAGCCCGGCTGGCGCCTAGAGCCGCCGCTGGGCCCGCAGACCGCTGACTCGATCAGGTACCAGTAGCAGGGGCGCAGTCCAGACCGGCGAATCCCATCCCGTCTGTCGACTCCTTCAAGCCCTTATCCGCGCTCATCGAATAGGCCTTGACGTTGCCCTTCGGGTTCGCCACAGCCACGCACCAACGGTCGTGGTAGCTGGTGCCGGAGGTGGGCAACACGATCCTGGCCATCGTGACGTTCTTGCTAGCGGGTGTCGTCGTGACTGTCGCGCCACCTACCTCCTTGATGGTGTACTGATGGTTGGTCAGGTCCACCTCAATCTTGGTGGATGTGTCCGAGTCGGCGTAGAACGTCGAGATCTCCGTCGCCAGAGTCCGCACGTCCGCCTGGGCGTGCTTGTCCTCCGCCTTGGCCCGCTGCGACATGAACAGCGGGATGGCGATGGCCGCCAGGATGCCCATGATGATGACCACGATGAGCAACTCGACTAGCGAGAAGCCCGCCTCTTTCTCTTCCTTCTT
>JAITIG010000056.1 GCA_031279575.1 Bifidobacteriaceae bacterium
CCCCCGCTCCCCCGAACGGCAGGGGTTGGGGTGGCGCCCGGCGGGGGGGGGGGCCGGGGGGCTGGGGTGGGGGGGGCGCCCGGCGGCGGGGCGGCGCCGGGGGCTGGTGGGGTTGGCGGGGCGGCATCGGGCGGCGGAGGTAGTCCGGGCCAAACGGCGAGCGCGGCGCTGCCCCGCCCAATCAAGGGGCCGCGGCACGCCTTGCGCAAACGGCCGTAGCACCCCACGGCGCCGGGCCAGGCGGGCGGGCTGGGGCCAGGCGGGCGGGCTGGGGTCAGGGGATGGGGTGGCGTTGGATGATGGCGTCCCGCCCGGCCCCCACCCCGATGACGGAGATCCGCGCGCCCGACATGTCCTCGATCGCGCGGACATAAGACTGCGCGTTAGGCGGCAGCTCGCCAAACGAACGCGCATCCGAAATATCCTGATCCCAACCCGGCAAATACTCGTAGACGGGGCGGGCGTGGTGGATGTCCGTCTGGGAGGCGGGCATCTCATCGAGCACCGACCCGCCCACGTCGTAGGCCACGCAAACCGGGATCCTCTCCCAGCCGGTCAACACATCCAGCTTGGTCAGCACAAAATCCGTCACCCCGTTGATGCGGGCGGCGTAACGCGCCACCAGCGCGTCATACCAGCCGCAGCGGCGCGGGCGGCCGGTGGTGACCCCGTACTCGTGGCCGATCTCCCGCAAACGCTCCCCGGCGGCATCGTGCAGCTCTGTCACAAACGGGCCGGCGCCGACGCGCGTGGCGTAGGCCTTGACCACCGCCACCACCCGGTCAATCCGGCCCGGGCCCACCCCGCTGCCCGTGCAAGCCCCGCCCGCGGTGGCGTTTGAGCTGGTCACAAACGGGTAGGTGCCGTGGTCCACGTCCAACATGGTGGCCTGGCCGCCCTCGAACAAGACCGTCGCGCCTTGGTCCAAGGCGCGGTTGAGGACCAGGGCTGTGTCCGCCACCATGGGGCGGATGCGCTCGGCGTAGGACTCCAGTTCGCCTACCACCTCCTCCACCGCCACCGCCCGGCGGTTGTAAACCTTGACCAGCAGGTGGTTCTTCTGCATCAGGGCGCCCTCGACCTTCTGGCGCAAGATGCCTGGGTCGAACAGGTCCTGGACGCGCAAACCGACGCGGGTCATCTTGTCGGCGTAGGTTGGGCCGATGCCCCGGCCGGTGGTGCCGATCTGCCGTTGGCCCAAGAACCGCTCGGTCACTTTGTCGAGGGTGCGGTTGTAGGACGGGATCAGGTGCGCGTTCGAGGACACCAACAGGCGGGAGGTGTCCACCCCGCGCGCCTCCAACGCGTTCAACTCCTGGAACAGGACTTCCAAATCGATCACCACGCCGTTGCCGATCACCGGCGTCACCTCCGGGGTCAAGATCCCGGAGGGCAGCAGGTGCAAGGCGTAGGTCTGCCCGCCAATCACCACCGTGTGGCCGGCGTTGTTGCCCCCGTTGAACTTGACCACATAGTCGACCCGCGGCCCCAGCAGATCGGTGGCTTTGCCTTTGCCCTCGTCGCCCCACTGCGCTCCCACAAGCACAATTCCCGGCATGCGCTCACTCCTTCTAGTCGCCGGCCCCGCCCGCCCGGCCCCTTTCAACCCTCCAAGACCTTACCCGACAGGCGCGCCGTCGCTGGCGCGGAGGCGGGGAAGCGGGGAAGCGCGGAAAGGGTTTTCGGCTGCCCGGCGCCCGCCCGGTTGCGGCCGCGGCGGGGCCGGGCCGCACGGCCGGCTCTCTGATCGCCTGCGGCGGGGCGGGGTTGCGTGGCCGGCCCTCTGATCGCCTGGGGCGGGGCGGGGCTGCGTGGCCGGGGCTGGCTGCTCGGCCGGCTCTCTGATCGCCTGCGGCGGGGCGGGGCTGCGTGGCCGGGCCGGGCTGCGTGGCGGGGCGGGGTGCCGGGCGCGGCATCGTGATCCAAGTCAGCGGGCTTGAAACCGCCACGGGCGGGGGCGGCTCAACGTTGGTGGGGCTGGGGGCGCTGGGCGCGGCATCGTGATCCAAGTCAGCGGGCTTGAAACCGCCACGGGCGGGCCTGGTCTTGGGGGGTCGCGTAGCCGATCCCAACCCGCGGCCCGCGTTCGACGCCGGGCGGCGGGCCGGGCGCGGCGGCCAGCCACAGGTCCTGCGCTCCAAGCAGCGAGGCGCCGTTGAGCGCCAGGTCAATGCCCATCGCCTTGGTCAGGCGGCCGGGCCCGGCGGCGCCCTCGATGCCGCGCAGCAGCGCCGCCTGCGGCTCGCCTTCTGGGCCGGTGACCACGTTGAGCAGATGGTGGATGCCGTAGCACAGGTAGACGTAGGCGCGCCCGGCGGGCCCGTACATCACCGCTGTGCGGGGTGTGCGCCCGGCCCTGGCGTGGCAGGCCGAGTCCGCCTCGCCGCGGTAGGCCTCCGCCTCGGTCACGCGCCGCGCCATGACCTGGCCGTTTGGGAGGCGGCGGCACAGCAGCGCGCCAAGCAAGTCCGGCGCCACCTCCAACACATCGCGCTGGTAGAACTCGGCCGGCAGCGGCTCCAACTGGGCCAACTGCCCGGCGGCGCCCCGCGGCGAGCTTGCGGTCATGCCCGGTTCCCCTCTCGCTGGCGAGTCACCGACGCTACCAGCCAGGCGGGGCGCGGGCGCGGACGCGGTTGCGGGGGCGCGCAACCCCACACTTCTCCCGCCCGGCGGGAGTTCTGTGGACTTGGCGCCGCCCCTCCCCCCGCCGCCCCCGCCCGCCGGGGG
>JAITIG010000083.1 GCA_031279575.1 Bifidobacteriaceae bacterium
GTTGGCGGCCGCCAGGCGCGCGGCGGCGCCGGCCCGGGCCAGCGGCCGGGCCGCCGCGGCCATCACCTTGGGCACCCAGAACACCGCCCCCACCAGCAGGCCCACCCCAACCGCGGCGCTGCCCGCGGCGCCCAGGGCGGCGCCGGCGAGCTGGCCCACGGGGTAGGCCTGCCCCTCGGCGGTGGAGTTGGCCACCAGCAGGCCGGCCGCGATCAGGGCCGCGCCGCCCAAGTCCGCCATGACCGACCACCAGAACCTGAGCCCGCCCGCGCCGATCTCCATGCTGGGGGGCGCCAGGGGGTGGAGCGCCTCGACCGGCGCCACCCGGGTGGCCAGGGCGGCCGGCGCCAGGGCGGCCGCGGTGGTGGCGGCGCCGCCTGCCACCAGGCACAGCGCCACCACCGCCGGCGGCAGGGGGGCGGCGGCCGGCAGCGGGATGCCCGGGTAGGCCCGCCCCGCCACCAGCAGCGACCCTTCGATCAGGGCCCAGCCGCCCGCCACCCCCACGCCCGATGCCGCCAACCCCGTGGCCAGCGCCTCCACCAGGACCAAGGCGCGCAGCTGGGCCCTGGTCGCGCCGAGGGAGCGCAGCAGCCCGAGAACCCGGGTGCGGCTGGCCACCATGACTTGGAAGGTGTTGGCTATCACCAGGCCGGCCACGGCCAGCGACACCAGGGCGAAGATCAGCCCCGCGGCCAGCACCGTGTCGGCCGAGCCAAGGTAGTTGGCGGTCAGGGCGCGGGCCGCCTCGCGGGTGTCTTGGGCCACCACCTCGCACCAAGGGTCCCCCGAGAGGACGGCTTGCTCGGGCCGCACGGCGGCCCGCACCCCGCCCGGGCAGGCTTCGCCGCCCAGCAGATCCCCCCAGGCGGCGGCCAAAGCCTCGGTCAGGGCGGCGCGCAGCGGGTCGCCGGGGCCGGTGGCGACCCCCGGCTCGGCCACCACCAGCAGCGATCCAACGGTGGCGGTGGCGGCCAGCGCCGCCGGGTCGGCCAGCTGGGCGAAGGTCTCGGGCGGGGTTTGGACGGCGGGGCGCTCGTAGGCGGTTGGCCCGCGGTCGTCGAACACGCCGGTGACCTGCAACTCGGTGGTGGCGGAGACAGGCTCGGCGGCATCGTCGGGCTTGGGTTGGCCCAACTCCACGCTCAGGCGCACCCTGGAGCCGGGGGCGAGTTCGAGCCGCTGCGCCAGCGACCAGGCGACGGTGGCCTCGCCGGCGCCGGCACCCTCGCGGCCTTGCGCCGCCGGCCAGCCGGCCAGGCGCGAATTGGCCGGCCAGGAACGGACCGAAACCCATTCGCTGCGCTGGTTGTCGGCGCTGACCAGCGCGGTCAGGGAGATCGGCAGGAAGGCGTCAGCCACCCCGTCCACCTCCAGGGCGATGGCGTCCGAGCCCAGCGGCGGGCTGTTCAACTGCTCCACCGGTCCGCGCGAGACCACCAATGAGGCCTCGCCAAACTGCTGCGCCACCATGTCGCGCACGGTGGTGTTCATCACCGCCGCGCCGGTCAAGGCGGCCGCCATGAAGGCTGTGGCCACGGCCACGGCCAGGCCGCCGGCCGCGATGTGCCGCGCCGAGCGGCGCATCAAACGGAGGGACAGGCGCAGCATTTGGCTTCTCAGACGGCTTGGACCAGGGATAGCTCGTCCAGCGCGGCCAGGACGGATTCCTTGGTCGGGTGGAGGATCTCGCCGGCTTGGGCGCCATCGGCCAGCAGCACCACCCGCTCGGCGTAGGCGGCGGCCGCTGGGTCGTGGGTCACCATGACCACTGTCTGCTCCAACTCGCGCACCGAGCGGCGCAGAAAGGAGAGCACCTCCAGGCCGGTGCGGGAATCCAGGTTGCCGGTCGGCTCGTCGGCGAAGACCACATCCGGTTTGGCGATGACGGCGCGGGCCAGCGCCACCCGCTGCTGCTGGCCGCCGGACAGCTGCCCGGGGCGGTGGCTGAGGCGGTCGCCCAAGGCCAGGGTCGACACCACCGTGTCCCACCAGGCTTGGTCGGGCGCGGCGCCGGCCAGGTCTAGCGGCAGGGCTATGTTCTGCGCGGCGGTGAGCATGGGCAGCAGGTTGAAAGCTTGGAAGACGAAGCCGACGTGCTCGCGCCGCCAGCGGGTCAGGGCGGTGTCGCCCAGGGTGGTGATCTCGCGGTCGCCGAAGTAGACCGCGCCGGCCGTGGGGGTGTCGAGGCCGGCCAGGAGGTGCAGCAGGGTTGACTTGCCGGAGCCGGAGGGGCCCATGATGGCGGTGAAGCGCGCCCGCGCGAAGTCCAGGTCGACCCCGCTGAGGGCTTGGACCCGGGTTTCGCCCTGGCCGTAGATTTTGGTCAGGCCGCGGGCCGCCACCGCGTTTGATGTCATGGGGTCAACCTATGCCGCCAGGGCTTTGGCGGCGGTCCTCCAGTGGTACCCTCTCGCCCCCTGACCGCCTTGGTCAGCGCCCTGGCCGCGCCCCCGGCCGCCCTGCGGCCCACCCCCTGCCAGCGCCCTGGCCGCCCCCCGGCCGCCCCCCGGCCGCCCCCCGGGCCGCCCCCGGGCGGGCCGCCAACCGGACTTGCGCCAGGTCAGGTGTGGCGCTGGACCAAGCCGCCCCGGTAGGCCGCCACCACCGCCTGGACCCGGTCGCGGGCCTCCAGCTTCATCAAAATCCGGCCAACATGGGTTTTGACGGTGGTCTCGGCGACTTGCAGCGCGGCCGCGATCTCGCCGTTGGCCAGGCCCTGGGCCATCATCAGCAGGACTTCGATCTCGCGTTCGGTCAGCAGGTCGAAGGCCGCCACATCGTCTGGGTCGGGCGGGGTGGCGGCCGCCACCGAGGCGATCAGCCGCTTGGTCGGGGCCGGCGCGATCACCGCGTCGCCGGCGTGGACGGTGCGGATGGCGGTGAGCATGTCTTGGGGCGGGGCGTCCTTCAGCAGAAAGCCGCTGGCCCCCGCCCGGATCGCCGCCATCAGGTATTCGTCCAGGTCAAAGGTGGTCAGGATGATCACCTTGGGCGGCGGTTTGACCATCGCCGCGATTTGCTCGGTGGCGGCTATGCCGTCCATGCCCGGCATGCGCACATCCATCAGCACAATGTCCGGCCGGGTCGCCAGGGCGGCTTTGAGGGCCGAGTGGCCGTCGCCGGCCTCGCCCACCACCGCCATGTCGGCTTGCGAGTCGATCACCATGGCGAAGCCGGAGCGGACCAGGTCTTGGTCATCCACCACCAAAACCCGGATCGGCCCCGCCTGCCCGCTTGTCTCGGTCATGCCCCGTCTCCTGTCTGTCTGGCCGCCGGCAGCGGCACCTCCGCAATCACTTTGAACCCCCCGGTTGGGCCGGGCCCCGCCCGCAGCGCGCCTCCCAGCATCTCAGCGCGTTCGCGCATGCCCAGCAGGCCGTGCCCCTCGCCGTCGCTGGCGGCGGCGGCCCCCCGGCCGTCATCGGACACCACCAATTGGATGCGGTCTGCCAGCCACCGCTCTGTCACCACGACCTCGACCTGCGGCCCGGCGTGCTTGAGCGCGTTGGTCAGGGCCTCTTGGGCGATGCGCTGCAACGCCGCGCCCACCCCGGGCGGCAGGTAGCGGGTCTGGCCAACTTGCACCAAGGTGACGTCCAGGCCGGCCGCGCGGGTCTCGTCCACCAGCGCGCGCAGGTCCCTGACGTGCGGGGCGGGCCGCAGGTCCATGTCGCGGTCCTCCGGCCCCTCGCGCAGCACCCGGACGATGCCGCGCAGGTCGCTGAGCGCGTCGCGCCCGGTTTTGGCGATGGCGTCGAGCGCGCCCAGGGCGGCCGCCGGGTTGGCCGCCGCGGCGTAGCGGCCGCCATCGGCTTGGGCGATCATGACGGACAGCGAGTGGGCCACAATATCGTGCATCTCGCGCGAGATGCTGGCGCGCTCCTCGGCCAGGGCGCGCTCGGCGGCCAGCGCGGCCGCCCTGGCCCGGCCGGCTTGGTCGGCTTGGCGGGCGGCCCGCGCCGCCTCGCGCCAGCGGCTGAGCAGGCCGGCCGCCAAGAACAGCAGCGCCACCAGCCACACCACGCAGGCCAGGGCGGTGGCCTGGAGCCAAGTGTCCGGCGTCAAGGTCCAGCCGCGCAGCCGGGGCGAAGGGGTCAGAACGTAGATTTGCAGGTCGGCGGCGATGGCGTAGCCGCCGGCCAGGGCGCCGCCAAGCAGCGCCGCCAGCGACCCGAGGGCGACCCGGGGGGCGGGGGAGTAGCGCGCCATGGCCCACAGCGGCACCCCGACCAGCAGGTAGGTGGGCAGGTCGACGCCAATTCCGCCGACCACCGAGGTGGCGCAGGCCAGCCAGGCGACCAGCCCGGCGGTGGTTGGCGCGGTGGCGGCGGCGGCGGCGGTGGCGCTCAGCGCCAGCCCCACGGCGGTGGCCCCAAACGGGGTGGGCGTGGCGATGGACGCCACCGCCCCGATCCCCGCCACCGCCACCAGCCAGGGGGTGGGGGCGCGCAGCGGTTCTGGCCTGCCGGTTGTTCCCACGGCCCACAGCCTATTGGGCCGCAAGGGGTCAGCCGTCCCCCTGGCGGGCGAAGCCGGCCGCCGGCCGGCCGGGGCGGTTGCGGCGCGCCCGCCAGCCGCCGGGCCATACCATGGACGGCATGGCGACAGAGGATTTCCAGGCGGAATGGCGCGCCCTGCTTCAGACTTTCGATTCGATTGCTCAGGTCAACGCGCCAGATGAGATCAGGGCCAAGATAGCGGAGCTGTCCCGGGAGGCGTCCGCGCCGGGCCTGTGGGACAACCCCGAGCGGGCCCAGCAGGTCACCTCGCGCCTGTCGCACGCCCAAGGCGAACTGGAAAAGCTGGAGTCGATGCGCCGCCGCTTGGATGATCTGGGCGTCTTGTTTGAGATGGCCGAGGCCGAGGGCGACCAAGACACCCGCGAGGAGGCCCTCCGGGAGTTGGCCGCTTTGCGCGCCGCGCTGGCGGACATGGAGGTCCACACGCTGCTGAACGGCGAGTACGACGAGCGCTTCGCCGTGGTCACGATCCGCTCCGGGGCGGGCGGCGTGGACGCGGCCGATTTCGCCGAAATGCTGCTGCGCATGTACCTGAGGTGGGCTGAGCGCCACGGCTACCCGGTCAAGGTGCTGGACACCTCCTACGCCGAGGAGGCGGGGCTGAAGTCCGTCACCTTCGAGGTCGAGGCCCCCTACGCCTACGGCAACCTGTCGGTCGAGGGCGGCACCCACCGCCTGGTGCGGATCTCGCCGTTCGACAACCAGGGCCGGCGCCAGACTTCCTTCGCCGCCGTCGAGGTGATCCCGCTGATTGAGGACACCGACCGCATCGACATCCCGGAGGGCGATATCAAGGTTGACGTCTTCCGCTCCTCCGGCCCCGGCGGCCAGTCTGTCAACACCACTGATTCGGCGGTGCGCATGACGCACTTGCCGACCGGCATTGTGGTCTCGATGCAGGATGAGAAGTCGCAGATCCAGAACCGGGCGGCCGCGCTGCGCGTCCTCCAATCCCGCCTGCTGGTGCTGCGCCGGGCCGAGGAGGCGGCCAAGAAGCGGGAGCTGGCGGGCGACATCAAGGCCTCGTGGGGCGACCAGATGCGCTCCTACGTGCTGCATCCCTACCAGATGGTGAAGGATTTGCGCACCGAGCACGAGGTCTCCAACCCGGCCGCGGTGTTCGATGGCGACTTGGACGGCTTCATCGACGCCGCGATCCGCTGGCGCCGCCGCCGCGAGAAGGCCGCCGAGTAAGGCGCCGGGCGCCAGGCCGCCCGCCCCGCCGGCGCCGCGCTGGCCGCCCCGCCGGGCCGCGCCGACGGGCCGCGCCGACGGGCCGCGCCGCCCGCGCCCGATTCCGCCGCGCGCCCGCCGCCGCCCGCCCGCCGCCCCTGCCGCCCAGCCCTGTCTGCCACAATTGGGGGAGCCCAACCCGAGTCCAAGGAGCCGCGCGATGTCGCAAGCGATCGACTACAAGTGCCCCCGCTGCGGCGGCAATGTCGGGTGGGACGCGGCCCGCGGCGCCATGGTGTGCGCCAACTGCGGCTCTGTCTACGACCCAGCCGCCTTCCAAAGCCCCCCGGGCCAAGCGCCGCCGGCAGGCGGCGGGCCGGGCCAGGGCGCGCCGCAGCAGGCCGCGCCCGCCCCAGGCGGCGCCGCCCAGTCGGGGGCGGCCGGCTGGGGCGCCATCCCGGCCGGCCTGCAAAGCGCGCCGCCGCCCCCGGG
Source organism: Bifidobacteriaceae bacterium (assembly GCA_031279575.1). The sequence continues at coordinate 6,189 of JAITIG010000083.1, forward strand.
CCAGGCGCCGAATCTGGCGGAGTACAGCTGCAATTCCTGCGGCGCCCAAGTGGTGGCGGACCCCACCGCCGCGGCCGGCACCTGCCCCTACTGCCGCAGCCCCATCGTCATCACCGGCCAGGTGGCGGGCGAGCTGGCCCCCGATCTGGTGATTCCCTTCCGTTACACCCGCGACCAGGCGGTCGAGGCCTTGCGCAAGCTTTACCTCGGCAAACGCCTGCTGCCGAAGGTCTTCTCGGAGCAGAACTTCATCGACGAGGTCAAAGGCGTCTACATCCCGTTTTGGCTTTTCGACTTCGACACAGTGGTGACGGAGACCTACACCGCCTCCCGGTCCCGCTCGCGAACCATGGGCTCCAAGCGGTACACCACAACCCAGGAGTTCTTGGCGCTGCGCCAGGGCGGGGTCCGGTTTTGGGGTGTGCCGGTGGACGGCTCGGTCAACATGCCAGACGCCATCATGGAGTCGATTGAGCCGTTCGACCTCAGCCAGTCGGTCCGCTTCCAGGCCGGCTACCTGGCGGGCTTCCTGGCCGAGCGCTACGACCTCGACTCCGACAAAGCCCAGCTGCGGGCCCGCCAGCGGCTCGACCAGACCGCCGGCCGCGTCTTTCGGGGCACGGTGCGCGGTTACAGCTCGGTGGTGTGCGCCAACGCCCAGGTGGCGGTGAAAAAGGCCGTGGTCCACTACGCCTTGCTGCCGGTTTGGATGCTGACCACGATCTGGCGCGGCCAGCGCTTCACCTTCGCCATGAACGGCCAAACCGGCCGCATGGTGGGCGATCTGCCGCTCGACCGCAAAGCCTATTGGCGCTGGCTCAGCCTGCTCGGCGGCGGTTCAGCGGTCTTGGGCGCCGGGATCGCGCTGCTGGTGGGGGCGCTGTCATGAGCCCGCGGGCGGCTGTGGCCGGCCGGCGCGGCGCCGCTTTGGCGCTGGGGCTGGGTCTGGCCTTGGCGGGCGCGGCGTGGGGCACGGCATCGGGCGCGGCGGCGCAGGACGCCGCCTCCCCGGCTTCCGGTCTGCCCCTGCTGGTGGACGGCGCCGACCTGCTGGGCCCCGCCGACGAGGCGGCGCTGGGGGCGGAGTTGGGGCGGATCAGCCGCGAGCGGGGGGCGGATGTGGTGGTTGTGACCGTCCCGGAGCTGGATGGGCGGTCTGCCACGGCCTTCGCGGACGACTTCTTCGACTACGGGCCTAGCCCGGAGGATCCTTTCACCCCCGGCTCGGATGCGAGCGCCGGCTACGGCCAGGGCCCCACCCGGTCCGGGGTGTTGTTCCTGGTCTCAATGGATGACAGGGATTGGGCGCTGTCCACCACGGGCGAGTCGATCGAGGTGTTCAGCGACGCCCGGCAGGAGCGGATCGTCCAGGCCGTGGTGCCGGCCCTGTCCCGGGGCGCCTGGAAGGAGGCGCTGGGCGAGTTCGCCCGCCTGGTGGACAAGACCTATTACGATGACGCGCGCGTCAAATGGGAGTGGGTCGGCTTGGCGGCCCTGGGGGCGGCCTTGGTGGGCGGGTTGGCGCCGGTCACGGTGTGGCGCCGGCAGTTGAAGAGCGTGCGCCCGGCGGTTGCCGCGCTGCCCTACCTGGACCCGTCTAGTTTGACGTTGACGCAGTCCACCGACCGCATGGTGCGCCAGTACACCACTGTGGTCGACCTCAGCTCCTCTGGCGGCGGCGGCTCCGGCTCCGGCTCGCATTTCGGCTCCTCCGGCATAGCCCACGGCGGCATGTCGGGCAAGTTCTGACCCCGCCCCGGGGCCAGGCGCGCCGCCTAGCGCAGTGTGACCTGGGCTTCGACCTCCACCGCGGCGCCCAGGGGGAGCGAGGCCACGCCGTAGGCCACCCGGGCGGCGCGGCCGGCCTGGCCGAAGACGCTGGCCAGCAGCTCGGACGCGCCGTTCGCCACCTGCGGGTGTTCGGCGAACTCGGGGGTCGAGGCGACCATCACCGCCACCCGGTCCACCTGGGCCACCGCGTCCAAGCTGCCCAAGGCGGCGCGCAACTGGGCCAGCAGGTTGACCGCCGCCAGGCGGGCGGCGCGGTACCCGTCCTGGGTCCCCAACTCGGCGCCGAGCCGGCCGCGGTAGACCGCCACGCCCTCTTGGACTGGAAGCTGCCCGGAGACAAACGCGGTCCGGCCCGCCACCCGGACGGGCGCGTAAGCCGCCAAAGCCGCGGGCGGCGCCGGCAACTCGGCGCCCAGCGCCGCCAACCTCCCCTCGGCGCTAGCAGCCCCAGCCTGGTTCGGGTTCTCAGCCATCCCCAAAGTCTGCCACCCGCCCGCCCGCCGCGTCAGGTCAGCCGGCCGATCTCGTCCACTCGGGCCCGGGTCAGGCGGGCCAGGTCGCGCGGCGCCAAGGCGGCGTCCAGGCCCCGGGCGCCGGCTGAGACCAAGATCTGGGGTTGGGCCATGGCGCTGGTGTCGATCACAGTCGGGTGGGCCCGGCGCTGGCCCAGCGGCGAGATGCCGCCCACCACGTAGCCGGTGGCGCGCTCGGCTTGCAGCACGCTGGCCATCGCGGCCTTTTTGCCAGCGGCGGCGCGGGCCATGGCTTTGAGGTCCAATTCGCCGCTGGCGGGCACCACGGCGCACCACAGCGCCCCGTCCACCAGCACCATCAGGGTTTTGAAGACGCTGGCCGGGTCCACCCCCAAAGCTCGGGCGGCGGCCCGGCCGTAGCCCTCGCCGGGCGCGCCGGCGCCCGGGTCGAACCGGGCCAGGCGGTAGGGCAGGCCGGCCGCCTCCAACGCCCGGATGGCGCGGGTTGGCGGCGCCTTCTTGGCGGCGGGCCCCCCAAGCGGCCCGGCCGGCGCCGGGCTAGGCGGCGTGCTGGGCCTGGTCGGCTTGGCCAATGCTCCTCAACTCCTCCCATTCGTCCATCAAACTCGAATCGACGCTGTGGATCATCTCCCCCAGCCACTCGGCCAGCTCCGCCAAGGCGGGCCTGGCCTGCGGCGGCGCGGACCGGGTCAAAGCGTGCCAGGCGTCCGTCAAATAGCGCAGCAGCACGCCCTCGGAGCGCCCCAGGGAGTAGCGGGAGACAAACTCGGCGAAAGTTTGGGCGTTCTCCCGCATCTCGCGCACGATCGACTTCGGGGTCAGCTCGTAGCCGGCCACCCACGGGTGGGAGCGCCGGTAGACGGCCAGCGCCGCCTCCAAAAACTCCGCCAGCGGTTTGGGGTGGGTGATCTGGTCCAAGGCGTTCATCCGGTCCAAATACTCCCAGCCCTCGGCTTTCATGCGGGCCAAAGCCTCCGTTTTGGCGGCCTTTTCCTGGGCCAGCAGAATCGCGGCGGGCGGCTCTAGGGTGGCCTCGAAAACAGACACCAGGTCCAGCCCGTAGGTGGGGGAGTCCGGGTCCAGCAGTTCGCAGGCCGCCAAGGCGAACGGCGTCAGCGGCTGGCCCAGGGCGAAGTCGTCCGGCAGGTCCACCGCCAAGGCCACCCGGCCGGGGCTGTGCGCCACCACCCCGCCCACCCGCAGCGAGTGGTAGATGCGGCAGGCGTCCCGCAGCAGCCGGTTGCGCGGCCGGGGCGGCTCGTGGTTGTCGGTCAGCAGCTGGTGGGCGGCCGCCACCGCGTCCTGGCCGCGGGCCAGCAGTTGCAGCACCATGGCGTGGGTCACCCGCATCTTCGAGGTCAAGGGCTCCGGCGGGGAGGCCACCAGCTTCTGGTAGGTCTGCTCCGACCACGACACCTGCCCCTTGGCCTGCCCGGCCGGCCCTTTGGCCCGGGCTTTGGCCCGGGCTTTGGCCGCCGCCGCCCCGCCCGCCCGCTCGGCCTCCTCGGCTTTGGCCGCCGCCCGCGCCTGGTCGATGGCGTGCTCCGGCGCCTGGACCACCACATGGCCCAGCGCGTCGAAGCCGGCCCGCCCGGCCCGCCCGGCGATTTGGTGGAACTCGCGCGCGTTGACGCGGCGCACGCGCCGGCCGTCGAACTTCACCAGCGAGGTCATCACCACGGTCTTGATCGGCAGGTTGACGCCCACCCCGAGCGTGTCGGTGCCGGAGACCACCGCCAGCAGCCCCTCCCCGGCCAGGCGCTCGACCAGCCGCCGGTAGCGCGGCAGCATGCCGGCGTGGTGCAGGCCGATGCCTTTGCGCAGCAGTTTGCTCAAAGTCGCCCCAAACCCGGAGCTGAATTTGAAATCGCCGATGCCGTCTTTCAAGGCCGCTTGCCGCTCCCGCCCAACCAGCGGCAGCGCGGCCAGCAGCCCGGCCAGCTCAACTGCCTCCCGTTGGGTGAATTGCACCACGTAGGCGGGGGTGAGGCCGCCTTTGACCAGGCCGGTGACCAGTTGCGGCAAGGGCAGCAGCTCGTAGCTGAACTCAAGCGGCACCGGCCTGGGGGCGTCGGTGATGGCCGCCACCGGCCTGCCGGTGCGCCGCTCCAAGTCTTTGACGAAGAAGCCGACGTCCCCCAAGGTGGCGCTCATGAGCAGGAACTGGGCGGACGGCATCGTCAGCAGGGGGACTTGCCAGGCCCAACCGCGCTGGGGGTCGGAGTAGAAGTGGAACTCGTCCATCACCACGGTGGCGTAGGGTGTGGCGTCGCCTAGGCGGAGCGACTGGTTGGCCAGGATTTCGGCGGTGCAGCAGATCACGGGGGCGTCCGGGTTGACTGTGGCGTCCCCGGTCATCAGCCCCACCCGCTCGGCCCCGAGCAAACCGATCAGGTCGAAGAATTTTTCGCTGACCAGGGCTTTGACGGGGGCGGTGTAGACGCCGCGGCCGCCTTGGGCGGTGGCCACGGCCAGCGCGCCGGCCGCCGCCAGGGATTTGCCGGAGCCGGTTGGGGTGCCCAGAATCACATGCTGGCCGGCCGCCAACGCCACCAGCGCGTCCTCTTGGTGGCGGTAGAGGCTGAGGCCGGCGCCCTCGGCCCAGCCGATGAAGGCGTACAGGGCCTCCTCGGCGGCGGCCTCGGCGGGGCCGGCTTTGATCTTGTCCAGAGTTTGGCGCAGCAGCACGCCTCCAACTCTATGGACTTACACTCCCGCACATGAGCCCTTACATCCACGGGCACGCCGATTCGGTGGCCCGCGCCCACGCCGGCCGCAAGGTCGCCAACTCGGCCGCCCACCTTGCCCCGCACTTGCGCCCCGGTTTGCGCCTGCTTGACATTGGGTCCGCCGGAGGGGCGCTGACCAGGGATTTGGCTGCGCATGTGGCGCCCGGCCAGGTGGTCGGCGTCGATTTGGAGCCCGATGCCGTGCGCGCCGCCCAGGCTGATCCGGCCCGCCCTTGGAATTTGGAGTTCCGGGTCGGGGATGTCTACGAGCTGCCTTTCGCGGACGCCGCCTTCGACGTGGTCCACATCCACCAGGTGCTGCACCACTTGGAGCGCCCGGCGGCGGCCTTGCGCGAGGTGGTGCGGGTGGCGCGCCCTGGCGGCCTGGTGGCCTTGCGCGAGGCGGATTTCGGCGCCGCCTTCTGGTTCCCGGCCAGCGCCGCCTGGGAGGCTTGGCAGCAGGCCTACCAGTTGGTGGCCCGGTGCGGCGGCACCGAGGTCGACGCCGGCCGCCGCCTGCTGTCCCACCTGGCAGAGGCGGGCCTGGCCGGCCAGGCCACCGCCCGCCCGGCCCCGGCCGG
>JAITIG010000091.1 GCA_031279575.1 Bifidobacteriaceae bacterium
GGGGTGGGCGATGTGCTCCCCCGCGGGGCCGGCCCGGCTGGTCTGGCCGGCGGGGCCGGCGGGGCGGGCGGGGCCGGCGGGGCGGGCGGGGCCGGCCAGCTTTGGCCGCCAGGGGCCGCCTCGGCGCTGATTTGGCTGGCCACAGCCGTGGTGATGGTCTGCTTGAACACCCTTGACCGGATCGGCGGCGCCACCCCCGGCGCCCTTGACGTGCCCATGTATTCGCCGATGGGCGACCCGGCGCCGGTCTTGCGGGCCGCCTGGCAAGTCCGGCCGCAGCTAGCGGCAGCAGTTTGGGGCGCAATGTTGACGGGGACCGCCGGCCTGATCCCGCCCGCGGTCTGGTTGGCCTTGGTGGCCGCCGCGGCCACCGCCCAGGCCTGCGCTTGCCTGCGCTCCTTGGCCCGCCAGCCCTGACCGCCCACGCTCAGCCGAGAACCGGCGTGCCATCAGTTGAGGAGGTCGCGGGTCCGGAAGCGGCGGAAGGCGGCGAAGGCGAGGGCAGCGGCGGCCACCAGGAGCGTGGCCAGGGCGGGCCAGTCCGGGGCGGTGGCGGGCGAATAGGGGACGGCGCTCAGCGGCGAGAGGTACCGCGTCCAATCCGGCAGCTTCAGCGCCGGCCCCAAGATGACGTGGGCGAAGGCGTAGGCGAATGGCGCCCAGCTGAGGGCCGCCAGGCGAGGGAAGGCCGCCACCAAGAACCCGGCCAGGGCGACGGTGGCGACCAGCCCGGGCAGCGCGCGCAGCGAGGCCGCCGCCACATCCGCCGCCAGGCCTGGGGACACAGTCGGATTCAGCGCCACCACCAGCACGTACGCCCCGGCCGCAAGGCCGAAGCCGACCAGTGTCGAAGCTGTCGCGCCGCCCAGGGTGGCGCCCAGCAGGCGCTCGCGCGCCACCGGCTCGGCCAGTTGGCGGGCGGCGAAGCCCTGACGCTCATCGCCGGGGAAGGCGCCCACGGCTGAGATCGCGCTGGCGGCCAAGAGCATGGCCAGGTAGAGGATGATGAGCGCGGTGAAACCCTCGATCACCGCGCTCGCGCCCGCGGCCGGGTCGAGTCCCAGCCATTCGGACATGACCGGGTTGTCGGTCAGATAGTCGCTCAGCGACCCGAGCACCGGTCCCATGCACAAGGCCAGCGTGACCGCGCCGGCGGTCCAGCCGAGCAGGCTGACGCGGGTCCGCCGCCAGACCAGGCCGAGCGGCCCGGCCAGGGCCGCGGACGCCCGGGCTGGTCCCGCCCGAGGCGCCACCAGGCCCGCGCCATGATCCCGGCGGGCCGCCAGGAACGCCGCCGCCGCGCCCGTGACCAGGGCGAACGCGAGAGACAGGAGGATCGGCCACCAGCGCAGGTCGACAAACACCCGCGTTTGGTTGGGCCAACCGAGCGGCGAGAGCCAACTCGCCCAGGCCGAGTCGCCGCGCGCCGCCGCCGTGTCCCCGACCGCCCGCGCCAAGAAGGCGCCGCCCAGCACGGCCGCGCCCAGGCCGGCCGCGCCCCGCCCCGTGCCGGACACCTGCGCGGCCAAGGCGCCGAGCCCGGTGAAGGCCAGCCCGGTGGCGGCGATCGCCAAGCCGAGGGCGAGGCAGTCGGTCGGGTCGAGTTCCGGGTAGAGCATGGCGCCGAACCCCAGCGCCAGCCCGATGCCCGTCACTTCTGCGGCCGTCACAGCCACCGCCGCCGCCAGCCCAGCCCGCCGCCCAACCGGCGCCGCGCCCACCAACTCGAGGCGCCCAGTCTCCTCCTCGCGCCGCGTCATGTGTGTGACCAGCAGCAACGCCGCCAGCGCGACCGTTATGTCGAGGAACAGCAGCAGTTCGTTGGCGACCATCGCGCCGGCCGTGTAATTGTCCAGCCCGTAGCCCGGCCCGCCGAAGACCGTCCCGGTCGGGGTCGCCATCAGGGCGGCCCGCGCCTGGGCGCTCTGCTCGGTCTCAAAGACGCTGCCGTAGGCGGCCAGCGACGGCAGCGTCACCGCCGGCACGGCCACCAGCCAGAGTCCCAGCCGCAGACGGTCACGCCGGACGATGCCGCGCGTCAGCTTCCTAAATCCCCTCGCCTCGGATGGGCGGGCGCGGGCGGCCATCGCTAGCGCCCCTCGGCGGCTTCGCCGCCAGCGCCCGCGACAGCGCCAGCGCCCGCGATGCCGCCCCCAGCGACACGGGCGGACCCGCCGGTCCCGCCCTCAGCCGACGAGTAGTGCGACAAGAACAGTTCCTCAAGCGACGGCGGCGCGCAACGCAGGCTGTCAATGCCCAGACCGGCCAGGGCCGCCATGACCGAGTCGAGCGCGGCGCTGTCACAAGCGAAAGTGGCCCTGACGGCATCGTGCGCCAAGTCATGCACCCCCGGCAAAGCGGCCAGCGCGGCGGGGGAGGCGCGCAACTGGGCTTCGATCCGGAAGCGGGTGAGGTGGCGCAGCTCGGCCAGCGTGCCGGCCTCGACGGCGCGGCCGGAGCGGATGATGGTGACCGTGTCGCAGGTCTTCTCGACCTCGGCGAGGATGTGGCTGGAGAGCAGGACGGTGGCGCCGTCGCGGCCCAGTCGGCTGAGGCAGTCGGTGAAAACCGCCTCCATCAGCGGGTCGAGGCCGGCGGTCGGCTCGTCGAACAGGTATAGGTCCGCGCGCGCGGCCAGCGCCGCCACCAGCGCCACCTTCTGTCGGTTGCCCTTGGAGTAGGCGCGGTTCTTGCGGGTCGGGTCGAGTTCGAAGCGCTCGATCAGCTCGGCGCGCTTGGCCTGGTCGAGCCCGCCGCGCAGGGCGCCCAGGTAGTCGATCGTCTCGCCGCCGGTCAGCGTGGGCCACAGGTTCACGTCCCCGGGCACGTAGGCGAGGCGTTTATGCAGTTCAACGGCGTCAGACCAGGGGTCCAAGCCGAGGACCGCGGCCGGGCCGGAGCTCCGATCGGCGCGGATCAGGCCGAGCAGCACCCGGATGGTGGTCGATTTGCCGGCGCCGTTGGGGCCGAGGAAGCCGGCGGTCTCGCCGCGGGCGACCGTCAAGTCGAGGCCGTCCAGGGCCTTGACCTTGCCGAAGGACTTCTTCAGGTCCCGGAGCACGATGGCGTCAGTCGTCTTGGTCATTTGGGGGCACCTTGTTCGCGGGGTCGGGGTCGGGGTCGGGGTCGGGGCTGGGGTTGGCGTTGGCGTCAGGTTGGGCGTTGGGGTTGGCGGCGTCGGGGTTGGCGGCGCCGGCCAGGTAGGCGTCCAGCAGCGCCGAGTTGGTGAACAGGCCGTCGGTGCAAAGCTCGAGGCTCGGCAGGCTGAGGGCGGCCAGGAAGCCCTTGACGCGCTCGGAGGCCGTCCAGCCCTGGGACTGCGGCTGGGCCGCCTGCCAGACCATCAGCGCGCCGATGCCGCAACAGGTCAGGTAGCGGGCGCGGGCGGCCGGGTCGCGGGAGGGCACCATGGTCCCGGCGGCGACGCCGCGCTCCAGCAGCCGCTCGGTCGCCTCGGTCATGGTCTGAACGAAGCTCCGGGCGGCTTCGCCGCCCGCGCTGAGCGCTCGCAGGAGGTAGCCGAGGACGTAGCTGTAGGAGTCGGCGTTGGCCAATTGGTGCAGCAGATTGGCCTCGGCGGCGTCCGCCGGCGCCGCCATGGTGGCGGACTTGAGGTCCAGCATGACTTCGCCGATGCGCTGGTCGCAGACCTCTTTGAGGCCTTCCTTGGACCCGAAGTGATGGATCACCAGGCCGGGCGAGACGCCGGCCGCCGCCGCGACGCGGCGGACTGAGACGCCGAAGCCCTCGGTCGAGAACAACTCGATGGCGGCGTCGCGGATGCGTGCGCGGGCGGTGCGGTCCGGGTCGCGGTCAGGCGGCCCGGCCTCGGGTTCGCGTCCGCGCGGCGGGCCGGGCGGCGACCCGGGGGCGGGCGGCGACCCGGGAGCGGGCGGCGGGCCGGGAGTGGGCGGAGACCCGGGAGCGGGCGGCGGGCCGGGGGGCGCCCCAGACGGTGTGGCTGAACGCATGTGCAGCATACTAAACGCGCGTTCAGCGCAAAGTCAAGCCCTGAAACGACGGCGAAAGCCCCGCAGCAGGCGCTGGAACACAACCCAGGCCGCCCAGGCGGCCCCCACCCGCGACGCCGCCCGCAGCGACCGGCGCACCGCGCGGCGCTTGTCGCGGAACTCGCGCACCGGCCAGCGATGCTCGCGGCAATACCGCCGCAGGCGCTTGTCGGGGTTGATCCCGCACGGATGGCCGACAAGCGACAGGATCGGAATGTCATTGGCCGAGTCGCCGTAGGCGTAAGAACCGGCCAAACCGAGGCCGCGATCCTCAGCTAGGCGCTGGGCCGCCGCCGCCTTGGCGGGGCCGTGCAACAGCCCGCCCACCAGCCGACCAGTAAAAAAGCCGCCCACCGACTCGGCCTCGGTGCCAAGGCCGCCGGTGGCGCCGACCCTCGTCGCCACCAGGTCCACCACCGCCGTGGGCGAGGCCGAGATCAGCCAGACCTCATGGCCCTGGGCCAGATGCCGATCCACCAGTTCCTTCGCGCCGGGATAAACCCGCGCCGCCAAGACCTCGTCCCAGACCTGCTCCGCCACCGCCACCATCTGCGCCACCGGCTTCCCCTTGATGGCGTCGAGCGAATGCGTGCGAGCCGCCGCCAGCCCGCTTTCGGACTCGCCGAACAGCACATAACGCAAATTGATGCGCGCGAACCGGACAATGTCGCGCAGCGACAACAACCGGCGCCGGTAAAGACCGACACCCAAATGAAAAGAACTCGCGCCCCGCAAGATGGTGTTGTCGACGTCGAAGAATGCGCCGACCACGCCTGCGGCTGCGGGCGCCTCGCCGCCTTGGCCCGCAGGCTGGGCTGGCGGCGTTCCACCGACTGTTGCGGTCACCAGACCTAGTATCCACCCCTCCCGAAGCGCCCGCCAACCGCGCGCCCGGCGCCGGCGCGGTGCTGGTACCCGGCCCCACGGCATCGGACCGGGGGTGGGCGTTCTTGTGCCCCAATTGGACCTGGGCGGCCAGGCCAATCAGACTAGAGGGATGGCCGAGCCGCGAACCACGATCCACCTTGTCCGTCACGGCGAAGTCCACAATCCCGAATCCGTGCTCTACGAACGCCTGCCCGGCTACCACCTGTCCGAGCGCGGCCGACGCATGGCCGAACGGGTGGCCGACCACTTCGCCCGTGCCGGGGCGCCGCCGGTCGACCTGATGCTGGCGAGCCCGCTGGAACGGGCGCAGGAGACGGCCGCCCCGATCGCCGAGGCGCTCGGGCTCGAAGTCCGCCGCGAGCCGCGCGTCATCGAGGCGGGCTCGTCCCTGGCCGGCCAGCGCGTCAACATGCCGGCCCTGCTCAAACCGAAGGCGCTGGTGCGCCTCCACAACCCGTTCAAACCCTCCTGGGGCGAGCCCTACAACCGCATCGCCGAACGCATGCACGCCGTCTTGGCCGAGGTCCGCCGCGAGATCCCAGGCGGGCGCGCCGTCATCGTCTCCCACCAATCGCCCATCTGGCGGGCCAGGCTGCGGGCGGAGGGCAAGTCCCTATGGCCGATGCCGCGCGGGCGCCTTTGCTCTTTGGCCTCCGTCACGTCGTTGGTTTACCAAGGCGACCGGCTGAGCGCCGTCGGCTACTACGAGCCGGCCGGCGACCTGCTGCCCGAACACTTGCGGTAGAGCCTGGCCCGGGGGCGGCGCGGGGGTGGCTCGGGCCGGCGGGGTGTGGCCGGCGTGGCGTGGCCGGCGCGGCGCGGTCGGCGTGGCGCGGTCGGCGTGGGCCGGCGGGGCGTGGCCGGCGTGGCGGCTAAACGCGGTCCGGGGAGTGCGCCGCGGGCGGGTCCGGGTCCTCGCCCGGCTTCTTGCGGCGGCGCTCGCGCTCGCGGCGGGCCTGCTCCTCGGACAGGTGGCGCAGGAAGTCGGGGTTGTCGTCCGGCGCCAGCGGCCCCGGACGGCGGGGACGGCGATGCGGCAGAGCCCCCGGCGGCGTTGTCCGCCTGGTCGCCGGCTTGGCGATCTTGGACACGGCCAACCAGGCCAGCGGCCCGAAGTAAGGCAGTATGACAATGATCATGATCCACATGGACTTGGGCACCGACGTGCGTTCGACGTCATCGTCCACGGCGCAGTCGACGATCGCGTAAACCATCAGCGCCAGCGGCAACACGTACAGCAACAGGACCTTCGCCACGCCAACCTAGCCTACCCATCGCAGCGCCGGTCGGCGTCCCCCGGCCCCTTGGCTTCGGCCGCGCGCTGCCTCCGCGCCCTGGCGGCTACTCGAAAACCCCGAGGTCGGCCAGGGCCAAGCCGCAGAGGATGGCGTACCCCAACTCGACCTGGCCGGTCAGCGCCAGCACCCGGACGAGGGACTGGCCGCGCGCGCCCGAACCGACCGCGCTGCCCAGCCGCGCCACGGGGATCGCCATCAGCAGCACCACCAAGACCCGGGGGCGGCCGATGGCGCAGACGGCGGCGGCGGCCAGCGCCAGCCACAGCTCCCAGGCGTAGACCGCCCGCGCCCGCGACTCGCCCAGCTTGACGGCCAAGGTGGTCTTGCCGGCGGCGGCGTCGGCGGCGATGTCCCGCAGGTTGTTGGCCATCAAGATGGCCGAGGCCAACAGCCCGACGCCGACCGAGGCCACGCCCGCCCGCCAGGTGACGGTCAGGTGCTGGGTGTAGGCGGTGCCGAGCACCGCCACCGGGCCGAAGAAAATGAAGACGGCGACCTCGCCCAGCGCCATGTAGCCGTAGGGCCGCCGCCCGCCGGTGTAGAACCAGGCCGCTGCGATGGCGGCGGCGCCGACGGCCAACAACCACCACTGACCGGTCAACCAGACCAGGGCCGCGCCGGCCGCGGCCGCCGCCGCGAACGCGATCCAGGCCGCCGTCTTGACGGCCCGGGGCGAGGCCGCCCCGGATTCGACCAGCCGGGTGGGGCCGCGCCGGGCCCGGTCGGCGCCGCGCACGCCGTCCGAATAGTCGTTGGCGAAATTGACCCCGATCTGCAGGGCCAGCGCCACGGCCAGGGCCAGCGCCGCCCGGTTCCAGAGCGGGGGCGAGTCGGCCAGCCAGACCGAGCCGATTCCGACCAGCACCGGTGAGACCGCCGCCGGCAGTGTTCTGGGCCGCAGCCCCGCGATCCATTGACTTGGACTTGCCACGAACCTCACCCTACCGGGCCGTCGCTGGGGAGCGGGTGCGGCCCGGCCGTTTGGCCGGGCTGGGAGCGCCGGGCGGGCTGGTCGGGCGCGGCGGGCTGGCCGGGCGCGGCGGGCTGGGAGCGCCGGGCGGGCTGGCCGGGCGCGCCGGGCTGGGAGCGGGGGGCAGACCGGGAGCGCCGGGCGGGCTGGCCGGGCCGGGCGTGCCCGCCGGGCTGGTCCAGCCGGTCGAGTTGGCCGGCCGCCGCCAAGGCGGCGGCTGAGGCGGCCGCCGCCAGGCGGTCGGGTTTCCCAGGAGCGACTTCCGGCAGGGCCGCCATCAAGCCCAGAGCCCGCGGGGCGTGGGCGGGAGTGAAACGCTCCTTGACCGCCCGGCGCAGCTCGGTCAGGCCGGGCCGCCGCCCGGCCCGCGACACCACCAGGGCGGTCACCAACTCGCCCCAGGCCGCGTCCGCCAACCCCACCAGGACGGCATCGGCCACGCCGGGCAGGTCGCGGAGCAGGTCTTCGACCGGTTCCGGGCTGATGGTCTCGCCCCCGGTGGTGATGGCGTTGTCGGCCCGGCCGGTGATCATCAGGCGGCCGTCATCGTCCCAGCTTCCGAGGTCGCGGCTGGCGAACCAGCGCCGCCCCGCGCGCTCGAAGAACCCCGCCCGCTCGCGGCCGAGGCCCTGCGCCGAGGCCCCCAGATAGCCGCTGGCCAGCACCGGCCCGGCCACCTCCACACGCCCGCCGGGCGCCAGCGCCAAGCTGACGCCGTCCAGGGGACGGCCGTCGTAGACGCAGCCGCCGCCGGTCTCGGCCGCCCCGTAGGTGGCGACCACCCGCACGCCCGCCGCCTCGGCCGCCCGGCGCAGTCGCGGCGCCAGGGCCGCGCCGCCCACCAGCACGGCGTCGAAGCTCGCCAGCCCGCCGATGCCGTCTGGCCCGCCGGTCAGCAGCCGCCGCAGTTGGGTGGGCACCAGCGAGGTGAGGCGCCGCCCGGCGGGCATGGCCGCGCAGGCGGCGGCGAAGGCTTGAGCGCTGAAACGGCCGGGCGCCATGGTTGTGGGCGGGCCGCCGGCCAGCAGGCTCCGCATGACCACGTTCAGCCCGGCGATGTGGTCGGTCGGCAGGGCCAGCAGCCAATGCCCGGGGCCGCCCAGGCGGTCCGCGCTGGCCTCGGCCGAGGCCCGGATGGCGGCGGCGCTGAGCGCCACCAATTTGGGCGTGCCGGTCGATCCGGAGGTCGCCACCACCACCGCCGTGCCCGCCGGCGCCGCGGCGCCGGCCAGAGCCGCCTGGTCGGGATCGCGGCCCGCCACCAGTGGCGGGCCGCCTGCCAGGGCCGCGCCCAGGCGCTCGATCAACTCTTGGAGCCCCACGGAGGACAACCCTAACCTTCGCCCCGCGCCATCGGGCCCGGCCGCGCCATCGGGCCCGGCAACGCCATCGGGCCCGGCAACCCGAACGGGCCCGGCAACCCCAGCCGGCCCGGCAACGCGAGCGGGCCCGGCAACCCCAGCCGGCCCGGCAACCCCAGCCGGCCCGGCAACGCGAGCGGGCCCGGCAACGCGAACGGGCCCGGCGGCGCCATCGGGCCCGGCCGGGCCAAGTCGGGCCACACCGGGCGGCTTCGCCGCCCGCGGCGGCTGGTGTGCCTACAGTGGGCAGGTAAGTCGAAGTCAGCACAGGAGAACTAAATGCATGCCAGCCTTCCCCGCCGCGCCGCCGCCACAACTCTGACGTTGGTGCTGGCCGTGGCCGCGTCCACGGCCTGCGGCAAGGGGGCCGCCACCACCACCACCACGACCGAGACCGCCGTGGCGGCCACGAGCAAGGCGGCGCCCCCGGAGGTCCCCGCCACCTGGCCCTTGACGGGCCTGCCGGGCGACGTCATCGAACGCCCGGCCCTGGCGGTCAAAGTTGAAAACCCGAAGGTGGCCAGGCCGCAGGCGGGCCTGGACCAGGCCGACATGGTCTGGGAGCAGATGGTCGAGGGCGGCGAGTCCCGGTTCATCGCGGTCTTCAACTCGCAGACGCCGAGTTCCGTGGGCCCGGTGCGTTCCGTGCGGCCCATGGACGGGCCAATCCTCGGCCGCACCGGCGGCATTCTGGCCTGCTCGGGGGGCCAGGCGCGGTTCCTCGAAAAGGCCAAGGCCGCCGGGTTGCAGCTGCTGACCGAGGATTCGGGCGGGGCCGGCTTCTTCCGTTCGACCGACCGCTCCATGCCGCACAATCTCTATCTCAACACCGTCGACGCCTTTGCCGCCGCCGATGACGCCCACCGCGCCTGGCCCGGGGCGGACTTCGCCTTCGCCGACGCGCCCGGGGGCGCCACCGCCGCCGTCGACGGCCGTCCGGCCGCCGCCCTCAAGGTCACCCTCTCAGGCGTGGCCAAGCCCAATTGGACCTGGGACGAGGCCGCCCAGGCCTACCTCCGCTCGGAGGGCGAGACGCCCTCCGAATCAGCCTCCGGCGTGCGCCTGTCGGCGCAGAACGTCATCGCCATCGGGGTCAGCATCGAGATGGCCGGGGGCACCGACGCGGCCGGCAGCCCAATCCCGGAGAGCATCGTGGTCGGCTCCGGCAACGGCGTTGTCGTCAGCGGCGGCAAGGCGATCGATGTCGAGTGGTCGAAGTCCTCCGACTCGGCGCCGCTGGAGCTGAAGGTCCCGGGCGGCGGCGAGGTCAAGCTCTCGCCCGGCGTCACCTGGATCGAACTGGTGCCGCTGAGCGAGGGCGGCTGGACCGTCGCCTAGATCGTTGATTCCGGGGGGTGTGTTCGGCGCGCCGGCGTGGTTTCTTGGGGCGGGGCGCCCAGTGTCGGTGCTGATAAAAGGCCACTTCCCCGACCTGAAAGGCCAGTTCAATGGACACCGACCTGGACACCCTCGCCACCGCACTCCACGTCACAATCGACGATCTGTTGAAAGAGCACCCCGAATGGGCGCCGC